>JAFSPK010000052.1:0-64969 GCA_017443005.1 Acidaminococcaceae bacterium
GGCTGCATGCGTCCATAACAGAAAATCAGAGCCGGGCAGGCAGGGCGGAAGCGCTGTTTTGTTTGGTTGCAATTCAACAATTAAAAAAAGCACAAAGCTATTAGCGTAGCTCTGTGCTTTTTTGTTGCGCCGTTTTTCTGGCAGGCTGATTGTCAATATGCATACGTTTACAATAGTTACTATGAAACTGTTCAATACATTGGAGGAGGGGTTTGTATGACTACCAGGATCACAAAAGAGAGGAAAGCAAAAATATTGCTCAGCGTGTTTGCGTTGGGGGCAACGCTGTGTATCGCGCAGCCGGCTGTGAATGCCGCGACGTATAACATCAACAACGAAGCCCAAGCATGGAGCAGCTTAGGTCATGAGCCGGGGAATGCAGGTCATCCGATGTATGTCTTCCAATATTACGGCAAGGGCAGCAACAATGTGCTGAACCTTTCCCCAACGGGCGGATTCAGTCCCCTTGGTGGCTATGTTCCGGATTTTTACGCGGGCCATGGCAGCGGCCATACCCTTAATCTCAAGGGCGGCGGATACAAAAATCTCACCGTTGTCGGCGGAACCGCCAGCGACAACAAGGTCGTCGTCACCGGCGGAACCGCCGATACCGTCTGCGGCGGATGCTCGTACAGCAGCGGGTACGGCAACCAAAACACCCCCACCAACAGCAACACCGTCCGGATTTCCAGCGGCAATATCAACGGCAGTTTCCCGTCGATCTACGGCGGACGGTCGGCCTCCACCGCCAGCAATAACACCGTCGTAATCAGCGGCGGCAATCTCAACGAAGCCAATATTTGGGGCGGCTACGGCTCTGCGGCCAACGGCAACACCGTGGACGTCAGCGGCTTCGACGGCTCCATCAAGCAGTTGCATGGCGGCGACGCCAGCGGGAACAAAGCCAACGCCTCGAACAACGTCGTCATGCTCGGCAACGCCAAGGCAGGCGTCTATAAGGGATCAATCTATGGAGGCGATGCAAGCGGAGATAACGCAAGCGCGAACAACAACTCGGTGCAGATTCTCGGCGGCACTTTGGGCGCCGATATATACGGAGGATATGCAAATAACGGCTCCGCCCCCACCGCCAGCAACAACACCGTGGAACTCAGGAAGGGCGTCTTTACCGGGAACAATATTTTCGGAGGCAGAGCAGACGGCGATTCGAGCCCCGGCGTGGCTTATAATAACTCGGTAATTCTGTATGAGCCGACTTTCAACGGCACAGCAACCACGATTTACGGCGGCTATGCCAAAGACGGCAGGGCGGAGCGCAATTCCGTCGTGATTCTCGGCGGCACGGTGATCGGCGACATTATCGCCGGGCACACGGGATACTTTGGCGTGGAGAAAAACAACTCCATCGAGCTTTACAAGGTTTATGATCTCAACCTTACAAACGCGGTACTGCACGGTACGAAATCCAAATTCAACAATGCGTTGAAGGACGCGAACCCCATATTGAATGTCTATGCCTCAGATATCAAAGTTAAAAACATCAAAAATTTCGCTCAAATCAACTATTATCTACCCGATACGGTCAAAAATGGGAACACGATTTTGCAGGCTGTCGGTACGGAAGGAACTGACCTCCGAAATACGAAGGTAGCTGTTTCCGTCCCCGGCGGCACAAGGCTTGACACTGGAGACAAGATTAATTTGCTCGACACCAAAGCGGGAATCATAGGTGAGCCGGAACAAACGGTTGCCACATTTACCGAGGGCGTTTCCATTGAGCGTGACATGGATATCAAAGTGGAGGGCAAGGCTCTTGTGGGTACGCTTTTGAGCGGCCCATTTGGCGGAGGCGGCTCCGGCGTGCAACTGAAAGACGATACAAAGTCCCTGGTGGAGACCCGTTCCGCTGCCATGGCTGTACTGAACAACAGCATAGATGTGGTAACGGATAAAGGCTTTGCTGCGGCAAAGGACGCGGTTCGGGCTGAAACGGGCAGCGGCTTTACGCCTTTCGTTTATACGGGTGGCAACAAAATGCGGTACAAGACCGGTTCCCATGTGGACAGCCGGGGCTGGGGACTGGCAGCAGGCTTCGCTAAAGAGATCAAAGGCGAGAACCATACCCTTATCACCGGTCCTTTTGTGGAACACGGGCGCGCCAATTATGACAGCTATCTGGATAACGGGACGAAAGCGGACGGCAAGAACCGGTTCACCGGCGGCGGCTGGTTCCTGCGCAATGAGCTGAAGAACGGCATCAACTATGAGGCTTCCGTTCGCTTCGGTCATCTCAGCAGTGATTACAAAGGGTACGGCGCCATGGATACCGAGTATGACAGCGGCAGCAACTACCTTGGCTTCCATGCCGGAGTAGGCAAGACGTTGCAGGTTGGCAAAAAGGACGATGCCCTGGATGTTTATGCCAAGTATTTCTATACCCATCAGAACGGAACGGACGCCACGCTGTCCACAGGCGAGCGTTATCACTTTGACGCGGTGAATTCCAACCGCATCCGCCTGGGCGCCCGTTACACCCATCCGCTGAAAGCGAACGCATCGTTATACGCCGGGCTGGCCTGGGATTACGAGTTCGACTCTGACGCCAGGGCAACCTACCGGGGCCTGTCTACCCCCAGTCCTTCCATGAAGGGATCCAGCGGCATGCTGGAGCTGGGCGTAAAATGCCAGCCAAGTGACAAGTCCCCGTTCCATATGGACATCTCCCTGGCAGGCTGGGCAGGCAAGCAGCGGGGCGTGTCCTTCAACGCGGCCTTCCAGTGGACGTTCTGAGCCGTGACGGTATGCTGAACCGTATCGCGGAAGATTTTGTAAAAGTTTTGAAGTAAGATACTATTTGGGAGTTATGAATCCTGCTGCGCATATAACGCGGCAGGATATTTTTTCACAAAAATTTCAGCGCCACGTTGCAAGTATTTATTGCAAACCGCGCCGCTTCGTTTTAAAATAAGGGTGAGCCAGTTTTTCTTTGTCACGGCAATCGAACCGATTGAAGTGAAAAGGAGAATCGTTTTGATAATTAAAAAACGAAAAAGGAATGTTGGTTTGAAGAAGGGAACCAACATAACATACAAGGACAGGGTCTTTAAGTTCATTTTTGGCAACCCGGCGAATAAAGAATGGACGCTGTCGTTGTACAACGCCGTCAACGGGTCCCGGCACAGTAATCCTGATGATATCCGTTTCAATACGATGGAAGACGTGGTATACATGGGGATGAAGAATGACGTCTCGTTTATCATTCTGAACGAGGTCAACCTGTGGGAGCACCAGAGCACGTTTAATCCCAACATGCCCTGGCGTTTTCTCAATTATGCCAGCAAACTGTATGAAAAGCGCATCGTAACGAGTGATTATTCCCGGTACAGCAGCCGGCTGCAGCCGCTGCCCAAACCGCACTGCATCTGTTTCTATAATGGCACGGCAGAGCAGCCGGAACGGCGGGTGTTAAGACTGAGCGACGCGTTTGGCGGTGAAGCTGACATTGAAGTGAAGGTGACGATGCTTAACATCAATTTTGGGAAGAACAGGGCGTTGACGGATGCGTGCCAGCCGTTACGCGAGTACGCCTGGTTGGTGGAAAAGGTGCGGGAACGCCAGCGCGAGATGCAGGATTTTGCTGCGGCGGTGGATGCGGCGATTAATGAAATGCCGGAAGATTTTGTGATTCGTTCATTTTTGATAGCGAACAGGGCGGAGGTGACAGACATGTTCCTGACAGAATATGATGAAGAAAGAGAACGGGAGTTGTTGCGGCGAGAGGAACGACGTGAAACAGAAAAGGAAGTCAACGAACGTGTTGCCACAGACATGTTGCGCGACAATTACCCGTTGGAATCTATTAAAAAAATCAGCAAACTCTCTGAGGCAGCGATTCGCAAAATTGCCGACACTATCGGCGTTGCCGTGCTGTAAAAACTGAATAGTGATTAATCGAATCCTGCTGCACATATAACGCGGCAGGATTTTTATCTCCGCATTGTTGTACCGGTTTTAATTTTCGCCCGGACAGGCACACACAGCGACTTGTTCGGCGCGTAAGGAAGCCAGCAGGGGAAACGATTTACACCACTCTTGCATTTTGATATAATAAATCAGCAGGCATGTTGAAAATTATAAAGTCATCGTTGTTATAATAACAGAACTGGTTCACCTGCTTATTTCATGATTTTGGAGGAAGGCGTTATGAAGAAGATAGTTGTCCTTGCGTTAGTCCTGCTGATGGCCGTTATGGGAACCGTTTCTGCTTCCAAGAGCAAATTCAAGGACCAGAAGTACGATTTTAAAAACACAGTGAATATTTATCTGGCGGAAGCAGTGTATACGCCGTACGAAAAGAAGGAAGACTTTAAAGAAGACAGCGACCCGGCCAAGCGCGCCTTGAATTCGCTTCGCACAGCCATGGCAAAAAGCGCCAAGAACCTGGTGGTCCCGCCAGACGGGCCGGAACGGTGCAGGTTGGATCTTTCCCTGGTAGTGCATCGCCTTGGCACGTTCACGTATTGGAAAGAACCCTGGACGGAAGAACGCTATGAGAACCAGAAAATTGTGAGAAAGGACAAGCACGGCAAAGAAGAAACCGTGACGATTCCTGTTCCGCGGATTATCCATCATCCGGGCGAATGGATCAGCAACGCTTACGCCGAGGTGGAATTTACCCTGACAGACCGCAGCACCGGGCGCACGGTTTACAACTGCCGGGATGACCGCTGGCGTCAGGATAAAGCGTATGACGGCATGCTGAACCGCATTGCGGAAGATTTTATTAAGGATTTGAAGTAAGATACTATTGGGGCATGGACAGTTACGTTAATGTAATCATTGTATAAAATGGAAGAAATCTGACTAACTTCATGCGGTAAACTATAATTTGTAAGTGTCCTTACATTCAAAATATGCAACAATGCAACACCGCTTCTGCCTGCACAGGCGGGAGCGGTGATATGTCTTTCCGGTGGACGTTCTGATTAACGCTGATTGCCAAAACAAACAGGGGAAGCGTAACTGTTTTCCCTGTTTTACTTTTCCCCATCCTGTTCAACAAAACTTCATAGAAAATGCAAGGCGATTATGATACAATAGAAGCGCAGGGAAACGCCGGCTACATGAGCTTGTACGATAGCCGGTAAGCGTGCGGACGAATTGACCTGCGGTTCCGTAATATCTCAGCATAGTAAGGGAGGGATTTTTTGCAACCTGAGCAACTGTTAAAAACATGGTTCGGCTACGACAGCTTCCGCCCCGGGCAACGGGAAGTTGTGGATACGATTCTCAGCGGCAGGGATTGTCTGGCCATATTGCCAACCGGCGCGGGAAAATCAGTGTGTTTCCAGGTACCCGCCCTGATGCAGACCGGACTGACCTATGTTATTTCACCTCTCATTTCCCTGATGGAAGACCAGGTGGCCCATCTGCAGGGAAACAACATACCGGCTGTCTGTATCAACAGCGGTATGAGTAAGCATACTTACAATGAAGTCATGTATGATATTCATACCGGTGTTTATAAACTGCTCTACCTTTCTCCGGAACGGCTGCAGAATGAATGGTTTATCCGCTTTGCCTTAAAGAATCCGCCGGTTTTTGTGGTAGTGGATGAAGCCCATTGTGTCTCCCAGTGGGGACATGATTTCCGACCTTCTTACCTGCAGATCCGGTCGTTCGTGGAACAGCTGCCGAAGCGTCCTTTATATGCAGCCTTTACCGCTACAGCTACGCCCCGGGTGCGGAAGGATATCATCAACAGTCTTGGGCTTGCGGATCCGGCGGTGATCCTCCGCAGCTTTGACCGCCCCAATCTGTTTTTTGTAAAAAAGTCCCCGGCTGATAAAGACAGGGCTCTGCTGGATGAATTGGAAAAGGTAAAAGGAAAAAGCGGCATCGTGTACTGTTCTACCCATCAGCATGTGGAACGGTGTTTCCGGTTACTGCGGCAGCACGGATACAGCGCTGCCCGCTATCATGCCGGGTTGTCTGTGGGAGAACGGACGGTAACACAGGCTGCCTTTATAAACGGCCAGGTGCAGATTATTGTTGCCACCAGCGCGTTTGGTATGGGCGTTGACAAATCCGATATTTCTTTCGTCATCAATTACAATATGCCCCAGAGCCTGGAAGAGTATTATCAGGAAGCGGGGAGGGCGGGCCGTAACGGGGCAGATGCGCGCTGCACCCTGTTCTACAGCGGTGAAGACCTACGAATTGGAAAGGCCCTGGCCCAGCAGCAGGAAAAACCGGAAGGGGCGCTGCAGCTCCTCGCGGCCATGTGGGATTACTGTCATCATGACGGATGCCTGCGTAACTATATTTTGCGCTATTTTGGGGAAACGCGCATGGAAAACTGCGGAAAGTGCAGTTACTGTTGTGAGTCGGGCTGGTGGAAACAGTTCACAGATTTTTTCCGAAATTAACCGGATACCCGCAGGTAATTTTGAAGGAAAAACAGAGTGAACAGAGAATAAAATAAATTAGAATAGTCTAATGAAGGCAAACTGCCTGTTTGTCGGTGGGTCGTTGCTGAGAGAACCGTTTAACGATATGCTGTTCAGGAGGTTGTATTTATGAAGCTGACTTTTTTAGGCGCGGCGCGGACTGTAACAGGATCCTGTTATTTACTGGAAGTCAACGGGAAAAAGATGCTGGTGGACTGCGGCATGTTCCAGGGCTCGAAATCTATCAAAGCGTTTAATGAAAGACCGTTTGCCTTTAATCCGGCGGAAATCGACGCGATGGTACTGACCCATGCCCATGTGGACCACAGCGGATTGATTCCCCGGCTGGTAAAGGAAGGCTTTAAAGGCCGCGTTCACTGCACAAAATCCACACAGCAGTTGTGTACGATCCTGTTGCCGGACAGTGCCCATATCCAGGAATCCGATGCGGAGTTTGCCAACCGTAAAGGTCTCCGGGCAGGGAAATCAGAGGTACTGCCTATCTTTACGGTAGACGATGCCTATACGGCGCTGCAGCATTTTTACGTGCACAATTTTGAGGAGACCTTTGAGGTGATTCCGGGCGTGACGGCAAAGCTCCGGGTAGCCGGTCATATCCTTGGCAGCGCTACAGTATATCTGGCCATTGAAGAAAACGGGAAAAAGACGACGATGATTTTTTCCGGCGACGTGGGACAGCCGAAACAGCCAATCGTGGAAGACCCATCTGTTCTTTCCGGCGCGGATTACATTATTACGGAATCCACCTACGGGAACCGGAAGCATAAAGCCTATGACAAAGAAGAGGAACTGGCTAAAATCATTAATGAAACCGTGGAACGGGGCGGGAATGTAGTGATTCCTGCTTTCGCGGTGGGCCGTACCCAGGTGTTGCTGTATTATTTCCAGAAGCTTTCGCAGGAAGGTAAGATCCCGGACGTGCCGATTTACGTTGACAGTCCGCTGGCAACGAAAGCGACGGGAATCACCCTGGCCAATAAAGAAGAATATGACGAAGAGACCCGGGCGCTTGTGGAATTTCAGGGGGACCGGCTCTTTGCCATGAAGAATGTGCATTTTACGCCTACGCCGGATGAATCGCGCATGATCAACGGCATCGAAGGCCCCAAGATTATTTTATCGGCCAGCGGCATGGCGGACGCAGGGCGTATACTGCATCATCTGAAGCATAATCTGTGGCGCCCGGAATGTACGGTGGTCTTTGCGGGGTATCAGGCCGAAGGAACCATGGGTCGTAACCTGATCGACGGGGTCAAAAAGGTTAAAATTATGGGCGAGACCATCCATGTGGCTGCTCAGATTGTCAATATGACCGGATTTTCCGCCCACGCTGATAAGGAACAGCTCATAGACTGGTATAAGAAAATGCCGCAGAAGCCCAAAATTTTCTTCGTGACCCACGGGGAGTTTGACGCAGCCAGCGAACTGTCCAAAGATTTGCAGATGCAGATGGGAACGGCGGTTTATGTTCCCAAATACGGTGACAGCGTGGCCATAGACGGAGCGGATTATGTGATTGAAGCGGCGCCGGAAGTGGAAACGCTGCCGGAAGTTGCGGAACTGCAGGATTCGATTACTGCGATAGAGCGGAATTATATGCAGTACCGGAACAAGATGGAACAGATTGCCCTGCGCGACAGTGCCAAAGCAGACCAGATGCGGAAGAAGCTGGAAAAGGTACGCCGCTATATGGACGAGATGCTGGGCAACCTGTAGTGTATTCGCCAATCGTTCGCACACGGAGGACAAACATCTCTAATTTTCGTAGAAATGTAAACAAAATGTGAAAAAATGATTGACATTTGAAAACTGCCTTGCTATACTTGACTTAATTTCAAACAGAAGTTATGAACAGGAATGGTTTTAGGAGCGGACTTCAGAGAGCCGGCGGCTGGTGAAAGCCGGTGGAAGCAGTAAAACTTCTCACCTGGGAACTCTTTATCTGAACGGTTTCCGACGTTAGGATAAAGCGCTGCGGCGGCGTTACAGGCCAGGAGTATAATGTAGGGTGGTACCGCGTGAACAACGCCCCTGCCGGAGTTTTCCGACAGGGGTTTTTAGTTTGGCAGCGTTTGTGGTCTCGTTGTTTTTTGACAATGGGTCCGGCGGTCCTGTTACTCAGTGTTGTCTTTATTTTATTTATATTAAAAAATGAGGAGTGGAGGAGAAAAGTATGAAATCTGTAAAATGGTTTAAAGCGGCGGCAGTAGCTTCATTGGCATTGGCAACGATCTGTATGGCAGGCTGCGGAGGCGGCGGAGATAAGAAGCCGGCAGCTCCGGCGGCAGGCAAGAAGGTGGAATATAAATTAGCTTATGCGTTGCCGGCTAACCATCCGGTAGCGAAAGGCGTGGAAACCTTTATTGCCAAGGTAAAAGATAAAACAAAGGGCGAAGTCGTCATTACCTCTTTCCCGGCCGGCCAGCTGTACAATGATAAAACCATGAACGACGCCATCATGACCGGCGGCGTGGATATGGGCCTGAACACGGTAGGCCGTTGGGCAACCATCATTCCGGCCATGGAAGTGTTTGACGTTCCTTTCGTATTCCCGGGCTATGAGAAGGTTGACAGCGCCATCGACGGCGGCATGGGCAAAATTCTGGAAGAGGAAATGGCCAAAAAACACGTGAAGGTTGTTTACTGGGCTGACTACGGTTTCGTACAGTATGCCAATAACAAGAAACCCATCAAAAAACCGGAAGATTTCAAAGGCCTGAAGATCCGCGGCTACAGCGAACTGGCTTCTGAAACCATTAAAGCGTTAGGCGCTTCCCCGGTAACCATGGGCGCCGGCGAAGTATATATGGCTTTACAGCGCGGTACCATTGACGGACAGTCCTCCGGCGCTCCGGCCATGCGCGACCGCAAGATGTATGAAGTGACCAAATTCCTGACGGTTACCAACCATGCATCTCCGGAATTCGTCGTAGCCATGAACGACAAATCCTTTGCCAAAATGAACGAAACCCAGCAGAAAGCTTTCATGGAAGCTGCCAAAGAAGTCCGGGATATCCTGCGCAAGAATGCCAAGGCGGAAGACCTGAAGGGCCTGGAAGACCTGAAAGCAAAAGGCATGGAAATTTATGTAGTGCCTGAAAACGAAATCAAAGCCTGGCAGGCGGCCACCAAACCGGTATGGGATATCTTTACCAAACATGCCGGCGAACAGGGCAAAAAGATTCTGGAAATGTGCACGAAATAACGGTAGTCTGACAGTGTAAAAAGACTGCCTCTGTCTGAATGGAAGACGGGGAAACATTCCATAGTTTATACAGGCTGACTTTACCGCCGGCTGTAATGGTGTACAGCCGGCGGTATCGCAATACAAATATGATAAAACAAACGGGAGACTGTCGTGAAAAGTTTTTTAGCAGTTTACAGGAAATTCTTAATGGGACTGACCCGGGTGGTGGGCATTATTGCCGGCCTGCTGCTGTTCATTCCCGCCTTTTCTGTAGTTTATGAAGTGATTATGAGGGGCATGTTCAACAGTCCCACGGAGTGGGTAGTGGAGATTTCCACCTACTGTGTGACCATTGCGGGCTTTTTGGGCATGGCGGTAACGTTTGTGGCCAATAAGCACATAAAAGTGGATATCCTGCTGTCCCATTTAAGCAAGCGGACCAATGAAATACTGAGCGTGCTCACTTCGTTCATTGGTATGGTTTTCTGCGGCGTCGTAACGATTTACGCCATCGGTATGGTAGCCATGTCGCTGGAACATGGTATGATTGCGCCTACCACGCTGCGTACCCCGTTGTGGATCCCGCAGTCTTCGCTGCCCATCGGGTTTGGCCTCATGTTCCTGCATTTTATCCGGACGTTCCTGGAAAACCTGGTAAAACTGGGCGACCCGGACTATGATCCGGCTGCGGCGGCAGGGGAGGTGGCAAAATGATTGTTTTGTTCACCGTGATGCTGCTGGTACTTCTGGCTACCGGCCTGCCGGTAGGCTTTGCCCTGGGAACGGGCGGTCTGGTAGGAATGCTTCTCTTCATGGGAGGGGACGGCACCCTGAACCAGATCCCGCTGCTGGCCTATAAATCCCTGGATGATTTTGTACTCTGTGCCGTGCCGTTGTATGTGCTGATGAGCCAGATCCTGCTGGAAGGCAAAGTGGGCAACGATCTGTTCGAACTGGGCAACAAATGGCTGCGGCATCTTCCCGGCGGTTTAGGCGCGGCGACCATCGTGGCCTGCGGTATTTTTGCCGCTATTACAGGCTCATCCGCAGCCTGTGCGGTTACCATCGGCGCCATTGCCATTCCGGAAATGCTGAAACGGAATTATGAACGGACCGTGGTACTGGGCGCAGTGGCGGCCGGCGGTACCCTGGGCATCCTGATCCCGCCTTCCATCCCCATGATCCTCTACGGCGCCATTACCGGCGAGTCTATCGGCCAGCTGTTCATGTCCGGTGTAGTTCCCGGCTTTATGCTGACGATTTTCTTCATCGGCGTGGTGGTTTACAAATCCCGTAACCTGCCGCTGGAACCGAAAGCGTCCTGGGCGGAACGGATGGATGCGCTGAAAAGCTCCATCTGGGGCCTGCTGCTGCCGGTCATTGTCGTGGGCGGCATCTACACCGGCGCGTTCACACCGACGGAAGCGGCGGCTGTGGGAACGGTGTATTCCCTCTTTATTACGTTCTGCATTTACAAGACCCTGAGCCTGAAGCATTTGCCGAATATCCTGCTGGGTACGGTAAAGACCTCTTCCATGATTTTCTGCATCATGATCGGCGCCACCCTGTTCGGTTTCGTACTGACGATCCTGCAGGTACCCCAGGCCCTGACTCTGATGGTTACGGAAATGCGGTTCAGCCGTTGGATTTTCTTCATCATGATCAACTGCCTGCTGCTGTTTTTGGGCTGCATCCTGGAAACCGTTTCCATCATCTTTATTACGGTTCCCATCCTGTATCCCATCATTCTGCAGCTGGGCTTTGACCCCATCTGGTTCAACGTGATCCTGCAGATTAACATGGAAATGGCCCTGATCACGCCGCCTGTCGGCATGAACCTGTTTGTGCTGCAGGGCGTCAGCCCCGACAGCAAGATGACCCAGATTGTTAAGGGCGTCATTCCCTATGCAGTTGTTATGGGCATTGAAATGCTCATCCTCTGCTTCGTTCCCGGACTGGCGACCTGGCTTCCCAGTGTGGTGAAATAGGGTGTAGTGAGAGCAGACTGGAGAGTAATGGTAATTCCGGTCTGGTGAAGATGAATTCAAAGGTTTTCGGTTGACAGTGAAAAACAAAACGAATATAATAGTAAAGTCATAGACGAGGATGCTCTTATAAGCATCCTCATTCTTTTGTTGCAAAATCCCGGGGTAAGCATGCAGGGCGCGGACATTAGCTGCATTTTATGTACAGACGGTGTGCGGCAGAACGCAGGCAATCAGTTCAGCGTGATGTGTATTGTGCGTGCGATTGGGTTTATTTTAATTTAGAGAGGACACGGAAGAATGATCAGAAACGATATCCGGAACATTGCCATCATCGCCCACGTCGATCATGGTAAAACGACGTTAGTAGATGCGATGCTGAAGCAGAGCCACATTTTCCGCGCAAACGAAAAGGTTGCGGAACGCGTGATGGACTCCAATGACCTGGAGCGGGAACGCGGTATTACAATTTTGTCTAAAAATACTTCCGTTATGCATAACGGAACGAAAATCAATATTCTGGATACGCCGGGCCATGCAGACTTTGGCGGAGAAGTAGAACGGGTGCTCACCATGGTGGACGGCGTGCTGCTGCTGGTTGACGCCTACGAAGGACCTATGCCCCAGACAAAGTATGTGCTGCGCAAGGCGCTGGAAAAGCATCTGAAACCGATTGTGGTTATCAATAAAATCGACCGTCCGGACCAGCGTGCTACGGAAGTCGTTGATGAAGTGCTGGACCTGTTTATTGAACTGGATGCCGACGACGAACAGCTGGAATTCCCGGTTGTCTACGCTTCAGCCCGTTCCGGCTTTGCCAAATTATCCATGGAAGACGCCAGCGATAATCTGGAACCGCTGTTCCAGGTGATTCTGGACACGATTCCGGCGCCGGATGTGGAACCGGACCAGCCCTTGCAGATGCTGGCCAACACACTGGACTATGACTCCTATGTAGGTCGTATCGTGGTAGGCCGTGTCGTCCGGGGCACGATTAAGAACGGGCAGCAGATCGCACTGATGCATGAGGATAAGGTTTCCATTGAAAAGATCGGACGCCTGTATACCTATCAGGGACTGAAACGTGTAGAGACGGCAGAAGTTAAGGCCGGTGACATTGTAGCGCTGATCGGTCTGAGCAATGTGGAGATCGGCGATACCATTGCAGATCCGGAACAGCCGGAAGCGCTGGCCGGTATTAAAATTGACGAACCGACCCTTTCCATGGAGTTTTTAGTGAATGACAGTCCCTTTGCCGGCAAAGAGGGCGAGTATGTAACCAGCCGCCATCTGCGGGACCGTCTGATGAAAGAGATTCAGACCAACGTGGCCATGCGCGTGGAGGAAACAGAGAACACCGACACATTTATCGTAAAAGGCCGCGGCGAACTGCATCTGTCCATTTTGATTGAGACGATGCGCCGGGAAGGCTTTGAAATGCAGGTCGGCAAGCCGAAGGTCATCCTGCGCAAAGATAAAGACGGACATACCATGGAACCCATGGAAGCGCTGACCATTGATGTGCCGCAGGATTTCATGGGCGTTGTCATGGAAGACCTGGGAACCCGCAAGGCCGAGCTGGTAAACATGCATGAAATGGCCGGCTATATGCGGCTGGAGTTTAAGATTCCCGCCAGAGGGCTCATCGGGTTCCGTAACCAGTTCCTTACCGATACCAAAGGCAACGGCGTCATGAACCATGTGTATGCCGGGTATGATTATTACAAAGGACCCATTCCCGGACGCACCCGGGGCAGTCTGGTGGCTTTTGAAAACGGCGAGACCTGTGCGTACGGTATCGGGAACTGCCAGGAACGGGGCATTATGTATATTGTGCCGGGTCAGAATGTATATCAGGGAGAAGTCATCGGCGAAAACTCCCGCGAAGATGACATGGACGTCAATCCCTGCAAGAAGAAACACGTGTCCAACATGCGCGCTTCCGGCAGCGACGACGCCATCCGCCTGATTCCTCCCATTTTCTTCTCGCTGGAACAGGCGCTGGAGCATATCAATGACGACGAACTGGTAGAAGTGACGCCGAAAAGCATCCGTATGCGCAAACGGGTTTTGGACCGTGTAGAGCGGGGTCGTATGCGCGGACGGGCAAAAAATGCGGCGGCTGCTGAAAAATAAAGCGGCTCAGCGTTCCTATTTTGGTAAAAAAGCATCCTTTCATTCCTAAATTTTCGGCATTTCGGACAGGAAATATGAAAAAATCCTGCTTTTTTGGCATTTTTTTAAGAAAAACAGTTGTGTTTTTTTATAAATCTGCTACAATGTAAAGAGGAGTTTTGTCTTTTACTCAAACCGGATGGAGGCTCATGCATGATGGATTTTAAGAATTCTGCAATGAAACTGTTCAGCAATGAAGAACCGATAGATATCTATACGGGTCCGTATGTTGTACGGCCGGGCGAATTGGACATTCTGGTGCGCACCCCTCATACCTATGAAGACGCAGTTTCCTATGCGGATAAGCTGATTGAAGGCTGCGCGGTCATGGTGAATTTTACGGAAGTGGATAAAGAGACGCGCAACCGGATCTTTGATTATATGTGCGGCGTCAGCTACATTGTAAATGCCAGCATTTCCAAGGTCAGCGATACCATCATGATGTACGCGCCTGCCCGGGTAGAGGTTGAAAAACAGGTTGCCAGGAAAACTTCCTGGCTGGGACGATGAATTGATAATATAACGGCTGTCTATAAAAAGGCAGCCGTTTTTTATGAAAAGAAACAGGAGGAAAAATCATGTCGCATAAAGTTATCCAGGTTGAAGAACGCGTACCGCTGTTGATGAATATTCCGCTGAGCCTGCAGCATTTGTTTGCCATGTTCGGGGCCACGGTACTGGTGCCGTTCCTGTTTAAGTTAAACCCCAACACCTGCCTGTTCATGAATGGCGTTGGCACATTGCTTTACATCTTTCTCACGAAAGGCAAGATCCCCTCGTATCTGGGTTCCAGCTTTGCCTTTATTTCTCCTGTGCTTCTGATCATGGCGACCCATCCCTATTCGGATGCCCAGTCCGGTTTCATCGTATTCGGCCTGTTGTTCGTCCTGTTCTCATTTATAGTTAAAATGATGGGAACAAAATGGATCGATTTCATTTTCCCTCCGGCCGCGATGGGGGCCATTGTTTCCATCATCGGCCTCGAACTGGCGCCGACCGCGGCTTCCATGGCCGGGCTGGTAGGGGATAAAATTGAAATGAACAACGTGATGGTTTCCGTATTCACCTTGCTGGTCACCGTCATCGGGTCCGTTGCGTTCAAGGGATTTATGGCCATCATCCCAATCTTGTTCGGGGTTGTCTGCGGCTATGTGCTGGCCTTTTTCCTGGGTATGGTGGACATGACGCCTGTGATCAATGCGCCCTGGTTCGCCGTTCCGCAGTTTTCCACACCGACCTTTAATCTGGATGCCATTGCGATTATTGCGCCGGCGGCGCTGGTGGTGCTGACCGAACACATCGGGCACCTGATGGTAACAGGTAATATCGTAGGCCGCGACCTGATGAAGGAACCCGGTCTGGACCGTTCCCTGTTCGCGGACGGCTGCTCCAATATTTTGTCCGGTCTGTTCGGTGCGACGCCGAATACGACCTACGGTGAAAATATCGGCGTCATGGCAATCACCAAAGTCTACAGCGTCTGGGTCATCGGAGGCGCCGCAGTATTTGCCATCCTGTTATCCTTTATCGGCAAGTTAAGCCAGCTGATCCACGGTATTCCGGGACCGGTCATGGGCGGCGTCTGCATGTTGCTGTTCGGTGTTATTGCCGCGTCCGGATTCCGTCTCCTGGTTGAACAGAAGGTAGATTACAGCAAATCCCGCAACCTGACCATGACGGCAGTGGTTATGATCGTAGGCCTTTCCGGGGCCAAACTGACCTTTGGCACCATTACGGTACAGGGGATGGTGCTGGCCACGCTGGTAGCGATCCTGTTAAGCCTGTTGTTCCATCTGTTTGAGCACCTGGGCCTGATGGAAGAATAAATAGCCACAGTGTCATCCTGTTGCAAAATCATCCGCCGGGTCTTCGGGTTCGGCGGATTTTTGTGTTTTACAGGAAACTGCAGCCATAATTCCAGTTTTTGATTCATGCTGTTCAGCGAAGAAAGTATGGATGGTTCCATTGTAGATAAAACAGCTTGCCAGAATTATCATTATAAAGTATAATAAACTATCAAGACAGGGAATCATATAAAATATGTATCGTATCTATACCCGTCGGTTTTAGATTTTAAGATAAAATATCAGTGAAGCGTTCAGGGAAGGAGGTGTTCCGGATGCAGTCAAAAGGCATGCTTGACTTCTTCAAAAATCGAAATAAGCTTGTTTCTGTATCGGATTTTCTGGAACATTCTTCTTATGATGAACTGATAGAAATCGATCTAAATGAAAACCGGTACAGATTCGTGTATAACGTGGCGGATAAGTATTATGCGCCTGTTACAGCTGGCGTATACAGTGAGTTTTACAGGTATGCCGCGGACCATATGATTCATCCGGACGATGCCGGATTCTATGCGGACATAATGAATCCGGATACGATTTTACAGCGGATGGCGGAGGAAGAACTGCGGGATACGTTTGAATTCCGTTTCCGGACCACGGATATGAAAAAGGGCTGGCGCTGGATCGATTCCATTCTCCTTGCGGGACCCTGTCACGGCCTGCCGAAGGGAATTATCCGATGCTACATCTTTGACATTCAGAACATCAAAGACAGGGAAGAAGGCCGGACCCTGGTCGCCCGTGAGGCAAGTACGCTCCTGTTAGATCCTCTTACCGGACTGAAACGGGAAAAGGATTATTTCCATTCTGTGGAAGAACTGCTGAAAGCCCATCCGGAACAGAAATGGATGATGGTTGTTTTTGATATTGAACAGTTCAAGATGTTCAACGAATGGTACGGACGGGAAGCCGGGGATATGGTGCTGGCCCGGATCGGGGCAGGCATCCGTAAAGATGCTGAAAGAACGAACGGCTTGGCGGGGTATCTGGGAAACGATGATTATTCCATGTTCCTGCCTGCCGGGAGTTTACAGATGGAAGAGTTGTTTAACAATCTTCACAAAGCTATTATGCGCTACGGGGTGTCCGTGGGATTCCTCCCTGCTATCGGCGTCAGCTATTCCAAGGAAGAGGATACGGTGATGCGCCTCTACGATGAGGCGAGCATGGCCATGCGGAATGCCAAGACGAATTTTAAAAACCGTATCCGGTACTTTGACCCTTCCATGTATACTAAAATTGCGTCTGACTACCAGATCCTTTCGGATTTCCAGTCTGCGCTGAAAAATAACGAGATTATTTTCTACCTGCAGCCCCAGTGCCGGGCTTCAACAGCCAGTATTGTGGGGGCTGAAGCGCTGGCCCGGTGGGTAAAACCGGACGGTACGATGATTTCTCCGCTTGTGTTCGTTCCCATATTGGAAAAATACGGTTTCATCCCGGACCTGGATAAGTTTATCTGGGAAGAAGTGTGCCGCTGGCTGAAGAGCTGTGAAACACGGGGCCTGCCTCTGGTTCCCGTTTCGTTGAATGTGTCCGCGGTTGATATCTTTACGTTTAATGTACCTGAATATATTCAGTTCCTTGTAGAGAAATACCATCTTCCCAAAAAGGCATTGAAGGTCGAAATAACCGAATCTGCCTGTGCGGACGATCCGGAGAAAATGCAGGCTGTGGTGCGGGAACTCCGCAACAACGGTTTTATGGTGCTGATGGACGATTTCGGCAGCGGGTATTCGTCTCTGAATATGCTGTTTGAACTGAATATTGACGTGCTGAAGATGGATGCGCATTTCCTGCATATGGATGAAGATACCATTGAAAAGGGAATCCATATCCTGGAATCCATCGTCTATATGGCGAAATCCATGCGCCTCCCGGTTATTGTGGAAGGCGTGGAAAACCAGGGGCAGAAGGAATATCTGCAAAGCTTGGGCTGCCAGTATATTCAAGGTTACTATTTTTATAAACCCTTAACGATCGCTGATTTTGAGGATTTGGTATCCAACCCCTTTAACGTTGACGACAAAGGCTTTGTCTTTATTGCCAATGAGGAGTTCCGTGTCCGGGAGTTTTTGAATGACGCAGTGTACAGCGATGCCATGCTGAACAATATTTTGGGACCGGCGGCCATCTATTCCTGGGATAAAGAGGACGTAGATATTATCCGTTTCAACCATAAATTCCAGGAAGCGGTGGACGTTCCCGACTTCAGTGAGCGGCTGGATAAGATCCAGCGGTTCATGCCCCCTGCTGACCGAAAGCTGATGTACAGGACGATGGAAAAGGCACGGCTGGACAGGATGAACGGGGCCAGTGCCGTCATGAGTTTTGGCAGAGTTGACGGAACCTATTCCCGTTTCTGGATACACTTTTATTATCTGGATGAAGCGGAAGGACGGATGCGTTTTTACGGTTCAGCCCGGGACGTGACGGAACTGACCAACCTGAACCGGCATATGGACCTGCTTGCCCGTTTCCTTTCGGAATGTGTCATTTTCCAGGTATATAACCATGGCATTTATTCGTTCCGGGTAGCGGCCCAGGGACTGGAACAGGAAATGCAGATATCCAGGGAGGAACTGGAACTGGAACTGAATTCCGGCAAATTCATCCGGCGCATTGCCAAAAAGGACAGGAAGAGAATTGTCCGGCTTGGTGTGAATGCTATCAAGAAGAAAGAAGACTTCTCAGCAGCATTTACCATGAATCTGGCAGATGGAAACGCAAAGGACTTCTTACTGAAAGCAGATATGGTTGAGGATCCTGTTAGCGACGTGAAGTGTATCCTGTCGGTGCATTGTAAATAAAAAACAGCTGTACGGGTTTGCTGATAAACTCCGTACAGCTTTTCTGTTTGCAGTTATGAGATCTTTCCGGGTGTGGAGGGGAACGATTCACCGTCTTTCAGCGTTTTGGATGCGCCCTTCAGTGCCTGCAATAATTCCGGTGAACCTGCCGGATGAGCCTGGCAGATCGTTTGCAGTTCCATAAAGGTCTTGAACTCGCTTCCCCAACGGTAGCGGCCTTCGCTGTCGTAGCAGGCCAGCACCAGATTCTGCTTGGCCCGGACCGGTGTCCTGCCGTTGTCGTCGGTGACGGTAACATATACGTTATCCGGAAAATCCATGACATAGGTGACGGTGTCTTCTTCCGTTTCTTCCAGAAAACCTAACAGGAAAAATTCTTTGGCTAAATCTAACATGGAATCATCCTCCTTCTGCTGTCGCGTCTTGTTAAGGAAACGATGATTAATTCGTCTGCACGCTGACCGGTGCTTTTTGTGACTGACTGCGTCAATGTCCCTCAACGCAGCTACGGCTGCGCCCTCGGGCCATTTTCTTGTCAGTCGCAAAAAGCCCTCGGTCATCGCACAAACTCATTTAATCATCGTCTCCTTATAATTTTCTTTTTTATTTTACCATGAATCGAAAGTGTTGTATAATAAAAAATGAAAAGGAACCCAAATTGTGATGGACATGCAATGAATCATGGGAGCAACGGGTTCATTCAGTTGACGTCTGGCAAAGGCGGGAGGCACTTTTGAAAAAAACGGAAGAACAGAAGAAAAATGAAATACGGCCGGGCATGCAGGTGGAATTCATCTGTCCCAGATGCGGGACACATCTGGCGTGGGCTTTGCCAAATATGGAATTAAACTGTCCCAAGTGCGGCAACTGGGTCACAAACCAAAACCGGAAAAAGCCGGATCTGGATCTGATGCTGCCGACGGATGACGACCAGTTGACGTTGTTTTAAGGAAACGCTGATTAATTCGTCAGCGCGCGGACAATGAATCAGTGTTTTTTATAATAAAATATATAATAAATACAAAAAAGAAAGAGGCGTAAACTATGAAGATTTTTATGGATACAGCTAATGTAGAAGAAATCAGGGAATTTGCGGATATGGGTATCGTGTACGGCGTGACCACCAATCCGTCTTTGATCGCCAAATCGGGACGCACCCAGGCGGAAGTGATCCCGGAAATCTGCGCGCTGATTCCCGGCCCTGTAAGCGCCGAAGTGATCAGCCAGGGTTGTGAAGGCATGGTCAGGGAAGCCAGGGAACTGGTTAAAATTGCGGAGAATGTGGTGGTAAAAATTCCCTGCATCACAGAGGGGTTGAAGGCAGTCAAGATTCTGGCGGCGGAAGGGATCAAAACCAACGTAACGTTGGTGTTCAGCCTGGGGCAGGCGCTGCTGGCGGCCCGCGCCGGTGCATCCTATGTGAGTCCCTTCATCGGACGTCTGGACGATATCGGCCAGGATGGCTCCAAACTAGTGGAAGATATGGTGAAAGTATTCCACAATTACCAGTTTAATACAGAAATTATAGCTGCCAGCGTGCGCAATATGGAACATGTTGACAGGATGATGCTGGCCGGGGCGGATATCGCTACGATTCCGACGAAGGTTCTGCGTGAGCTGATCAAACATGAACTGACCGACAAAGGGCTGGCGAAATTTATGGAAGATTATCAGAACAGCCTGAAAAAGTAATGGAGCGTTTCCTTAAACATCAATATATTGACAGGTAATGTACGTTATTAATCAGCGTTTTAAAATCTACAGCTACACGGATGAACGGCCGTATCGTCCATCCGTGTTTCTGTTCCCGGAGGAGTTAGTAAAGCTATGAATTGGTTTTCGTTTTTTAAACTGCCGTCTCGCATTGCGGCGATCCTGGCAGGCGTCGGTGTACTGGGAGGCTTTTTGGCTCCCGGTTCTGCAGAAGCAGGGTACCGGAAGGTACCGGAGAAATATCAGGATGTGGATGTGAAGGTACTGCAAAGCGGTCCGACGCTGTTGTTTTCTGACAGTCCGGAAATGGTTTACGAGAACGGAATTTTGTATAAGGATATTGTAGAAGGGGAAGGCAGAGTCTTTTTCCATCATGTGAACGGGACGAAGAATACCCGGAAACTTGCCATACTGATGCGTCCGGTCAATCTGCGGACAACCATCACCTGGGGCTGCAGGGGAATCGGCGATCCGGATACGGATTACTTTGTTTCCGCACGCAAGGGGCAGACGAGGTACTTTAAAGAGTATAAAGAGAGCTGGAACAAGGTGCGTAAAAAGGAACTTGCAGATAAGCGGGATAAGCGTACGAAGAGAGAAAAAGGCGAAGGGCCGGATTACAGCTTTTACCAGAAGCTCTCTGACCTGCCGCTGACGAACCTGGTGCGGGGCGAATATCTGGAAGTTCTCTCACAGGCGTGCAACAGGAAGCAGGCAGGCGCCCGCCTGAAACCGGAACAGCTGCTGACCGGCATGTTTGATTTTCATGCAAGCCATCCGGTAGAAATCGTAATTATGATGTGCGATCCGAAAGAAGATATTGAGAATTTTTCGCAACAAGCCGCCTTACTGCCCATGGACGAACACCCCTTGCGGGGAACCTATCAGCATGCGGATCTGACCTATATTATCAAAAAGCCGTTCCGGATGAAATGGAATCAGGTAAAGGCGCTGTGCATGGCAGATTCGGAAGACCGTTATTATCTGATGGGTACGGACCGGATGACCGGGAGGAAGACACAGAACCACGGAAACTATGGCGTCATCTATCATCTCATGTACCGCGTGGCAGGTGAGCATCCGGTGCAGCTGGGGATCAATCCCTGGGGTGGCGAGTTTCACGGCACCGGGATGATGATATCGGACGGGAAGGCAGAACTGCTGAATATACCGGGAAAGAGTCATTTTTTCGGTAAAGGGGACGAGATAGATGACATATTTCTCCATTCGCCAGATCATAAGAGAAAAGACGCGGAATTCATCTGGTCGCCTCCGGGCGCTTCCAATCTGCCGATACGGGCCTTTTGGACCGTGAACAGACTTGAAAATAGTAGACAATCTTAATTAAATTTTCTTTAAATTGAGAACAGCCCTTTACAAAATCAAAAAATATGGTAAACTTAAAGTGATAAGGGAAAGAATGAACTAAAAAAAACGACGAGTTTTTTTGATTTGTAAAAAGTAGCCTTCTTAGTAATTAGTATTGATTGGAGGTCTGACTGTGGCTGTGCAAAAGAGAAATACCATTCAGCGTCAGCTGGTCATTTCTGCAGTACGTTCGTTGAGCAACCATCCTACGGCAGAAGAAGTGTATAACCGTATTGTTCTGGATTATCCGGATATCAGTAAGGGAACCGTGTACCGGAATTTGAATTCACTGGTAGACAGCGGATTACTGCGGCGCGTTTCCGTGCCCAGTTCCGCAGACCGTTACGATCATATGCTGACCAAGCATTATCATGTGCAGTGCATGAAATGTCACCGGTTCATGAATGTGGACGATCTGGATTATTTCCAGGATCTGGACGACAAAATCGCCCAGATGACCGGCTATCGCATGGAAAATCATAATATCGTGTTCCAGGGAATCTGTCCGGAATGCCAGATTGAAGAGCTGGAAGCCAAGAAGCGGGAAGTGGAAATGGCGAAAGCGGAAGGCCGGAAACCGGATAAGATCAGCGCAAAATTATAGGGCGACAGCGAATTGTTTGTTCTAAACAATTAATACCTTAGAGCAGCTGTGTGTTTACAAATAAAAACAAGTAGGGTATGATTGAGTTGCGGATAGTATGTCCGCAACTTTTTTCATGTTACCGTGCAGGCATAATCCTGTAATGCTCTTAAAAGGAATCGGCTGCCTGCCGGTCAGGATCGATTCTCAAAGTTTGAACTGATTGTTATTGAAAAGAAGCGGAAGAACATAATGGCAAAGGCAAATCATAATCAAAAGAAAAATAAGAACCATTCAGAAAAAATCAGAAACGGTTCCCCAAAAATCACAGCGGCGTTTTCTGTGCAGAAGGGCCAGGAGATGGAAATAACGATTACAGGTCTGGGCAGTGCGGGGGAAGGCGTGGGGCGTTTTAAAGATATTGCGGTATTTGTGCCGGGAGCCCTCCCTGGTGAAACGGTAAGGGCTGCGGCTGCATTTATCAAAAAGAGTTTCATAGTCGGAAAACTGCAGGAAATCATTACAGCTTCCCCGGACCGGGTCGAACCGGTCTGTCCGGTTTATGAAGCCTGCGGAGGCTGCCAGCTGCAGCATCTGTCTTACGAAGCGGAGCTGAAAGAAAAACGGGAGCAGGTAAAAGCAGCGCTGGAACGGATCGGGCATCTTCGCGACATCCATGTTGCGCCGACGATCGGTTCTGATAATCCGTTGTACTATCGGAATAAAATGCAGTTTCCTGTTTCGGGAAAACGAGGTAAACTGCAAATCGGCTGTTTCGCGTTAAATACGCACAATGTGATTGACGTAACGGACTGCTGTATCCAGAAGAAAAAGAACAATTCCATTGCTGCCGTGGTACGGAAGTGGATGAAGCAGTTTAAAATTTTGCCGTATGACGAAGACAAAGGAACCGGCACGGTTCGTCATATCATGGGTCGTGTCGGCGTGCACACCGGGGAGATCATGGTCTGCCTGGTCACGGCCCGGGATACCGTACCCCATCTGAAAGAACTGGTGCAGATGCTGAAGGCCGAAATTCCCGGCGTAAAAAGCGTGGTACAGAATGTAAATAAGCGAAGCACCAATGTGATTTTAGGCGATAAGACCCGGTTGATTGCAGGTAACCCCACAATTAAGGATAAGATCGGTCCCCTGAAATTCAATATTTCGGCCCAGTCGTTTTTCCAGGTGAACAGCGAACAGGCGGAAAAGTTATACAACACGGCCCTGGATTTTGCGGATCTGAAAGGAAAGGAAACGGTAGTCGATCTGTATTGCGGCACCGGGACCATCGCCCTTTTCATGGCGCAGAAAGCAAAACGGGCGCTGGGGATTGAAATCGTTCCTTCCGCTATACGGGATGCAAAGAAGAATGCCCAGGCCAACCATATTGAAAATGCGGACTTCTTATTAGGCGATGCTGCGGTGGAAATGCCGAAGCTTGCTGCCGACGGGCTGCGTCCGGATGTGGTGATTCTGGATCCGCCCCGGGCCGGTTGTGAGGAACGGGTACTGGCCGCAATTGTAAAGGTGAAGCCGGAGAGGGTGGTGTATGTATCCTGTAATCCCGCAACTCTGGCAAGGGATCTGGCTTACCTGTATGAACAAGGTTTTACGATTGACAGGGTACAGCCCTGCGATATGTTCAGCCGGACCCATCATGTGGAGACGGTAGTTAAACTGACACGTAAAAAATAACGGATGGTTTGCTTAGGCCTTTGCCTGATTGCATAATTATATGCCTGCAAATTCCGGCTTTTCTGATAAAAACTACGTTTTGCCTCTTGCAAACCCTGATAAATGCTGTTATTATAATTGTGATCCAGTGCTTAAGCACTTTCGAATTTTTAATAAAAAAGGAGTGTAAATTATGAACAAACAAGAACTCGTTGCAGCAGTTGCTGCAGAAACCAGCATGCCTAAAAAATGCGTAGACGCAGTGCTGAAATCCATCGTTGGTAATGTAGTTGCCGAAGTAGCCAAGAAAGGCAAAGTACAGATGATCGGCTTTGGTACTTTTGAAGCCCGCGAACGCGCTGCCCGTACCGGCAAGAACCCGCAGAACGGCAAACCCATCAAAATTGCCGCCTCTACCGTTCCCGCTTTCAAAGCAGGCAAAGCTTTCAAGGAAGCTGTTAACGCCAAACCGGCTAAAAAAGGTAAAAAATAATACGTGATTCCCGGCCCGCTGCAGAAATGCGGCGGGCTTTTTTGTTGGTATAAACGGTGCTTTTTGTATCAGGCAACAGACCAAGGCTTTGCCTGACTTTTTGTGTCTTGTTGCATTTTGAGACGACAGGAAGAATGACTAAATCAAAAGATTGATTTTATTTGAGCAAAGCATAGGTTTATGTTATAATAGTATCGAAATACTAAATATTGTAATATTAGCGCTTTCTTCAATAATAGTGGAATGAGTCACATGTTGATTTGAGCGGTATTATTTTTTCTGTGTTTTATCATAGAGTCGGAGGCGGCTTCATGAATTCAATCCGTCAAAAGTTTACCGTTTTGAATTTGGTAATCATATTCCTCTGTACGTTTATCGTGGGCGGGGCAGGCCTGTGGTTTACTTCCCGTTCCCAAAAAGAATATTCTGATGAAATCCTGCAGCTGACCTGCAAACAGGAAACCAGTTTCCTGAATGAAGAATTTATTGATATCCAGCGTTCTATCAATATATTTGCGGATCAGGCAACGGACCGGATGCCGCCGGTAGAAGTGCTCGGTACCAATGCCGCCGTGCGTCGGCAATATGTATCCGAGATGGAAAAGCTGATCGGCGATATCGTGCGTCATAACAAGGGCGTAGTCTGTTATTATCTGCGTATTGCACCGGAACTGGCAGATGAAGTAACCGGAGACGGCGGCTTTTTCTATACAAAGAAGAAACGGGTGGAAACATTCATTAAGCAGCCGCTGACGAAGATACTGGATTTCGATCCGTCCGACGTGGAACATGTGGGATGGTATTACGGACCCAAGGCCGCCGGGAAGTCCATATGGATGGAACCGTATTATAATAAAAATATAGACATGGATATGATATCCTATGTGACGCCGTTGTATAAGGAAGGGCGGTTTATCGGCGTAGTAGGCATGGATATGGATTTCGGTCTGATCGTAAACGATGTTAGCGTCATCAGCCCTTACAAAACAGGGTATACCAGCCTGGTGTCCCGGGAAGGCAAATTCTATTACCATCCTGTCTATAATCCGGGAACCTCCGTTTCCGATTACACCGGGGAACTGCAGGAATTAGTCAATGATATGAAATATTACGGAGGCGGCGGCCGCCCCAAAACTTACACCTATACCCATAAGGAAAAAGAAAAGAAGCTGGTGTTCAGCCGGCTGCAGAACGATATGGTGTTGCTCCTTTCCGTTCAGACCGACGAAATCGAAGCAAGACAGAACACCATGTTTCGTATTATTGCTATCGCGTCGATCGTCATGGCCTTACTGGCGGCCATCATTAACCTGATCGTATCTACGCGGATCACCCGGCCGTTAAAGACGCTGACGGAAGCTGCCAAACAGATCGCCGAAGGCAATCTGGATGTGGAGCTGCCCAGCCCCACCCACGATGAGGTGGGGATCCTGACCCGAAGCTTTGACGTTACGGTGCAGAACCTTAAGAAATATATTTCCGGTATGCGGTATAAGGCGTACAGTGATCCGCTGACCCATGTAAAGAACAAAAATGCCTACGAAATGGAAAAGGAACGGCTGGAACGCCAGATGCATGCGGGTGATGCAAAGTTTGCGCTGCTGATGCTGGATACCAACGACCTGAAGGAAATCAATGATACCTACGGGCACGACCACGGCGATGAATATCTGATGACCTGCTGCCATCTGATCTGCGGGGTATTCGATCACAGCCCCGTGTTCCGCATTGGAGGCGATGAGTTCCTGGTATTGCTGGAAAACGAGGATTACGAGCACCGGGAAGAACTGGTAGCTGAATTTAATCGTCTCTCGGAAAAGACGCTAAAGGAGCCTCGTGCCTGGAACCGGGTTTCCGCAGCGAAAGGGCTGGCTGTATGCGAACCGTCCGATACGTCTCCGGAAGATGTATTGCGGCGGGCGGACCATGCCATGTATCAGGATAAAAAAGCGATGAAAGAAAACGGATGATAATGAATTATAGGAATGAAAAAAATGCCTCGCGTGTGCGGGGCATTTTTTGAATCCGTACCTGCAAGGGATGACAGCGGAGATGCACAGGGTTTTATGAGTTATGGTAACAAGGGGGGTACATTATGCAAAAAATGAAAAAGACGGTTTCCATGGTACTGGCAGGGGATTCGTTCATCACGCAGCGGCTGCCCCGGGATGCAAAGCTGGCGGCGCTGAAACACTATCTGGAAGGTTTTGACGTGCGGTTTACCAATTTTGAGATCCTGCTTCATGATTTTGAAGTGTTTCCGGCTCCGGTCAGCGGCGGTACCTGGGCCTGCGCCCGTCCGGCCGTGCTGCAGGATCTGCAGTATCTTGGCTTCAACCTTTATACCTGGGCCAATAACCATACCATCGACTGGAATCTGGGCGGGATTTTAACTACCAAAAAGCATCTGGATGCAGCCGGTGTTGTCCACGCCGGTTGCGGGATCAATCTGGAAGAAGCGGCCCAGCCCCGGTATCTGGATCTGCCCCAGGGCCGTGTGGCGATTATCGGTGTGACATCTACCATGAACGAGTGGGGGATGGCCTCCAACCCGCGGCGGGATGTGCTGGGACGCCCCGGCGCCAACGTGCTGCGGTACCAGACGGTTCACAAGGTGAAACCGAAAGAACTGGAAACCCTGCGCAAAATCGTCGATCAGACCGAAGTGAATGCCGACCGTATGCTGTTGGAAAAAGAGGGGTTCAATAAGCCCCTGACCGGCGGTTACCTGATTGGGAAGATCCGCTTTGAAGCTACGGCCCGCGGCGAGATGCCCGGCACCGTCACCACCATGAACAAAAAGGATGCGGACCGGATCGTCCGTTCCATTGAAGAAGCGAAACGGCAGGCGGATTTTGTATTTGTCAGTCACCACAGCCACGAACGCAAAGGGATGGCGAAGAACCGGCCGGCGGATTTTTGCCGCGATTTCGCAAAACTTTGTATTGATGCCGGGGCGACGGCCTATATCGGACACGGTCCCCACATCTGGCGCGGCATTGAGATTTACAAAGATAAACCCGTATTCTACAGTCTGGGGGATTTCATTTTCCAGAACGATTCGGTGGAACGCCAGCCCACGGAGTTTTACGATCTGTATGACCTGGGACCGGATAACACCGTTGCTGACGGCCTGGATGCCCGCAGTGCCAACGGGACCCGGGGCCTGGCAGTCGATCATTTTGTGTTTGAATCAGCCCTGGCTTCCTTTACGGTGACAGACGGCGCGATCCGGGAAGTGGATCTGCAGCCCCTGAGCCTGGGATTTAAAAACGGCAGAAGCCTCCGGGGACGTCCGGAACTGGCGGACGGGAAGTATGGCGAACAGATTCTGGCGGATATTGCGGACCTGTCCAAGCAATACGGAACCGCGATTCAGATTGCTGAAGGAAAAGGGAAGATTGTCATTTAGTGTTGCGAAACGGAAAGGCGTTATGCTTTTCCGTTTTTCTTTGGTGTTTTTGCTGTGACCTTTGACCGCTGTTCATTTTGTATACAGTATTTTTGAGCAGGAAATATTGTGAAGAGATATTCCTGGTGCTATACTAATAAGTAATAATATAGGCGAGCGTGCCTGATTATTTTGGAAATGCGGATTGCAATAATCAGTGTTTTCACAAGTTTGGCCGGGTTACTGGGTTAGGTTGTATCCGACAAAGGGGGGTAAACTATGTTAATCTTAGGTGGTCTTATTGTTCTGGCGGCGCTGTTCCTGCTGGTGAAGCGCTATGAAGCCAGGATGGTGCTGGTAGGCGCCGGTATCGTGATGTGTCTGGTGTCGGGAGCTCCCATGAAGGCGCTGGATGCCTTTGCCAAAGGCATGGGCAGCGGCATGATTGCTTCTGCCTGCTCCAGTATGGGTTTTGCATTGGCCATGCGTTTTACGGGCTGCGATAAACATCTGATCAACGCCCTGGCAAAAATCCTGTTAAAAGTAAACTGGCTGCTGATTCCCGGCGTTATCTTCGGGACCTATGCCGTGAACGTGGCGCTGCCCAGTGCGGCTGGTACGGCGGCAGCGGCAGGCGCCATCTTCATTCCTATCCTGATGGGCGCCGGCGTGCACCCGGCTATGGCAGCGGCTGCGGTTAAGTGCGGTACCTACGGCTCCATGCTGAACCCCGGTCTGGCCCACAACCCGTTTGTGGCGAAGATTGCCGGCGTTAATGTAATGGACGTCATCGCATTCCATTACAAAGCCAATATCGCTTCTCTTCTTGTTGGCGCTGTGGTTTTAACTGCGATTGCTTACTTCCTGAAGGAAAATAAAGGTCATGTGGTAGAAGGGCTGGAACTGGATACGGAATTTAAGGTAAATCCGCTCTACGCTCTGATGCCCGTAGTTCCCATCGCAATTCTGATTTTAGGCGCGACCAAGATGGTTCCCATGTTCAAGATGGGGGTAGCCCAGGCTATGGTCATCGGCGCCATCCTGACCTGCATCGTGACCCGGACCAACCCCGCGGCGCTGACCAAGTCTTTCTTTGACGGCATGGGCAAAGCCTACGGCGATATCATCGGTATCATTCTGGCGGCAGGCGTGTTCGTAGCCGGTATGAATGCTATGGGTCTGGTCAAGGCGTTTATCGCCGCCATGGTCAACAATCCGTCTATCGTTAAGATTTGCGCATCCGTAGGTCCCTTCCTGCTGGGTCTGATCACCGGTTCCGGCGATGCGGCGACCTTTGCGTTTAACGAAGCGGTTACGCCCCATGCGGCAGACTTTGGTATGTCTATTGTGCAGATGGGTTCCATGGCTACCCTGGGCGGCACCCTGGGCCGTACCATGTCCCCGATTGCCGGCGCAACCATCATCGTAGCCGGTATCGCAGGCATCAGCCCCATGGAAGTTACCCGCCGCAATGCGATCCCCATGGTTTTCGCCATGATTATCGGCATGATGTTCCTGGCATTCTGATTCAGGCATAAAAAGCAGTATATAGTGTAAAGATGATATGCTTCCGCGTATCCGTTCCGTGCGGGTACGCGGAACCTGTAATAGGAGTATTGAAATAAAACGGTAAAGGGTAAAGAAAGAATGGTGACTATGGAAACAATTTGGAAACAGGCAGAAAACTTAAAAGAAGAACTGGCGGCCCGGCGGCGTAACCTGCACAGCCACCCTGAAACAGGCTGGACGGAATTCCGTACGGCTTCCCTGATCATTAAAGAATTGGAGGCGCTGGGCTATGAAGTGCATTTTGGCGCTGAAGTGGTTGCGGAAGCGTCCATGATGGGCCGTCCCACCGCTGCAGAGCTGGAACGGTATATGAAACGTGCCGTTACCGAAGGGGCAGACCTGGCGCTGGTGGAAAAGATGGCCGGCGGCAAGACCGGCGTGGTTGGCATTTTGGATACGGGCAGGCCCGGCAAGACCGTTGCGTTCCGCTTTGACATGGACTGCAACGATGTGGAAGAAGACAAAGGCGAAGGACATCGCCCGGCGGCCGAAGGTTTTTGTTCTACCCATACAAAAGCCATGCATGCCTGCGGGCACGACGGGCATGTGACCATCGGCCTGGCTGTAGCGAAACTGCTGAAAGAAAACTTGGATAAACTGCACGGACGGATCAAACTGATCTTCCAGCCTGCGGAGGAAGGCGTGCGGGGCGCGCTGGCCATGGTGGATGCCGGTGTGGTGGACGATGTGGATTACCTGTTCGGCGGGCACATCGGCTTCAAGTGTACCCAGGCGGACACACTGGTCACTATGACGGACGGCTTCCTGGCCACCACAAAACTGGATGCGGAGTTCCACGGCGTTTCCGCCCATGCGGGAGCGGCGCCGGAAGAAGGGAAGAACGCCTTGCTGGCGGCGGCCCAGGCAGCAATCAGTTTAAGTACGATCTCCCGGCACAGCCAGGGCTCCAGCCGTATCAACGTCGGCGTGCTGAATGCGGGAACCGGGCGGAACGTAGTGCCTGATATCGCGTCCATGAAAATAGAGACCCGGGGCGGCAACACGGAAATCAATGAGTTCATGGTAAAAGAGGCCCGCCGTATGCTGCAGGCTGCTGCGGATCTGTATGATGTGAAAGTAGACATCTCGTTAGCGGGGGGCGCTCCGGCCAGCATTTACGATAAGGAACTGGCGGAAGAAATTGCGGCGCTGGTGAAAGAAAAGTGCGGCTACGCCCATGTGCTGACCTATGTGGACATGGGCGGCAGCGAAGACTGTACGTATTTTATGGACCGGGTGCAGAAGCGCGGCGGCAAAGCGGCGTACATGATGTACGGAACGCCGATTGCTGCAGGGCACCACAACAGTCACTTCGACTTTGATGAGGAAGTGCTGTGGAAAGCCGCGGCGACCCTGACGGAACTGGCTGTAAAGTACAGCGCATGATTTTAGGAGAACAAGTATGTTACCTGTAAACAAAAAGCGTGTAGAAGAGCTCATCGGGGGGCTGGCCAAATTCGGGAAAACCGAAGCGGGCATTACCCGTCTGGCTTATACCAATACGGACAAGGCGGCCCAGATGTGGCTGTTGAAACAGATTGAGTACCTGAACCTGGAAGTGCGGGAGGATGTGTTGGGAAATCTGTTCCTGCGCCGTCCGGGACTGAATCCGAACATTCCTCCGGTTGCCTGCGGCTCCCATCTGGATACGGTGATCCACGGCGGCGCCTATGACGGAATGTGCGGCGTTGTGGGCGCCCTGGAAGCACTGCACATGCTGGCCGATGAAACGTTGCGGCGCAGCATCGAGGTAATCGTATTCCGGGCGGAAGAGTCCAGCCGTTTCGGCTTTGCCACCATTGCCAGCAAACTGATTACAGGCAAGGCTGCGCCGGAGAAGTTCGCCAATGCCTGCCGCAAAGACGACATTACCTTTAAGGAAGCCGTGAAAGAGTGGGGCGGTAATCTGGATGCATACGAAAAGGCGTTGTTAAAGCCGGGAGCCTATAAGTGCTTCGCGGAGATGCACATCGAACAGGGCAAGGTGCTGGAAGAAACCGGAAACCAGATCGGTATCGTCCATAATATAGCGGCGCCCACCCGGTTCAAACTGCACATTACCGGCATGGCCGACCATTCCGGCGCAACGCCCATGGGTTTCCGGAAGGATGCGCTGGTCAGCGCGGCCAAGCTGGTGCTGGCAGTGGAGACGGCGGCAATCAACGAAAAAGATAACGGAACGGTAGGTACGGTGGGTATCGTAGAAGTGGATCCCGGTTCCATTAACGTAGTGCCGGGCAAGGTGACGCTGTGGGTAGATGTGCGGGGTGTGAATACGGAAAGCATACAGCGCACCCTGAAAGAGATCCGGCAGGCGGTTCAGGGCACCGCCCGGACCGACGGCGTGGAAATCAAAGAAGAAATGCTGACCTCTGACACGCCGGTGGCGTTGGACGAAAAACTGGCGGCCCAGTCGGAAGCAATCTGTACAGAACAGAAGAAATCATTCCTGCACATGAACAGCGGCGCAGGTCACGATGCCATGCACATGCCGGCCATCTGTCCGACTACCATGCTGTTCATTCCCTGCAAGGGCGGCGTCAGCCACAACCCGGAAGAATTCGCAAAGACAGAAGATATCTGCGCAGGCATCGAAGTGCTGGCGGAAATTCTGAAACGGGAAGCCCGGTAAGGTTATATGGAAACGCTGATTAATTCGTCTGCACGCTGTCCGGTGCTTTTTGTGACTGACTGCGTCAATGTCCCTCAACGCAGCTACGGCTGCGCCTTCGGGCCATTTCCTTGTCAGTCGCAAAAAGCCCTCGGTCATCGCACAAACTCATTTAATCAGCGTCTCCATAACAGAATGATAAAGCGTGATCCTGAATTTCATACACAATTTTGGCACGATCACAAGTTATAATGAAAATGACAGAAATCTTTGATGAATAAACATGACAGCGTGTTGTGGTACCGAATACAATTAAGGAGGAAGGCTATGCGTGCATTCGTAGGTTTACTGACTGTCGTCCTGTCGCTGTTATCTTTCTTTCCCGCAGCCCATGCTGATGTGATCGATCCGGGGAATCCGTACCGGAGACCGCACCGTCCGGATTTGGAACATCCGGCTACACAGGTGTACAGACAGCGCGAACCGGATTTTACCCTGACCCAGGTCCCAGGAAAGGACAGAACCTATTTGCTGAAGGTGACCCTGCCCGGTCCCTGCCAGTGGGGGTTCCGTGTGCTTGTGGAAGAAGAAGGAACCACGGCCATGAAATTGCTGGAGAAAGCAGGATGGTTTCCCGTTCCTGACGTAAAGAAGGAAACGGACAGCCGCGAATTTTTAATACCGCTTCCAAAGGACAAGGAAAAAGTAAAATTCCTGATGGCTGTGGATTTTCGCCTGTACCGATTCCGGGAAACCCGCTACGGTCCCAAAGTATATGGACCGGAAAGGAAAGTTGAATCACTGGATCGTGTTTATGAATTGACAATGGTGGACGGGAAGCAAATACTGAATCAATAAACAGGATTCTGATATTGTGTAAATGGATGGATTCCTGTAATGGCTCCGTCGTTTTTTGAAACGTTTTTTCAAAGCATTTCCTGTTTTTGAGACAGTATGTAAGAGAGGCAGATTTGTTAGCAATCTTTACGGTATTGCATTTTCTGGTGGACGGCATCTGTGCGGCGGCCATGGCTGCCTATGCCGTGCAGGAGCCATTGCTGGCTCCCATAGTTTATTATTTCGGCCTGTATAACGCCATTGCCTTTGGCGCCCAGTGGCTGACAGGCTGGCTCTTTGATAAAAAGGAAAACTGGTTACGGTACGCGTTCCTGTTTGTCCTGCTGACATTAGGACTGGGTACGCAGTCTGCGCTGGGTATCCGGACGCAAACGCTGCTGCTGGGGATCGGCAACAGCGTGTTCCATGTAGCGGCAGGCAGTCTGGTGCTGCGGCGTTACACGACGTACAAAGAACTGGGGATCTTTGTTTCCAGCGGCGCGGTAGGGTTGGCCCTGGGATTGAATTGCATTGTGGGCCCGTATCCTTTTTTGTTTGCCTGCGCCGTGCTGTGCGCTGTAGTGACCCGGCGTTTGTGGCGTGCGGATATTCCGGAAGCTGTTGCAGTGCAAACGGTGCTTACGAATTTATCAATAGATACCGTGTCGGACGCAGTATCATCGCAAAAAACGCTACAGACAGAAGCAGAAGGCTTTTGCCCGCCTGAGACTCCGGACAGTAATTCGTCCACGGTTCCCCTGCGATGGCTTACCGGCCTCTGCCTGATTCTGCTGTTAGGCTGTATTGTGCTGCGGGGCTTTGGCAGCGGCGGCGCGGCCGGTTCGTATGTGATGCTCTTTCCCTGCGTCTTTGCAGCGGGAAAAGCATTGGGCGGCGTTGTCTGCGACAGGGCAGGATATCCGAAGACCATCCTTTTTATTTTCCTGTTAAGTTTTCTTGCGCTGCAGCTGTCCGGCCTGTTGGCAGCGGTGCTTCTGGTTCTGGCGTTTAATATGACCATGCCGTTGACATTGCGGCTGGTACACTGGTGCAACCCCCGGTATCCGGGCCTGATGTTCGGTCTGGCGGCGGGCTGCCTGTTGCCGGGCGTCTTTTATAAAGGCTTTTCCATACCGCCTCAGGGGATGGCGGTGCTGCAGTTCCTCTGCCTGGCCGCGGCGGGGTGGCTGTTGCAGAAAAGTGTGAATTGAGGTTTTTCATGAATGCTGTTTTAACTTCTGATATTTCGGTTATTGCCGTGTTCCTGCAGGGACTCTTCAGCTTCTTTTCCCCCTGCGTGCTGCCGCTGCTGCCGGTGTATTTCGGGTATTTGTCCGGCGGTACGGGGGAGCGTAACACTGACGGCAGCCTGCGCTTTGACCGGGGAAAAGTGCTCCTTAATACCTTGCTTTTTGTCCTGGGCATCAGCTCGGCGTTTTTCCTGTTGGGGCTGGGCGCTTCCGCTGCGGGCAGTGCTTTAATTAAACAGCAGAAGCTGATTACGCGTATCGGCGGGATCCTCATGATCCTGTTCGGTCTGTACCAGTCCGGGCTGCTGGGGGAGTGGGGGGTTCTGGCCAGAGAGCGGAGACTGCCGTTCCGGATTGAAACGATGACAGCATCTCCGGTTATGGCTTTTGTTTTCGGTTTTGTTTTCAGTTTTGCCTGGACGCCATGTGTGGGCCCCATGCTCAGCAGTGTTTTAATTCTGGCGGCGGCGGAGCCGGAGAAAGGAATGGTGATGATTTTGTTTTACACACTGGGATTTGTGATTCCCTTTCTTTTGTTAGGTCTGTTTTCGGAAACCGTACTGAATCTGGTGAAAAAGCATAAAGGCGTTATGGCCTTTACGGTAAAAGCGGGCAGCGTACTGATGATCGTGCTGGGGCTGCTGCTGTTTACCGGAAAACTGGACGGCGTAGGGACTGCCGCGCCGCAGCAGGACGCAGCGCAAAATACACAGCAGGATGCAGCGCAAAATGATAAGCAAACCCAAAGCGAACAGCAAACCCAAAATGCAACGCAAGGGGAACAAAAAGATCAAAACGCAGTCGCTGCGATCCCGTTTACGTTAAAAGACCAATACGGTAAAACCCACACTCTGGCCGACTACCAAGGCAAGATCGTCTTCCTGAATTTCTGGGCCACATGGTGCCCGCCATGCCGGGCCGAAATGCCGGATATCCAGAAGCTGTATGAACGTTCTCCCCGGGACGGTAAGGACGCGGTAATCGTGTTAGGCGTAGCCGCGCCGAAACTGGGAGGTGAAAAAGATGAAGCCGGCATCAAAGCGTTTATGGATAAAAACGGATACGCCTACCCTGTGTTGATGGACAAGAAAGGCAAACTGTTCGAAGCATACGGCATCCGGGCCATTCCCACCACCTATCTGATTGACCGTAACGGAAATATTATCGGCAGGGTGCAGGGCGCCCTTTCCGCGGAGAACATTGAGCGGATCGTACAGGAAGCCCTGTCACGCTGACAACGTACCGGTTCCCTGCCTGTGAGATATACGAAGTTTGATGATACACGAAGAACAGGTTCCGTAACGATTGAAAACACAGTGAAATATAATATAACCTTTTCAAATTCCTAAAAAAGTAGTATATTATAAGGTAACATATATATCGTAGGAGGATGCTTCTATGTGGAAGCTCAGGCTGAAAAAAACACTGTATATTCTTTTCGCTGCGAGCTTTTTCCTTCTGGCGGGTTGTCAGAGTGAAACGAATAAACAGGAACCAAAACCCCAACAGGTGAAAACCCAGATACTGCATAAACAGGATAACGGCATTGCCTTTTCCCAGGAATCCGGAGTCTATCATACGCCGGAACTGAAGGTGCGCATGAAAGCACCGGCGGGATATACCATCGCTTATACGACAAACGGGACGAAGCCGACGGCTAAGGATGCCAGCGGCAAGGCGGAAGTGGAAGTCACACTGAACGGCGGGATGTCCGGTTACCTTATGGATCACAAAAAGCTGATGCTGACCCCGGAGTTTTATAATTCCGTCCTGTACGAGAGCAATGAACTGCCGGTGGGCGTGGTGCTGAATGCGTCGCTGGTCGACGGGAAGGGCGCGGTGGTCAAAGAGCCCCGCACCATGGTCTACTCCTGATGCAGGACAAGTTAGCGGACCGGTTCCCGAACTGTACGGTCATTTCGATTACTACAGACCCGAAGAACCTGCTGGATCACAAAACCGGTATTATGGCTCCCGGAGCCATATATGACGCGTGGAAGCAGACGGATGCCGGGAAGAAGATCATCGCGGGCCAGGAATGGTGGAAAGCCGAAACGAACAGCAGTCAGCACGGTAAGAAGTGGGAACGTCCCTGCCAGCTGCAGTTGTATACGACCGGCGAGAAACCGGCCATTGAACTGGACGCCGGTTTGCGGATCCGGGGCGGCATGTCCCGGAGACAGAACCAGAAGTCCTTTACACTGTATTTCAGAGATACCTATGGACCGAAAACGCTTCATTTCGCACTTTTTGATGATAAAGAAGAGGATTTTAAGCGGTTCGGCCTGCGGAACGGCGGCGACGACTCCCAGTATACGAAATTTAAGGATGTCATGCTGCAGGACATGGCCAAAGGCGGAAAATATACCGTGTTACGGAACCGTCCGGCTGTTGTATTTTTGAACGGGGAATACTGGGGGCCCTATGCACTGTGCGAGATTACGACAGCTAACATGATGAAAGACCGGTACGGGGTGGATGAAAAGAACCTGATCGTCATCAAGGAAGCGGAGCTGGATGTAGGCAAAAAGGAAGACCTGCGTCTGCATGAAGAGCTGAAGGCCTTTAAGGATAAGGACCTGACAGACCCGGACATCTACCGTCAGTTCTGCGATGTGATAGACGTGCAGTCCATGGCGGATTATTTTGCGTTGCAGGTTTACATCGGCAATGCAGACATTGAACCGGATCATAACCATATCATCTGGCGCACCAGGGACAAGTCCTATAACGGCGGCCGTTGGCAGTATATATTGCACGATCTGGATTACAGCGCGGGACATTACGATGAAAAATCGACTTCCGCCAATACGGATCATTTCGCCATGGTCCGGAAGAAATTCCCGCTGTTTGCGGCGGCAATAAAAAATGAAAACTTCTATGATATGTTTTTGTCTTCCCTGAAGAAAATCGGTTCACAGAACTTTAGCTATGATAAAGTCAGGGATAAAATGGATTTCTACGATAAAATGTGGGGACCGCTGATGCCTGATTTCTACAAGCGGTTCGGCGATACGGCGAATCTGCGGAAACGCTGCATGAATTCCACGCTGAACTTCTTCCAGAGAAGATATGATGTCATCATTCCGATTGTGGAAAATTGGAAACCGTGATAAGTCAGCATGTAATAATATATTAAATAAGCGAGGGGGAACCAACATGAATGGTGCGGACGCAATTGTAAAGTGTCTGGAATTGGAAAACGTAGAATATGTATTCGGCTATCCGGGCGTTGCTATCTGTCCTTTTTATGACAGTATTCTGAACGCGGACATCAAAACGATTCTGGTGCGCCACGAACAGCATGCGGCCCACGCGGCCAGCGGCTATGCGCGCCTGACCGGGAAGGTGGGCGTGGTAGCGGTTACCAGCGGCCCCGGCGCCACCAATGTGATCACCGGTATTGCCACGGCCTACGCGGACAGCATCCCGCTGGTGGTCATCACCGGACAGGTAGACAGCCGACTCATGGGAAGCGATGTGTTCCAGGAAGCGGATATTTCCGGCGCATGCGAATCCTTTGTTAAATACAGTTACATCATCCGTAAGGCGGAGGATGTGCCTTACGTCGTGAAAGAAGCGTTCCACATTGCCAACACAGGACGGAAAGGGCCGGTGCTGATTGATTTCCCCATTGATATCCAGAATCAGAAAATAAATAAGTTTGAATATCCGGACAACCTTTCCATGCCGTCCTATAAACCCACGGTCAAGGGGAATCCGAAACAGATCGACAAGGTGGTACGGGAACTGAAAAAGGCCAAACGCCCCCTGATCTGTACCGGCGGCGGCGCCCACTTAAGCGGCGCGGCGGATGTGATTCGTGCCTTTGCGGATAAGCATCGGATCCCGGTGGTTTCCACCATGATGGGCCTGGGAACCATGCCTACGGAGCACCCCATGTTTTTCGGCATGGTAGGCAATAACGGACAGGCCTACGGCAACCGGGCCATGAACCAGGCGGACATGATCCTGCTGGCCGGCGCCCGGGTGGCGGATCGTTCCATTGCCCGTCCCAATGAAATCGAGGACAACAAGGTGCTGGTCCATATCGACGTAGACCCGGCAGAAATCGGAAAGAACGCAGGTCCTTCCATTCCGCTGGTAGGCGATTTGAAGCACGTGTTCATGGATTTGGATAAAGAAGAGATCCGTCCGGCAACGGAAGAATGGCTGGCTACCCTGGCCGGCTACCGCGAAGAAGCGGAAGCTGCCAAAAAAGCCAAAGCGGACCTGGTGATAACGCCGGGAACCGTGGACCCGACACACTTTATCCATGCGCTGTCCGATGCCATGGATAAGAACGCGGTGTATGTGGCGGACGTGGGACAGAACCAGCTCTGGTCCTGTGCCAACTGCATCATCCGGGATGGCCGGTTCTTCACCACCGGCGGCATGGGCTGCATGGGTTACTCCGTACCAGCGGCCATGGGCGCCAAGGTAGGCGATCCGTCCCGGCAGGTGGTTGCCGTTTGCGGTGACGGCGGCTTCCAGATGTGCATGATGGAACTGGGAACCATGCGCCAGTACAAAGTACCGGTGAAGATTGCCGTAATTCGCAACAATGTACTGGGCCTGGTACGGCAGTTCCAGCACTTTAACTATAAAGACCGGTTCTCCGTCATCGACCTGACCGGCAGCCCGGACCTGGAATCCATCGCGGCGGCCTACGGGATGAAGTTCCTGCACCTGAATGACGAAAAGAAGATGGAGGAAACCATCAAAGCGTTCCTGGAAAAAGATGAATCTGTATTGCTCCAGTGTGATGTAGATCCGAACGAGGTGGCCTGACATGAAACGAATTTATAATGTATTAGTAAAAAACCAGTCCGGTGTTCTCTGCAAGGTTTCCGGTTTGTTCTGGAGACGCTGCTTCAACATTGATTCCCTGGCGGTAGGCGAAACGGAAGATACGGCTATATCCAATATGACCATCGTCAGCACGGGGGACGATCATACCCAGGAGCAGATCGAAAAGCAGCTGAATAAAAAGATCGACGTAATCAAAGTCAAGACCTTTGATGAAAAAGAAGCGGTCTGCCGCGAGCTGATGCTGATCAAAGTGAAATACACGAGAGACAACCGCAGGGACATCATTGATAACTGCGCGGTGATGAACGCAACAATCATCGACATGGGCAACAACATGATGACGATCCAGATCTGTGATACGCCGGAGCGGGCGCAGATTTTCCTGGACAGCATCAACCATATAAAAATAGTAGAAATCACACGCTCCGGAACCGTGGCCCTGACCAAATGCAAAGAAGGATAATGCGCCTTGCAGTGTTGCATGGTAAGAACCATTGTTTTACATTTTTTAATGGATTGATACTACAGTGATACGCTGCCGGCTGACAGCAAAAAAGAACTCAGGGAGATTTGCTATGGGCAGGAATAAACGTAAGTTTTCAAGCATCGGAGACATAGTGGGGAATGTCCGTCGCCTTGTCCTGATTGTGGACGACGAGGAAATTAACCGGCTGATCCTGGGCAACATTATGGGATCCCAGTATCAGATTGCCTATGCCGTCGATGGCGTGGAAGCGCTGAAGTTTGTACAGGAAAACTACAGGAACCTTTCTGCTGTTTTGCTGGATCTGAACATGCCGAATATGGACGGACGCACCCTTTTGAAAATGATGAAAGCGGATCCGCTTACGTCCCGTATTCCGGTGCTGGTTGCCACAGGGGTTAAAGAAGAAGAGGTGCAGTGCCTGCAGGAAGGGGCCTGCGACTTTTTCGCCAAACCGTACGACATGCCGGAAGTACTCCGGGCCAGGGTAGCCAACGCAATCAAAATGGCGGAAGACAGCGAGTTTATTGAAGTTGCGGAAAAAGACGCGCTGACGGGACTGTATGCCCGGGACTTTTTCTACCGGTATTGCGAGCAGCTTGACCGAAACATTGCCGGGGAAAAAGATGCGCTCGCCTTGGATATCGACCGGTTTAAACTGATCAACGGACTGTATGGCAAAGCGTTTGGGGACAAGGTACTGATTAAAATTGCCGAGATCCTGGTGGATATGGTACGTAAAAACAACGGTCTCGTCTGCCGTCCCAATGCGGATACGTTCCTGATTTACCAGGACCATCTGCCGGATTATGATGCGTTTGTAACCCAATTGAACGAAGCGGTGAACGAGGCATTGGGTAATGCCCACATCCGTCTCCGGATCGGGATTTATGAAAACGCTGACCAGACCATCGATGTGTTGACACGGTTTGACAGAGCGCATATTGCCTGCGACAAGGCAAAAGATAATTACTCCCATCTTTACGAGGTGTATGACGAAGTATCCCACCGTCAGCAGCTGGAGTCTCAGAAATACATTTCGGCCATGGAGGATGCCCTGAAGCAGCGGGAATTTATTACATACTACCAGCCCAAGTATGATATGACCGGCGACACGCCGCGGCTGGCAGGGGCCGAGGCGCTGGTGCGGTGGCAGAGCAAGACGGAAGGCGGGATGATCTCCCCCAGCAAGTTTATCCCGCTGTTTGAACAGAACGGGCTGATTTACAAGCTGGACCTGTATATCTGGGAAGAAGTGGCCCGTCAGATGAAGGAATGGAAAGATAAGTATTCTTTCAATTTCCCCATCTCCGTGAATGTGTCCCGTGTTGACCTGTATTCACCCAATCTATTGCTCGAGATAGAGCAGATCATTGACCGGCACGGCCTCACGTTCCGCGACCTGGCCCTGGAGATTACAGAATCTGTCTGTGCTGCCGATACGGAAACGATTCTTTCCGTGGTACGGAATCTCAGGGATCATGGTTTTAAAATTGAGATGGATGACTTCGGCAGCGGCTATTCTTCGCTGAACATGCTGTCCAGGATGCCTATCAATGTATTAAAGATGGATATGAAATTCTTCCAGCGGAATGCGGGCAATGACGAAATCATGGATGCCATGATACGGCTGATCATCGACTTTGCCAAAGTGATGAAGGTGCCCGTGATCGCGGAAGGCGTGGAAGATAAAGAACAGGCTGATTACCTGAAGGCGATTGGCTGCGATATGATCCAGGGTTATTATTTTGGCAGGCCCATGCCTGCGGCGGAGTTTGAGAAGCTGCTGCAACAGAACTGCTGAACCCGGCTGACCGCTGTTGCAAAAGGAAAGAATGCAAGGATTGCAGAAAGGAAATGTGTAATTATGCTGTCAATGGAATCATTAAAAGAGTATGGCGTGAAAACCAATGAAGGTCTGGCAAGATGCTGCAACATGGAGGCGTTTTATTTTAAAATGATTACAGCCAGCGTCAATGATGCGAACTTTGATAAATTAGGCAAAGCGCTGGAAGCAAAGGATCTGAAAGAGGCCTTTGAAGCGGCCCATGCGTTAAAAGGCGTTGCCGGGAACCTGGCGCTGGATCCCTTATACGACGCCATATGTGAAATCGTGGAGCCGTTGCGGGCCGGGGAAGACCGGGATTATACAGAAGCCTATAAGAAAGTGACAGACGCCCGGGACCGGCTGATTGCAATCATTTAGGTTTACGGAAACACTGATTAATTCGTCTGCACGCTGACCGGTGCTTTTTGTGATTGACTGCGTCAATGTCCCTTGACGCAGCTACGGCTGCGCCTTCGGGCCATTTCCTTGTCAGTCGCAAAAAGCCCTCGGTCATCGCACAAACTCATTTAATCAGCGTCTCCTTCAAAAGTGCGGTAGAAATTCTTCCGCACTTTTTCTTTGCGCTGGATTTTTTAATAGTAAATATGGTAAAATAAACGTTAGAGCAAAATTGTTTTTTGTTTTTTAAATTCATACAGGGGAGAGAAGTATGGCACAGAGAACAGATATCCATAAAGTAATGATCATCGGGTCCGGCCCCATCGTCATCGGCCAGGCCTGCGAGTTTGACTATTCCGGTACCCAGGCCTGCAAGGCGCTGCGAAGCCTGGGCTATGAGATCGTACTGGTGAATTCCAACCCGGCCACCATTATGACGGATCCGGAGATGGCGGATAAAACCTATATCGAACCGCTGAACGTGGAGCGGGTAGAGCAGATTATCGCGAAAGAACGTCCGGACGCGCTGTTGCCGAACTTAGGCGGGCAGTCCGGCCTGAACCTGTGCGCCGAACTGTACAAAGCCGGCGTGCTGGATAAATACGGCGTTAAAGTCATCGGCGTGCAGGTAGACGCCATCGAACGGGGCGAAGACCGCATCGAATTTAAAGAGACCATGAACAAGCTGGGCATCGGCATGGCCCGCAGCGAGGTTTCCTATAGCGTGGAAGAAGCCCTGGCCATTGCCGACGAGTTAGGCTATCCGGTGGTGCTGCGCCCGGCCTATACCATGGGCGGCGCCGGCGGCGGCCTGGTTTACAATAAAGAAGAACTGAAAACCGTCTGCGCCCGGGGCCTGCAGGCCAGTATCATCGGTCAGGTGCTGGTGGAAGAATCCATCCTGGGCTGGGAAGAACTGGAACTGGAAGTGGTCCGGGACAAGGACAACAACATGATCACGGTCTGCTTCATCGAGAACGTGGATCCGGTAGGCGTGCATACCGGCGACTCCTTCTGTACCGCGCCCATGCTGACCATTCCGGAAGACGTGCAGCAGGAGCTGCAGCGTCAGGCGTATAAAATCGTGGAACATATCGGCGTCATCGGCGGCACCAACGTGCAGTTTGCCCGGAACCCGAAAGACGGCCGTATCATTGTCATTGAAATCAATCCCCGTACCTCCCGGTCTTCCGCCCTGGCATCCAAGGCCACCGGTTTCCCCATCGCCTTGGTATCTGCCAAGCTGGCCAGCGGGCTGACTTTAAAAGACCTGCCCTGCGGCAAGTACGGCGCCCTGGACAAGTACGTGCCCGACGGAGATTACATTGTCGTAAAATTTGCCCGCTGGGCTTTTGAAAAGTTCAAGGGCGTGGATGACAAACTGGGTACCCAGATGCGCGCCGTGGGCGAAGTCATGAGCATCGGCAAAAATTACAAGGAAGCGTTCCAGAAAGCCATCCGTTCTCTGGAAAAGGGACGTTACGGTCTGGGACATGTGAAGAATTTTGATACACTCAGCAAAGAAGAACTGCTGAACCTGTTGCGCACGCCTTCCTCCGAACGTTACTTCCAGATGTACGAAGCCCTGCGCAAAGGCGCTACGGTAGACGAGATCTTCGACATCACCTGGGTGAAGCATTACTTTGTGGAACAGATGAAAGAACTGGTGGAGGAGGAGGAAGCCCTGCTGCAGTATAAAGGCACGGTGCCTCCCGCGAAAGCCCTGGCCCAGGCCAAAAAGGACGGCTTCTCCGATAAATACCTCAGCGAGATCCTGAACGTATCCGAAGACGATATCCGTCACGCAAGGGAAAAGATCGGCGTGGTGGAAGCCTGGGACGGCGTCCATGTGAGCGGCACCCAGGACAGCGCGTACTTCTATTCCACCTATAATGCAACCGACAACAACCCGGTAACCGATAAACAGAAGATCATGATCCTGGGGGGCGGCCCCAACCGCATCGGCCAGGGTATTGAGTTCGACTACTGCTGCGTCCATGCGGCCATATCCCTGAAGAAGCTGGGCTTTGAGACCATCATTGTCAACTGCAACCCGGAAACCGTATCCACCGACTACGATACTTCCGATAAACTGTACTTTGAACCCCTGACGCTGGAAGACGTGTTAAGCATTTACTATAAGGAAAAACCGGTAGGCGTCATCGCCCAGTTCGGCGGGCAGACTCCGCTGAACCTGGCGGCCAAGCTGAAAGAAGAGGGCGTGAACATTCTGGGTACCACGCCGGAAGTCATCGACCTGGCGGAAGACCGGGACCAGTTCCGCAAAGTCATGGACAAGCTGGGCATTCCCATGGCGGAATCCGGTATGGCCAGCACGGTGGAACAGGCCATTGAACTGGCCCACAGCATCGGTTATCCGGTCATGGTGCGCCCGTCCTTTGTACTGGGCGGCCGGGGCATGGAAGTGGTCCACGACGACGAGCAGATGAAAGACTATATGGCGGCGGCCATCGGCGTAACCCCGGACCGGCCCATCCTCATCGACCGGTTCCTGCACAACGCGCTGGAATGTGAAGCGGACGCCATCTCTGACGGCAAGGACGCCTTTGTGCCTGCGGTCATGGAACACATCGAACTGGCCGGCATCCATTCCGGCGACAGCGCCTGCATCCTGCCCAGCCGGCAGATTTCGGAAGAAAATCTGAATACCATTAAAGAATATACCCGCAAGATTGCGGTAGAGATGAACGTAGTAGGCCTCATGAACATGCAGTACGCCATCGAAGACGGCAAGGTGTACGTGCTGGAGGCCAACCCCCGCGCGTCCCGTACCGTACCGCTGGTATCCAAAGTCTGCGGCATCCGCATGGTACCGCTGGCAACGGATATCATTACCGGTTCCCTGACCGGGCGTCCGTCGCCGGTGCCGGAACTGAAAGAACGTAAGATTCCGTATTACGGTGTTAAAGAAGCCGTGTTCCCCTTCAATATGTTCCCGGAAGTAGATCCCATCCTGGGACCGGAGATGCGTTCTACCGGCGAAGTGCTGGGCCTGGCCGAGACAGTGGGCGAAGCTTACTTCAAGGCGCAGGAAGGCGCCAAAGCGGTACTGCCCTTACAAGGTACCGTACTGCTTTCCATCAGCGACGGGGATAAAGAGGAAGCGGTGCCGGTTGCCAGAGCTTTCTATGAAGACGGCTTCAAAGTCATCGCCACGGAAGGCACTGCGAAGCTGATCGAAGCGGCAGGCATTCCCGTGGAACGGGTCAACAAGATCTACGAAGGCCAGCCTAACATTGAGGACTGGATTATCAACGGCAAGATCCAGCTGATCGTGAACACGCCGGCCGGCAAGACGGCAGCCCATGACGACAGCTACCTGCGGAAGGGGGCCATCAAGCACCGGGTCACTTACATTACCACCATGGTGGCGGCCAAGGCTGCTGCGGAAGGCATCAACCAGATGAACAAACACGGAAACAGCGAAGTGCTGTCCCTGCAGGAGTGGCACGGACTGATTAAGTAAGAATATGATCATTATAAAGAAAAACGCAGTGTTGTCGCTGCGTTTTCTTTTATCTTCCAAAATATATTCACGTACGTTAGTCCTATATGTTATAATAGCTTTGAGAAATTACATTAAAAATGTCTAAATACACAGAAGACGATGTAAGGATGGTTAAATAATGAGAAACCAGAATATGATTCCTGACAATAACAAAGAGAATAGTGTTGCCATATTAAGCAGTTTTGACCGCTATACTACTTTTTCGCATGGTGGCATCACGCTAACGTTTCGTACCTGCGATGGTTTGGAAAAATATACCAAGGTTATGCTATGGGATGATGGATATTTGGAAGTTATGGCGAAATACAAACATCAACAGGAAGAAGTGGAAGAATATATTGACCTGATACCGGTTCTTGAAGGCTTATATATGGATAAGCATGTGTTTTTATCGCCTATTAAAGAAGTGAGGATTGAATATGCCTGAAAAAGAATTACAGCGAATTGCTGACAACGCTAAATTCATAGTGAACGGGTATGCGTTTACAGAAAGAGAAGATGGTTTGGTCAGTATTTTGAATCTTGACCATTCGGAATGCGCCATGGTGGTTAATAAAGAAGGGGAAATAATTGAAACCAACATGGATCCTATTGAACAAAAAATAGTATTGGACCTCTGTAAGAGAAATCTGCAGTTTATGGAGGTTTGATATGCCAAAGTACTACAGATTCAGGATTGCCGATCATTATCTTTATTTTACGGCGCAGTGTATTGTAGAGGCGATGCATGTCCATGCCAGTGATAAACATTTGACAGAAGCGAATTCTGCAAAGTTTTTTGTAAGAGAAGACGGAAGTACTGTTTTAAAAAAGAGAGGGGATCTTACTGAACGTGAAATAAACATTATCCAAAGATTCATAAAAGAAAACTATTTGGATATGTACAGAATGTGGAAAGATTTTGGCGGAGAAGGCTTTTATAAAATTTAATCAGCGTCTCCTTAAATAAATATGGTTACGCCGCGTAAAAAAGCGCCGGCTGTATCTCGCATGAGATACAGTCGGCGTTTTCCGTTTTATTACAAGAAACTTGTGAAGTTATTCTTACGCGAACTTCTTGCCGGTGAGCAGTTCGTAAGCTTCTTTGTATTTGGCAATGGTCTTTTCAATAATATCCTGAGGCAGGATCTCCGCGTTGTTGGCTTTCAGGTAGTCGCGGACAAACTGTTTGTCATAGGAAGGCTGGGACTTGCCGGCTTCGTAACCCTTCAGGGGCCAGAAGCGGCTGTTGTCGGGGGTCAGCATTTCGTCGGCCAGTACGATGTTTCCTTTTTCATCCAGGCCGAATTCAAATTTGGTGTCGGCGATGATGATGCCGCGCTCCAGCGCATAGTCCGCGCATTTTTTGTACAGGGTGAGGGTCAGGTCGCGGAGTTTTTCCATGTACTCTTTGCCTTTGCCGGGGAAGAACTTCTCCACCCACACGATGCCTTCTTCCATGGAGATGTTCATGTCGTGTTCGCCTACCGGCGCTTTCGTGGAAGGAGTGAAGAGGGGTTCCGGTAATTTCTGGCATTCCTTCAGGCCTTCCGGCAGTTCGATGCCGCAGATTTTGCCTTCTTTTTTATAGCTTTCCCAGCCGCTGCCGGTGATGTAGCCGCGCACCACGCACTCTACGGGCAGCATTTCCAGCTTCTGGGTCTTCATGCTGCGGCCTTCAAATTCCGGAGTCCGGAAGAATTCCGGCATGTCTTTCGTGTCAATGGAAAGCATGTGGTTCGGCACGATGTCTTTGGTGAAATCAAACCAGAACTTGGACATCTTGTTCAGCACGGCGCCTTTTTCCGGCACCGGGTCTTTCAAAATTACATCAAACGCGGAAATACGGTCCGTGCAGACCATGACCAGACTGTCGCCCAGATCGTACAGCTCCCGGACTTTTCCGGATTTAAAGGGTTTGTATTCTTTCATGTTCTTTTCTCCTTTTTTCTATAACCGGACTTTATGAACCTGCATAGGAAGTCCGGTTATTTTCAATTAACACACTCTAAATTTTAGCACAAACCGGCAGGAAGTTACAAGATGTTTTTTGAAATTGCGCCTGTCAGATAAAATAATCGCAGTTTGGCGGTTCCTCTTTTTACATATTTATGATACAATACCTGTATATACACGCTGCGGAGCGAATTGGCGCAGAATTTTTAACCTATGCCGGGGAAGAACTTCTCTACCTGCACGATGCTTTCTTCCCTGGAGATGTTCATGTCGTGAACTGCCGCGTGGTTTTGCAGAAAACGCCGGAGATAGTTTGGCGGAATAAGAGGGGTTGTTTTATCATGTCAATTCAATTGATGATTGTTGTGTTGTATGTGGCGATGCTGTTCGCGATTTCCTTTTATGTGAAAAGGAGGGCAGAGACCAGCGCCACGGAATATCAGTTCGCGGGCCGCAAATTTGGCGCGCTGCTGATCGCCGTCAGCGTCACCGGCATGGCGGTGGGTGCAGCTTCCACCGTAGGCGTGGCGGAAAGCGCTACCCGCATCGGCCTGTCTGCCGGCTGGTACAACGGCGCCTGGTCCATCGGCGCCATCTTCATGGGACTGGTGGCGGCGGGCAAGTACCGCACCCTGGAATGCACCACGGTGCCGGAACTGTTTGAGCGCTGCTACGACAAAAAGGCGCGCATCATCAGCGTCATCGGCCTGGCCATCATTTTATCCTGCATTACTTCGCTGCAGTATGTGGCGGGCGGTTCCATCCTTTCCACCCTGATGCCCGACGTGTTCACCATGAAGACGGGTATGATCACCAGCGCCGTTGTGTTTATCGGCATTACGGTCATCGGCGGCATGTGGTCCTCGGGCCTGTCCAGTGTATTGAGCGTGCTGATCATTTACCTGGGCATCATCTATTGTATGGTGAAAATCCTGATCCGTGACGGCGGGATGGCGGGCATCGTGGCCAAACTGCCTCCCATGCCTTTTGACTGGGCGGATCCTTTCGGCGGTCTGACCATGGCCATGCTGATGGGTTGGATCATCGTTATGATGACCCAGACCGTAAGCGGTGCGCCGGTGCAGATTGCCACCAGCTCCAAATCGGAAAGCGCGGCCCGGAACGGCTTTATCCTGGGCGGCCTCATCATTTTTCCCATCGGCTTCTTCTCCGCTGTGTTGGGTATGGCGGCCAAGGCCCAGTATCCAGACATCAATCCCACGCTGGCATTGCCCCAGATTATCATGAGTCTGGATTCGTTTTCCTCCGGCATTACCTTGGCGGCCCTGTGGGCGGCGGATGTTTCCACAGCCTGCACCATCTTGCTGGGGGCCGGTACGCTGATTGCGCAGGATATTTACAAACGCTTTTTTAATCCGGACATCACCCCGGATAAATACATGAAGGCCAGCCGCTTCATCATTTTCGCGGTAGGTCTGGTGACCCTGTGGATGGCTTTCAACGCGGTGGGTATCGTGAAGATGATGCTGACGGGACTGAGCCTGACCACGGCTTTCACGCTTGTTTTTCTGGCTACCATGTTTGCGCCGGACCTGTGCCGTCGCAACACGGCGTTTTATACCACGCTGGTAGGGCTTATCGGCCTTCTGGCCTGGCAGATATTCCCGTCGGTGCGGATTCTGCCGCATCCCATTTACTTTGAATGGATTATCTGCACCATCACGCTGCTGGTTGTGCGGGTCATTGACAAGGAACCTATTACGCCGCCGGCGCTGAAGAAAGACATTGAGTGAATGAGCTTTTGACGTAACTCAAAGCAATAGAGTCAATCAAAAGAAAATGGCAATATAAATAGAACAGGCAACGCAAAAACGGAACCGATTGCTATTCCATGGATTTATGTGCCTATGGCTTCGAAACTCGGGGCTTCGCCCCTCAGACAGTCTCGCCATGACGGCACATTTCATCTCATGGAATAACGCAATCGGTTCCTATGTTTTGCTTATGCCTGCTCTATTTTATATAAGCCTGTTCCTTTTGTTTGTGTTTGTTCCGTTATTAGTGTTTCTTCTTTTATTTGTGCCTATTTACTTATTTATTCTTTTGCTTCTGCTTTTGCTTTTGCTTTCGCTTTCATCTGTTCTTCTTTTAAAATTGCGTCTGCTTTGTCTTTGATTTTGCAGATGCGGTCTGTCCAAGCAAACAGGTCCGGCAGATCGTAATCGCCGGCGTGGCCGTAGCCCCAGGCTACCTTGAAGTCAACTGCTTTATCGCTGTTCTTCAGCTTGACCGCCAGCATAGCCGGAATGGCGAGAGCGGTATCTCTGTCCAGTGCGCCGTGGCGAATCCGCCAGTGCGATGCGGTCTGCACACCAGGGTTCCCGATATAGCGCATGGGGTTCATCATTTTTACAACCAGCCCGTTGGCCATGTATTGGGAAAGGTCAAGTTTCTCCTTTTCCATTTGTTCTTCCAGATTGGCTTTCCGCAACTGTCGTTTTTCAACAGGAGTTGCCAGACCGTACTGACGCGCCTTTTCTTCTGCAATCTTTTTTTCTTCTTCTTCCTTCGGAACCGTAACAAGCTGGCTGTGTTCCAGCGCATAGCGTGAAAAATGCTTGTTTGTAATATCATAGGTACCGAATTCGTTGTTCTCGCCTGTTGTCATGTCAAAGGCATCGAATGCGGGAACGCCTTTCAGACGTTTTACCGCGGCAATGTATTTGTCAAAATCCATATGGACTGCCATTCCTTCACTGACAGTGACCCAGGGCGTCTTGCTGATATCTTCTCCGGTGTCAATGGCGTTCTGGGCTGCCTCCAGATACAGGGACTCAATGAATTCGCGGAAGAGACCGTATCCGTCCGGCGCCAGGTTCAGCCGGTTGCCCAGGGAATCGCGTAAATTCAGTCCATTCAGGTATTCCGTAAATTTTTCTTTTAATTCTGCGGAAATCTCTTTCTGTTCCGGCGTGATGGCTGTGCCTTGAATTGCTTCCGCCGGAGCGTTGGCCGGACGGTTCTGTACGTTACCTTCAGGTGCAGCGTTGCTGTCGGCAGGCGGCATTCTTCTGGCCGGGCCTGCGTTGTAATACGCATTCGCGTTATGGAACATCCACTCGTAGGCCATATCTGCATTTTCCAGATTGGTGATAGGGCAGTAGGCCATGGATGCAAAAATGTCGTCCCGTTCTTTGGCTGCGCCCACTTCTTTGAGATAGGGATCATAATCTTTTGCATTTCCCGTTGCCCCTAACAATGCTGACAACGCGCCTCCCGCGCTGGTACCGCTGGCGATGATCTTTTCCGTATCGCCGGCGGGAATGCGCCCGGCCTTGCGGTTGAATCGCACAAAACGTACGGCGGCTTTGTAATCGACAATCAATGCAGGCGCTTTTCCGGTTTCATAGCCGTTTTTATGCTTCAGGGACCGGCCCCGGATGGCAGGGGAGACCACCACGTAACCGTTGCTCAGCGCATATAACGCGGCATTGGCTCCGCCATAGCGGGAATCTTCCTGTGGTTCTACAATGGTTCCCGGCATATACCCGCCCACGCCGTTCGGCATAAAGATGGGTGCCGTTTCTGCGGTAAAGCCGTTGACGGTTCCGCCTTTCAGGTACGCTTCCGGAATGTAAATGCTCAGCATCTGGCTTTCCGGAACATACGGCTTTTTCACGTACACAAGATGCTCGTAGGCACGGAAGGTTACGTCTTCGCCGTTGGCATTCATTGTTTTTGTCGAATAATCCTCCGGATTAAACACGATACTGTATTCCTGTCTGCCTTTAAACGCATTGGTAAACGCTTTCTCTTTTTCTGCTTTCTCTTTTGCGCGTTTTATGAAAAACTCCTCGCGTTCCCGCTGGAGTATCCGGATATCTTTTTCCAGTTGGTCAATCTCTTTCCATTCTGCTGACGAAAGCTTTCGTTCGTTCTGATAGGGAACCTCAGTGCCGGGAATGCCTTCTCCCTCTTTCAGGAATTCATTCTGAATCGGTTTGGATTCGGCGGAATGGTCAATGGTATTCTGCTCAGCAGTGTCTGCCAGTGAAGACCTTTTATCTGCTGCCGCTGATGCTTTGCTCTGCATGGGTTCCTGCGCAGCCGCCGGTTCTTTCGCAGACGCAGTATCTTGTACGGTTGTTACTTCCTGCGTAACCATTGCTTCACTCTTCGCAGCCGCTTCCGCAAAAACGGGAGAAGCAGTCACAACGCCCTGCAACAGGGATGCGACGATGGCTGCAGCCAGATAATGTTTGGGCAAATATGATTTAAAAAACATGATAGGTACTCCTTGAATGTTTTGCAAAGAATCAGATTAAATCTGTAATAATTTATTATATCACATTTTGCGTGCTGCGTTACTCTGAAATGCAATAAAACTGTGAAAACAGTCTGTCAGAAACGGCAGGCTGCTTTTTTGCTATATAGGAGTGGTTTTGTATTTGCGCTAAAGAAAAATGCCCGGCCACGTAACGTGACCGGACGGACGATTTGGATTAGGGAACTATCGTATTTTGTTTACCTGTCCTTTTTCATTTGTCGTTTTTCTTTTCCATCGCTTTTTTCAATTTGTCAATATACTGCTGCAGTCTGTCCATGGATTCTTCCGGCGCAGGCGCATCTTTGATCATCCGGTTCAGGTATTCCCCGAAAGAAGAGATCATGAACAGTTCCCTGGTGTAGAACATGACGGAAGGGGACTGGGTACTGAAAAGCAACACGCCGACCGGACTGCTTACAATGGAATAGGTGGGCGACAGGGGCCGGCCGCTGACGGGATCGATGGCGCCCGGCGGCAGCACGACGGCCTGATAGGATTTGGATGATTTCATCCACTGCAACGCACTGGTCAGGATCTGCAGATACTCTTCCGGCGTATAAAACAGCGGCGGCAGCCCGAACATGACGGAGAGGGGTACCGGCACTTTTCCCTCCAGTACAGTGGAGATCTCCGGCAGGCAGATGATATCCTTAATGTCGCCGGCAGGAGCCTTGCCCCGCAGGAACAGCCACTTCTTGTGATTGGCCAGGTACTCGCTGAAATCCTGGCAGCCGGGCCGGGCGGACAGACTCTCCGCCACGGCGTCCGGCAGGGTGATCAGGGACGGGGTGATGTGTAACTGCATAAGACCGTCCTTAGCTTTACGGAACGTGCCCAGCACCGGAATAATCTTCAGGAAACTGGACGGGGTAAAAATCTGCATGAGCGGCTGGCACATAGCCAGGAAATCGTTGAACTCCTGCTCCAGCGCATTGACCGCCACCGGATCGGTGGTGAGAATGTTCAGCCGGTTTACCCCGGGATTGCCGGTGCTGTGGGCCATGATGGCCGATTTCCCTTTGGCGATGAACAGGGTACGCTGGAACACATTGTCCCGCAGCCGGGACGTGTAATAGGGTTCAATGGCGCCGGCGGCATACAGGGGCGCCCACTTGGACACGGCCTCCACCATTTCCTCAAAGGAACGGTTGATGGTGTGGACGACGACGATCCGGCTGCCGCGTTGCAGCAGCGTGACCAGCAACGCGCCCCATTGTTTTGCAAAATCCGGATTCTCGTAAATCCATTCCATGCGTTCTTCCGAATGGAGCAGCAGCGCCACCGGTTCTTCCGCCGCAACCAGGTCTGAAAGAAAACGGATGACGCACTGGCGCTTGCCCTCGTTGCCCGGATAGTAGTTTGTGACGTAAGCCTCCGCAGAAGCACCCGTACCGTTAGCCGGTAATGCATTCGGGTCTGCTTGTTCCAGATAAAGATTCCATTCATCGTGATCGATCTGCCTGCCTTCTCCCAGCCACCGGGCAATCAAACGCGTGGCAGCTTCCACCGATTCCGGCCAGGGCTTGCCGGGGCAGAGCTATGCGGCCAGGACCCGCTTCTGGGACGCCGTGCGGACCGCCCGGGCGAAAAAGCCGGCGGCCGGCAGAATAAATTCGCGATGACTGGGCAGGCCCCGCTCGCCGTTCCGGATGCGGCTGATGTGAGACGCATCAAAGGCAAGGGCCCGGCTCAGCATATTGTTCCTGGTGGCGGTGGCCTTCATCAAAAAATTCAGCTTATCTGCAATGAGATGTTTCATGAGCGTATCCTTTCCGGCGTATGCGACGCGCAAGGGGAACATCCGATTTTGTAGAAACCGTAAGTCATATCTGTCTGTTACCAGTGTAACATAAAAACAGAAAACAAAGAAGCCGTCAAGCCCCTCCCTCCTGTCAACGAATCGCTTTAGTACAATAAAGTTTGCAACATTTGAAAATGTGCTTCCAGGCAAGTAACCAACCTGCTTTGCGAGGATTAAAAAATGACAAACTGTTGACAAAAGTGTCATTTTTGTCCAAAAAATTGTCAATGACAAATGAAGCGGAGAGGTGTAAATCGTTGTATCATTTTTAATGGATAAGTCTTATTGGATATTATTAGCCAAAACGATGAACAGGAGGAGTGGGGAATACCCGCTCCTTTTTATTGTAGATGGAGTTCTAGAAGTTGTGAAATCTTACATCCTTCCTTGCGTTTGTTTCCAAACCGCGTTACAATACTATTAGAAAAGCCAAAATACATACATTGCGTACCTCTCATATTAAAAATATAAAGGAGATTACGCAATTGAAAGACAAAGATATTGCCGAGAAGATACTGGAAGATTACCCAGACGTCTTCGCGGATATTGTGAACGGGTTTCTGTTCAGTGGGAACGAGGTAGTAAAGCCAGAGGAACTGGAAGACATGCAGCTCCGTTCTGCGTACCGTGCTGAACTGAAACTCCATGACATGGAGCGCGACGTTGCCAAGCGCTGGAAGAAGAATGGCATCCGCATCGCTTGTGTGGGGTTTGAGAATCAAACCGCGCCGGATTCCCGTATGGTGTTGCGCGTATTAGGTTATGACGGAGCGGAATACCGGGCGCAGTGTTTAAAGGAGAACCGGAACAAAGCGCCATATCCTGTCATAACGATTGTTCTTTACTTTGGGTATGAACAGCGGTGGACGGCAGCGAAGTCGTTATATGAAGCAGTACGTGTGCCGGATGAGCTGAAGCCGTTCGTTACGGATACGAAGCTGAACGTATTCGAAGTGGCATGGCTGAAAGATGAGCAGGTTGCAAAATTCAAGAGCGATTTCCGTATCGTGGCGGATTACTTTGTACAAAAACGAAAAACTGGCACATACGAAGGAACCAAGGACACGATCCGGCATGTGTATGAAGTGTTGCAACTGCTGAGCGTGATGGAGCACGATGACCGTTATGAACAGGCAGCTATTGAAGAAAGGACGAAGGGAGGTATTCGGAATATGAGCAACGTAATTGACCGGTATATAAAAGAAGGTGAAGCAAGAGGTGAGGCAAAGAAAGAAGCGGAAGTGAACGAGCGCGTTGCCACGGATATGCTGAAGGAAAAGCTTCCCCTGAAAACTATTACAAAAATTAGCAAGCTTTCAGAGGAACGTATCCGCCAAATTGCCAAGTCGCTTGGCGTAGCGGTGTTGTAAGACTGGGCAATGTTTTCACTGCGGTCTGTCAGAAATGGCAGGCCGCAGTTTTTTGCTATAAAACGCTAATTTTGGCGGCTCGGCGCAGTGGCAGCTTTCCCGAACAAAGCAATAAAAGGAACGAAAGAAGTGTCACCTGGAGACAGACAATTAGACTGTCTATATTTATAACAGAAAGCAGGCTGGGAAACCGCGTCACTGCTGGCGTTACGAAAAAAGTCCGGTCACTAAAGTGACCGGGACGGACAATTTGGGTTATAAAACAAAGAAGCCGTCAAGCCCCCCTCCTGACCGCGAAACGCTTTAGCTCCATAAAGTTTACAACATTTGATAATGTGCTGCCAGGCAAGTACCCATCCTGCTTTGTGCATATTAAAAAACGACAAACTGTTGACAAAAGTGTCATTTTTGCCCAAAAAATTGTCAATGACAAATGAAGCGGAGAGGTTTAAATCGCCGGAAAACCGTTGTATAATTTTTAATGGATAAGTATGTAATTTTCAATATGTGTCAGATTCCAGTGTTACCGTGGTCCGTTGGTGAAGAAATAGGGAAGGCGTAACCCCACAGATTTGTGAACATCATTGTACTGCAAAGGAGAAGCCACCATGAATAAGATTTACAAAGTGATCTGGAGCAAAGTGAGAAACTGCTACGTGGCGGTGAGTGAAATTGCCAAACGCAACGGCAAGAGCTGCACCAGTGTAAACTGCGGCGCCAAAGCGAACCGCGGGCATACGGGGGTGGCGCTGGCGATTGCCTTGTCCCTGTCCATGGCTAGCGGAGGCGTTGCATGGGCGGCGCCAAAATCAATTACAACGGATACAACTGTTAGTGTTGATGACTATTGGTCGGACTACACTCTTGATAAAACAGGTACAGGCGCTGCAGGTTCTGGCGTTCATTTTACTGTCACAGGATCAAATGTCCGGGTTAGTTCAATAACAAGCCAGCAAAGCGGTAATGTAATAAGTATTGAGAATGGTGGTATAGTCAGAGGAGATATACATGGTGGAATTAATAATAATTCTGTGACTGTAACAGGTGGAACGGTTGGAAGTGAATCTGGAGCTGCACACTATTTGTATGGCGGCTTTTCAGATAATTCAAGTATAACAGGCAATTATGTTTATATTAATGAAGGAGCAAACTTTCCTTATACAGATGTAGTTGGTGGTGGTTGCACATATACTTCTTCAACTTCAACATTTAATGTGACAGATAACCATGTTACTATGGATGGCGGTACTTTAAGTCGTAATATTTATGGTGGTTTGTCAAGGGCAGGGAATGCGACAGGAAACTATGTTACTATTAATAATGGTATTGTAAAGTCTGGTACTATTACTGGTGGTTGGGCAAGTTCTGGCAATGCGACAGGAAACTATGTAACTATAAATGGTGGTAGTATAACAGGTAGTGTTAGAGGTGGATACTCTTCCTCTGGATCTGCCACGGGTAACACAGTTACCATTTCCGGAGGAACGATTAGTAATTATGTTGCAGGCGGTGAATCGAATAATAGTAGTAACGTTGTAGCTACAGGGAATACGGTTGTCTTGGATGGTGTTACGCTCTCTAATACAAATATTTACGGTGGGTGTTACAAAAATAATTGGGGTTATATATCTACTGATTTTACTGGTGACGTAGTAACTGGTAATAAATTGATTCTTAAAAAGGCGGGGAATAGTGTAGGAGGTGTAGGAAATTTTGAACGTGTAGAAATTTCAAATGAGGTGGTTTGGGATCCGGGGAAGACGGTTTTGACTTCTTCAAGTTTTGGTAACATACCGACTCTCGATATTTCAGCGGTGAATAGTCTTAAAAATGCAGCTTCAAAAGGTACGATGACGTTGATTGCGAGAGGTAGTAGTTCCAGTTCCTATGACATTTCGGTTAAATATGATACTAATAAAACTGCAGCACTAAGTAGTTCAAACCCATGGGTGGCTATCAAGGGGAATACTTCATCAACAACAAGGGATTCTGGCGGCAGTGGAAATAAAATACATTTTGACTACTATTCCAACATCCAAGCTCTTTCACTTGAAAACAATAAATCTGATATTGTTTTCTCTTATGCTCCGAAAGCTGTTCGAAGCATTGTATTTGATAGTGGGATACCATGGGAGACGGGCGGGCGTTCCGTTACAAGTACAGATTTTGGTTTTTCTGGTGTTAACATTGATGCGGCTTATTTGTCCTTCTCTTTTACAGATGCACAAAAAGCAGCGCTTAAAGCGAATGGTGTTATGACGCTGGTATCCAATGCGGAAGGCTTGACTGCAGGAAGATCGGTTTCGCTTAACCAGGCGATATCATACAATATAGCAAATGTCTCGTCGTTGGAGGGTACCTTAAGAGGTTCGGTGGCTACGGCAGCGGGTGCAGTAAACTATAAAGTGTCCAGTATGAGGCTGAACAGCGTGAACCTTGCCAGTTGGAATGGGGTGAGTTCTTCTGCTGTTCCAAGTGGTTGGACAGGCTGGACAAAAAATACGAGTGGTATTAGTGTCACAACCACAGGTTTTACACCACCAACAGATATTGCAGTAGGTAGTTCAAGAGATATCTTGACTACATCTACTTCGGATTATTTCAAAAATGCAACAATTGGTACAGGGAATGAGTATAAAGAGCATAGCTTTGGTATTGGTTCGGATAATGATGACACGGAAAATGAAGTTACATTTACAGGAACACAGTGGAAAGGTGTAACGACAAATGATAATAACTCGTCTCTTATTTACGAAGTAGATCAGAAAAATGTAACTGCAATTGCTTTTGGCAGCGACATGACATGGGGTGCAGGCCGTACTGCTAATTCTGATTATAATTTTAGCGGTGTGTCAGACAACAATATTGATGCTTCAAACCTTTCTTTCAGTTTTACGGATGAGGCACAAAAAGCATCTCTTTCAAGCAGCAGCTATATGACGTTGTTATCGAATGCAACAAACCTTGCGGCTGACTTGGCTGTCAAAGGCGCAAGCCGGACGCAGGCGGTAGACTACAACACTACAAACGGTGTGATCCTTTCCGGTACGCTGGAAGGTACAGTTTCGACGGAAGCAGGCGCAGTAAAATATGCAGCAAACAGCATGTCGCTGGACAGTGTGAGCCTTACAGGATGGGACAGCACGAAGGAGGCTGTTGCTGTTCCTAATGGAATAATCACAGGATGGACGAGAACTTCAGGTGGTGTACCTGTTACGACAGGAAACTTTACTACCTCGTTGTTACCAGGGCAAAGCAAGGAAATATTGACTGCGTCAGTGGCTAACTTCTTTGGAACGATTAGCGGGGACAGAGTTTACAGTACAGAAACCTTCACTAATAATGACGGAAATACCGGTGTTACGCTTTCCGGTGATCATTATAAAGGTGTGAAGGTGGAAGACACCGGAAGAACACTGAAATACTATGCAGAGACAATGGATACAGCCGGCATCAAGTTGGGAACAATGACGTGGGGGACGACGACAGGTCGTACGGCTGGCGACCTTTATATTTTCAACAGAGTAAATTCTATTGATGCAACGGACTTCAGCTTTTCGAATCCTGATGCGGTGAGCGGTTCCATGTACCTGCTGTCCAATGCAACCGGTCTAGCGGCTGGAGCGGTTGATATATCACATACGCAGGCTGATTTTACCACAAACATGGGTAATGGCACAGCAATCACCGCTACATTGACGGGTACAATTTCGTCGGCAGAAGCAGGCAAGGTAAAATATACAGCAACAGGCACAACCATAAGCACGATTGATCTTTCCGGTTGGGATGTCAGCACATCATCTGCAGTTCCGGCTGGGTGGACTTTGAAAAAGAATAGCTCTAATGAGGTTGATGCAACCGTGGAAACTGCAAATATGAATGCAACGATGCTTTCCAATTTGCCATACGGTTCAAGTGTTCCCATTCTCACGGCAACCGGAACAGCTTATTTTGACGGCATAAAAATCAATGGAGCTAATGCATGGAACGGCTCTGGTTCCATAGTGGATACAGATAATTCTGGCGTTGCCATTGTTGGTACAACTACTGGAACCGGTGTGAAAGTTGACGATGCCAACAAGAATCAGATCGTCTATCAAAAAAGCAAAGAAGATATAACAAAACTCACCCTTGGCGGTATTACATTTGCGGCTGGCACTACAGTCCGTACTTTTGACAACACGTATGATCTAACGGCGGCGCCAATCGTTGCCAGCGATGAGTTGTTTACTGATGAAAGTCAGGCATTGATGGAAGCCGACGACACCATGACGCTTGTGGATGCGACGGGCGCGATTAAAAATGCCAGCAATGAAACGCTTGCGCAATTTAATGGTGGTTCAAGCAAGAGTTATGTGGTTAATTTTACGGATACTATTAAGTCCAATAGTATAATTAAGTCCGATAGCATAAAGTTTACAGGAACGCATACAGATACGCTGTCCCAGGAAGATGATACAGCCACTTCTACAAAAAAATCTCTGTTGAAATATGAGGTTGGCGCAAAGATGGTCACTAAGGCAACGTTATCTGGTTCGATTGACTGGCGTGACGGCGGAACCTATTATACAAATGGCGTTGATGTGAATGAGAACGGGAAGGATGCAACATACACATTTGACGGTGATACTGCAGTGGATATTGCCGGTGTACAGTTCAGCACAACGGAAGACCCGATTGCTGGTGGAAAAACGAAATTCATGACGCTGTTGGAAGGTGTAACGGGAGTTGTGGAAACTAACATTTCTGGAACGCCGGCCTTTGGAGTTGCTCTTACCCAAAACAATACGAAGCTGGATGCAAAAGCAACCGGCTCAGCAAGCGTAAGCGGTAATGATGTGATTTATTCAGTAAACGGCGTTGCGATTGACAAGATTAATGTGACAAGCATTGCAAAGGCTGCGGATACGGTACCAACAGGCTGGACGCTGGCCAAAGATTCTTCTGATAATGTAATTGCCACGGTGGAAACAGATGGATTGGTAGTCGCTTCACCTTCCGGTTTGGAATCTGGTGAAACGAAAGTCATTATAGAAGCGGCCGCCGGTTCTACAGCGTTTTTTAAAGATGTGTCAGTAAATGGAAGTCATGCATGGAAGGTTGACGGCAGTACGATTACTTCTGACCTTGACATCGGTGGCGTAGCGATTACCGGCACGCAGACCAAAGGCGGCGTGAAAGTTAATGAAGCAAATACAAACCAGATCATTTACGAAGAGTCAAAGAAAAAAATCAATACCCTGACGCTGGGCAGCGTTACTTTCGCCAATGATGACGGAACGGCAGCTACTGTGGCCCGGACTTTTGATAAGACATACGATGTGTCGACGGCAACTATTAACGCAGACGATTTGGCTTTCGCCAACTCTGATATTATGGAAAAGGGTAACTCCATGCGGATCGTGGATGCAAGCGCTGCGATTCCCAATGCGATTAGCAATAAGAAATTGCCTGCGTTTACGGAACAAACGAAAAAAGTTGCTTTCACCGATACGATTACGGGGAAGAATTTAACTTTAAAAGGTGCGCATACGGATACATTGTCACAGGATGCGGCGCAAACTACATTAACTTATACTGTTGGCGATAAAGTAGTAAGCAGTGCGACGCCGGCCGGAGACATCACCTGGAATGATGGAGGTACGTATTACGCGAATGGCAGTGATGTAAACCAGAACGGAACGAAAGCAACTTACACATTTGACGGGAACTCTGCAGTGGATATTTCCAGCGTGTCGTTCAATGCGGCGGCGGATCCTCTGGCGGGTGCAACCAAAACTATGACGCTGCTGAAAGATGTGAATGGTGTTGCGTCTAACAAAGTGAGCGGCACTCCTGCTTTTGTAGTTACCCTTGACCAGACAAACACGAAACTGGATGCCAAGGCGACGGGTTCGGCAGGTGTGAGCAACAGCGATGTCACCTACACCGTGAGCGGAGTGGCCATTAATAAAGTGAATATAAAGAGTGTAGGCAGTACGGCAGATACGGTTCCGGCTAACTGGACGCTGGCAAAAGATTCTTCTGATAAAGTTATCGCTAAGGTGGAAACGGATAACATGACGAAGCCTTCCAATCTGAGCCCCGGTGAGACGAAGGTAATTATCACTGCGACCGGCACAGATTATTTCAGTGGTGTTGAAGTGAAGGGCGGTTATGCGTGGACGTCGGGCGGCGCACTTACTTCAGACCTTGAAGCCGGCGGTGTTATGGTTGCAGGCAACCAGACCAAAGGCGGCGTGAAAGTAAACGAAGCTAATAAGAACCAGCTTATTTACGAAGAGACGAAGAAAAAACTGACCAGCATTACGCTGGGAGAAGTTACCTTTGCAAAGGATGGAACGGCCCGTGCCTTTGACAAAACGTACGATGCAACGAGTGCGACGATCAACGCAAATAACCTGAAGTTTGCGGAAGCAAGCCGTGCAAAAATGGAAACTGGCAACACCATGACGATGGTAGATGCAACCGCGGCGCTTAAAAATGCAAATGATGAAACGCTTGCACAGTTTAACGGCGGCGCAGATAAAACATACAGCATTGCTTTCAACGATACGGTTACAGGGAAAAATTTAACCTTAGCCGGTACGCATACGGATACGCTGAGTCAGGCAGATGATACCGCAACGTCTACGAAAAAATCAAAACTGGTTTACACCGTTGGCGATAAGTTAGTAAGCAGCGCAACACTGACCGGGGACATTGCGTGGAATGATGGCGGTACCCATTATACAAACGGCAGTGATGCAAACCAGAATGGAACGAAAGCAACTTACAAATTTGATGGGAACTCTGCTGTGGATATTTCCGGCGTCGCGTTCAGTGCGACTTCAGATCCGCTGGCCGGTACGACCAAATCTATGACGCTGCTGAAAGGCGTGACGGGAGTTGTGGCGACAAAGGTTTCCGGCACTCCTTCCTTTGCGGTTACCCTTGACCAGACAAACACGAAACTGGATGCAAGTGCTTCCGGTTCGGCAGGTGTGAGTGGCAGCGATGTCACCTACACCGTGAGCGGAGTGGCCATTAATAAAGTGAATATAAAGAGTGTAGGCAGTACGGCAGATACGGTTCCGGCTAACTGGATGCTGGCTAGTGGCGCCACGGTGGAAACGGATGACTTAGTTGTGGCTTCACCTTCCGGTTTGGAACCCGGTGAGACGAAAGTACTTATCAAGGCGGCTGACGGTGCTACAAATTACTTCAATGGCGTGTCAGTAAATGGAAACTACGCGTGGAAGGTTGACAACAGTACGATTACTTCTGAACTTGACATTGGCGGCGTGGCGATTACCGGCACACAGACCAAAGGCGGCGTGAAAGTTAATGAAGCAAATACAAACCAGATCATTTACGAAGAGTCAAAGAAAAAAATCAATACCCTGACGCTGGGCAGCGTTACTTTCGCCAATGATGACGGAACGGCAGCTACTGTGGCCCGCACTTTTGATAAGACATACGATGTGTCGACGGCAACCATCAGCGCAGACGGTTTAGCTTTCGCCAACTCCGATACAATGGAGACGGGTAACCTCATGCGGATCGTGGACGCAAGCGCTGCGATTCCCAATGCGATTAGCAATAATAAGTTGTCGGCGTTTGCAGGACAAACGTATGAGGTTGCTTTCTCCGATACGATTACGGGGAAGAATTTAACCTTGGCCGGTACGCATACGGATACGTTGTCACAGGATGCGGCGCAATCCACATTAACCTATACTGTCGGCGATAAAAAGGTAAGTAGCGCAACGCTGACCGGGGATATTGCGTGGAATGACGGCGGTACCCATTATACAAACGGCAGTGATGCAAACCAGAACGGAACGAAAGCAACTTACAAATTTGACGGCAATTCCGCTGTGGATATTTCCGGTGTGCAGTTCAATGCAACGGTGGATCCGCTGGGGAAATCCATGACGCTGTTGAAAGATGTGAATGGTGTTGTGGCGACAAAAGTTTCCGGCACTCCTTCCTTTACGGTTGCTCTTGACCAGACGAACACGAAACTGGATGCCAACGCAACGGGTGATTCCGGCGTTAGCGGTAACGACGTGACCTTTACTGTAAGTGGGGTAACGTTAGACAAAATTACGGTGAAGAGTGCGAACGGTACGGCGGATAAAGTTCCTGCAAGCTGGACAATGGCAGCAGGGGCCACCATAGAAACCGATAGTATGAACGTGCCAGAGTTGGCTGCCGGAACTCATGTGGATATTCTCCAAAGCGACACGGATGGATTCTTTGCTAACGTTCCTATCAATGGCGCCAATGCTTACGGCAATACACAGGAAACGTTTACGGAATCGGATGCGGCGAAGAGCGTGAGCATTGCAGGTACACAGGACAAAGGCGTAACGCTTAACACGGAAAAGAAGCATCTGATTTATAAAGCCGGGACACTGGATGTAGCTTCCGTAACATTAGGTCCGGCAGAATGGAAAAAGGGCGCAACTGTATTTGACCGCAGCGGCGCGGGATACAATTATGCCGACGTGGCGGCGTTAGGAACAGATAGTTTTGCAGTTTCCTATGCAAGTCCGGAAACGATTGCGGCGGGTGACAGCATGACGCTGCTGCAGGCTAACGCCACACTGAAAGACATGGCAGAGCGGGTGAAGAAGACTTCGTACAGCTATACGCCGGTGACCGGTGTGACGGTGGACGCCAACATTACCGGTAAGCTGGCGATCAGCGGCGGGGTTGTTACGTTCACAGCGGCGGAGAACCAGGCCGGCAAGCTGACCTTCGGCAGTGTGGACTGGAAAGACAGCAGCGCATTGATGACACGTCCGAAGAACATCACGTTCAGTGGTGCAGACGTAGATACGGCGAAGATCAACTTCACTAATATTACATTGTTGGACGCTAACAAGCAGATGACGCTGGTGTCCGATTTCGGTGATAAAGTGGGAACCATTACCGGTACCAAGTACATGGTGGGAACTACGAGTGAGGGGGAAGGCGTGGCATCTTTGTCCGGCAGTGACCTGATCTTCACTACGAAAACCGGGGCCGGCGGAGCGGCTGAGCAGACCCATCGGACGGTTATGGCGACCGAAGCCGGAATTGCGGCGCTTGCAGCAGGGCAGGAGTATGTGGACAGCGCGGTGGAAGGTCTGGGCATGTTAACCAATCTTTCGCCGGATGGGACATCGACCTTTGCTGCCATGGGCGGCGGGGCATCCCGGTATAAGACGGGCAGTCATGTGGATACCCGTACATGGAATGCAGTCGTAGCAGTGGGATCGAAACGCGAACACAAGAAAGGTACCTTCGAGTGGGGCGTATTTGCAGAGTATGGAAAAGGCAATTACACGTTGCACAGTGATGACGGCGGCCGGGGCGACGGCGATACCCATTACGCGGGCGGCGGTCTGCTGGCTAAGTGGACCAACAAGCACAAGGTTTATACAGAAGCCAGCGTGCGTATGGGCCGCATCAGCGACAGCGCGTCCAATATGCTGCGGGACGGTGAAGGCAACCAGTACGGATACAACGTGCACGCAAACTATTACGGCGGCCATATTGGTATAGGCAAGCTGTTCGAAGTGAAGAAGAATCGTGAACTGGATGTGTACGGTAAGTTCTTCTATACCAGACGGAACGGCGTAAGCTTTAATGCGGCGGGCCGGTATGACCTGGACGCGGTAAACAGCAGCCTGTTGCGTGTGGGCGCCCGTTACGGATCGACGGACAAGAAGTGGAACTGGTATGGCGGCCTTGCGTATGAGTATCAGTTTGACGGAGAATCGGGAGGTATGCTGAACGGCAACACGCCGATCCGTGCGGCCAGCATCAAAGGTGGCAGCGTGCGGGGTGAGATTGGCCTGCGCATGGACGCGACCGAGACGAATCCGTGGAAGGTGGATTTCAGTATCTATGGGTACGGCGGCAAGCATCGCGGCATCGGCGGCAGCGTGAACGTGGCGTATATGTTCTGATGAAGGAAGAAACAATTAAAAAAGGAACAGGCATAAGCAAAACATAGGAAACGATTGCGTGATTCCATGAAACGAAATGAGACGTCCGTGGCTTCGACTGTTTGAGGTGCGAAGCACCGAGTTTCGAAGCCACAGGCGAATAAGTTCATGGAATAGCAATCGTTTCCGTTTTTGCGATGTCTGTTCCTTTTGGCTTGTTAGTTTTCATTTTCTTGATTAAAAGTAAGCTGATTTCTCAAATTATATTGCATAACCCCAGTTTTGGCGGCACAGCGCAGTGGCAGCTTTCTCGAGCAAAGCAATAAAATGAACGAAAGAAGTGCCACCTGGAGACAGACAAATAGACTGTCTATATTTATAACAGAAAGCAGGATGGAAAACCGCACTATGACTGGAGTTACGAAAAAAGTCCGGTCACTAAAGTGACCGGGAGAGGGAATCAGAGGTTAGATATGTTGTGAAATCTTGCGTCATTCCTTGCGTTTGTTTCCAAACCGCGCTACAATAGCTATGAGGAAACAATGCCCCGGTCGGAAAGAGGTAAAGTTTGAAAACAATTGACTGGGATTCGTTAACGTTTGCCAATAATTACGTATTTCAGGAGGTGCTGAAGAACAAAGAGCTTTGCAAGTACCTGATTGAACGGATTTTACAC
>JAFSPK010000053.1:0-11657 GCA_017443005.1 Acidaminococcaceae bacterium
CGTCGTCGTCATCGTCATCGTCGTCGAATAGACTCGAGAAGAAGCCTTTGCCATCGTCTTCATCCTCTTCCGAATCATCCTCGTCAAACTCGGACTCCTGATTTTCCCGGTCGGATTCCTTTGTATCAAATTCTATTTTTTCATCATCGTCATCGTCGAAAATACTGGAGAAAAATCCTTTGCCGTCATCATCCTCCGAATCATCTTCGTCAAACTTCGACTCCTGATTCTCCCGGTCCGATTCCTTTGTATCAAATTCTATTTTTTCATCGTCGTCATTATCGAAAATACTGGAGAAGAAACCTTTGTCATTGTCAGAGTCACCTTCTTCATGCTTTCTTTTTTTCTTCTGTTTCTTTTCTTTTTTATCGTCATTATCGTCGCTGAACAAATCATCAAAGAAACCCATGTTTACAAGTCACCTCCATGTATTTTCAAAATCCATACCCACGATGCCGCTTATCTTTTTGTTCTTCTTCGTCACTCCGGGCTTACTCATTGTTCATCCATAAGAGCCACCCGGCTTCCTTAGCAGAGATGCTACTGGAAATAAAAGGCCTCCTATGATTAAATTTTTATCATAGAAGACCTTTAGGCTTATCAGTCTCTCTTCCACTGACAATTATTATTTTATCATCTTTTTATTACTGTCACAAGATATAGCACAAGAAAACCTTAGGAAGCACTTTACATTTTTTTGCACATAAAACAGCGTCTGCCAATTATTTGGGCAGACGCCGTAAAATATAACCCTTATTGTTTTCTATCATATTCAATGCCGTTTAAATCTTTCAAGACCAATAACGTTTCAATGCCTCATAAAAATTCTCACGGGTTCCTGCCATAATCACAACAACGACATCTACTGCATCACTATTGTTTCTTTTGACATATTCTACAGTATAAGCCAGTTCATAATTCGTATGATTATAAAAAATATCGTATCCTTTGATCCCTTTTAAGTCGCCCTTTTTTTCTTCCCCGACAGACGGGTCTTCCAATATTTCATCTATCGCTTCCTGAAACAATCTTTTTAACTGCTTGTCCTTCAGCTTTTTAAAATATTTGGCAGCCGGAGGAAGAATTCGCAATTCCGCCATTTCATTCCTCCGCCCCAAAGATTTCCTCATAGGTGGCGTACTCACCTTCTCCACGCGCAGCCGCTTTAGCTTCTTTCAACATAGCCTCAACTGCCGGACGAACTTTAGCCTGTCTCAATTTAAATTCCGTCAGCAGTTCTTCACCGGAAAATCCTTCCGCAATTAAATCCGCTAAAATATGTTCAGAAAAATCTCCGCCTGGAGCATACACGACCGGTTTAATAACAAGCGCTCCACCCTGTATCGTGCAAACAGCCTCCCTTGTAAAACCAAGTGCTGTGTAAAACTTTTGAGGAATGGTAAATTGTCTTTTTGATGTAATAGTAACCCGCTTCTGTTCATATAAAGTCTGTGCTGATTCCGCCATTCTTATCGCCTCCGTTTAAACGCGTTTTCCTTGTTTCCTTGTTCCTTGTTATTAGTATAGCAGAAATTTTAGAAAAAGAAAATACCATATCATAAACATATCAGACGAAATTTGAAATGCAATCAAACACAATAAACCTGCTCATGCGACGGTTTTCGCCTGCGCCCCCTGGCTCCGTTCCCCTTGCGTGAAATAGCCTTCGGCAGCAATCCCCGCCACAAAGATAACATCCTCGTCCGCTTCTTCGCCAACCAGCACGTCATACACGGTTTCTTAATCCCACTAAAACTTCTACTGCCAATTTACACGGAAAACTGTAAACCTTTTCCACATTTTTTGTAACATTTTAAAAATTTTGGAAAAGCCACTTTAGATTGGGGTACCCCTTCGGGAGTATACAAGTAGATGGATAATTTTTGCTTCACATTTGCAGTGGTTTCGATTTTTGTCCTTTGGTATTAAGTGAACAAAAAGCGCCTGCATGGCTACAGGCGCTGCGAAAGAATCGTGCGGTCAAACACTTATATCAAATTTAAATCAACACTCTGAGCAAAAGCATTGCTCCTGCAGACAGAAAACCACAAAAACAAACTGTTACTTCAGTGTTTCTTTTTTTTCAGGAAGTCCCGTTACTTCAGCAATTTCTGCTTCGGACATACCTTTTTTGCGTAACGCTTCAGCAATTTCTTGTTTTCCAAGAGCTATACCCTCCTGTTTTCCAAGAGCTATGCCTTCACGTTTTCCTTCTTGTATTCCTTCCTGTTTTCCTTTTTCATGCGCCCTTTTTTCCATAATCCGCAAATCCATTTCCCAGGTCACGATGCGTTCCCTCCATTTCGTGTCATTCCTCACACGCTTTGTTTCTTCGTCAATCTCCTGCGTAAATTTATTCTGCGCCAGTCCGCTGTTCACATACCGCAAAAACGCAGCCAGTTCTTTATCTTCCGTGTTGTCTGCAGCCTTGGCGTTCAGGAAAATATTCTCCGTCAGGTCGCCCATCTGCAAAGCATCGTCTTCTTTGCAGCGATACGTGAAATGATACACCGGCAGACCTTTTCCATACGGATCAAACGTGCAGATAAAAACTACAAAGGATTTACGCAGTTCCGGATAATTCATCCCCCTGCGCAGCATGTCCATGCTGATCAGGCTCTGGTAATAACGCGTGCGCAACGGAAGCTCGTTTTCCACTTGCTCTTCCTCTGCATCACGGTAAATGGTGCTGCCCTTCCCTGTCACCCGCATTTCCAAATCTATGACTGTTCCGTCCAGAGTTTCCACATACACATCAAGCCGAATGCTCTTACTGCTGATCCGCGGGCTGTTCGTGTGGCGCTCCGCTACAATGTGCAGAATCCTCTTAATAGGTATGTGCAAAACCTTCTCTATCAGGTACTGGCAACGATTTTTGTTGTTCATCACCTCCAGAAAAATGTAATTGTTGGCGAAGGTTAAAGAATCCCAATCAATCTTTTCAAAATCTTTCAAATCGACACCTGTCTTTCTGACCGGCACGATTCCTTCCGCAGTTGTATTATAGCATAGATTTCATGCGTTTTCTATGAAGTTTTGATGAAAAGAAAGCTTAATGAAAAAGCACACCCTGATACATGATAAGAGCATCACAGCTACATTATGAAATAAGCCACGCCTATATTTGATTTGCAAACCGGCAGTGTTTTTTTGAAAAATAACGAAAAAGCCACTTTAGATTTGGGTACCCCTTCCGGAATATACAAGTAGAGAGAAAATTTTTTTGGTGAATCGACTTGCATTTTAATACCCATTCCTGTTTATACAAGTGAGGGAAAATTTTTCCAACAGATTTTGGCGCCTTGCCGGAGTATATAAGTGAAAAGAAAAACGCCCGCTTGTTAGCAGGCGCTGTGGAAACAACCAGCGGTTCCTTAAAAACGTATTTAATCCGTGTCTTCTTACTTTCCTTTCGGCTTTCTGCTTTTTAAATTATGCCGTAAGCTCGCTGAAAAATCTGCCATGATGCCTGTAAGAACTTCTTTCGGTTTAACGTTGGAGATACCCGGGTCCGCAACCTTTTCCCGCGCATCCTCCCAGGTCCAGACATTTTGGTTCGTCTTTGTACTGATCACATCAAACCGGGCCTTCACAAATGCGGCAGGATACTCTCCCGCTGGAATATTGTAAACCTGTTGTTCCTGTATGGTGATGGTCTGCATATGGCCGGTTACGTCTAACACGGTGGCGGTAACCGGAACCATTACCGTTTCCGTATGGGCTTCCACATGTTTTTTCCCGGTATCATATTGCGAAACCGTGCATCTGACCACTAAATCATAATCGCCGGAAGCGAGCCGGGGATTTTCGGCAGACTGCGTTTTCACAGCTTTTGTGTTTGCTGCTTCTTTGCCTGCTGCGTTCCCTTTGGCATTGTCCGTGAGCCCGACGTTATATTTTGCTTTGATAAGTTTATCGACAATATCCGCTTTGGCCCGCTCAAAAAACACAGCCTGCGCATCCTTATCCCGGACGCCGTCCGCAATTTCAGGGGCGGCCGCGTAGTCAACACAAATACTTTTGGCTTTCGTAAAATCATAACCCGGATCGATCCATTCGGATTTCTCCGCAAAAGCCGTCGCTGATAACGCTAACAGGCAACATAAGAAGAAGAATAACTTTTTCATTGCAAGAATACCCCCTTTAAAAATCCCGGTTCAAGCTACCCTGTGTTCGCAGCCAAAGGCAGCCTGACGCAGTGTACTTCCCTTTGTAATGGTTATCTCCGTTACCAAAATTTTTACTGCTTTCACAACTCATTGTATCGCATATCCACTTAAACTTCCAGTACTAATTTGCATGGAAAACTGTAAACCATTTTCACTTTTTTTGTAACATTTTAAATTTTTTATAAAAACAATCTCATATTTCGACCCCCTTGCCGGAATAGATAAGTAGAGGGAAAAATTTTTTTCAAGATGTGGTTGAATTTTTTGGAGCTGCAGCGATTATACAAGTAGAGGGATTTTTTTTAAATTCCGGTTTCATTTTGACCATCTAAATTATTTATACAAGTTGAGAAATAAATTTCAAGGAGGATACCCATGAACCAAACCCAAATTCAGTACCTCATGAACCTGCCCTACACCGATCCGGGCAACGCGGAACGGCTTCACGTCATGATTGGAAGCGACTGGAAGTTCGTGCCGCAAATCAATCGGTGGGTGCACTGGAACGGCAAGCGCTGGCAGGAAGAAACCAACGCCGTGCTCCGCAACGTTGCCGTAACTGCCTACCGCAAACTGGCTTCCGCCATTCGCAGCCTGCCCCAGACGCTGGACCAGACGGAACAAAAACGTCGCGCTAACGTTTTGGACTGGCTGCGAAAATCGGAATCCCTGCACCATTTCAAAGACGCCGTGAACTACTGGCAGGGTTGCAACGCCACAGACTTTGCCGCCTTTGATGCGAATCCGTTTCTGCTAAATGTTCAGAACGGCACGCTGAACCTGGCTACCGGCACGTTGCAGCCCTTTGACAAAAAGGATCTGCTGACAAAAATCTGCGCGGCAGGTTTCGAGGAAAATGTTGCCACCCAAACGCCGCTTTCCTGCGCCAGCGCAAAAGAAATGCCTGCAAAAACGGACGCAACGGCGGGTAACGTTTCTGCCTCACACAATGAAAACAATGGAAAGAGCGCCACACCGTTGGCGCAAAATCTCTGGCTGCAAACCGTCCACACCATTCTTCCCGACCCTGCCGTCCGCCGCTGGATGCAGAAGTTTATGGGCTACTGCCTCACCGGAAGCACGGAAGAAGAAAAGTTTGTTATCGCCTACGGCCCAGGCGGCAGCGGCAAGGGCACTTTCTTTGAAACCATTGCGGCGGCCATCAGCGACTACAAAGCCACCCTGTCCATCGACACGCTGCTGGCCACGGCTTACGTGACCGACGGACAGCGCCCCACGCCGGAGTTCGCCAAGCTGCCCGGCAAACGCTACGTGCTGTCCAGCGAAAGCAACCCCAACCGCCGTCTGGACGAAGCAAAGGTCAAACTCCTCACCGGCGGCGATACGCTGACCGCCCGGCATCTGAACGCCGAACCGTTTGAGTTCTGTCCTTCCTTCAAGCTGATTTTGCAGACCAACCACCTGCCCGCGATATCCGACGCCATGGACAAAGGCATCCGCCGCCGTCTGGTGATTGTTCCTTTTACAGCACAAATCGAAAACCGGGATGCCAAGTTAAAACAAAAACTGCTGCAGCCGGAAAATCTGAACGCCTGCCTGGCCTGGTGCGTGGAAGGGGCAAAACTCTGGTTTGCGGAAGGATTGGGCAACGATGTGCCGGATGAAGTAGCCAAAGCCGCTTCCGCATTTTATGAAGAAAGCGATTTGCTGCAACAGTGGCTGGACGAACGGACGGAACCCAGCCTGGGCTTTTTGAAATTCAGCAAAGCGCTGGAAGATTTCAACAACTGGCTGTTCAAAAACGGAAATCACGGCTGGCAGCGCAAAAGTTTTGCCGAAGCCATGCAGCTGCACGGGAAAATTAAGGTGCGCCGGGAAACAGGTTACTGCTATGGAGGATTGTGTTTACGATTATAATTTCACCATTTCTTAACTTTTATTTCAAAACAGTTTTCCCCTCTTTTCAAAAAACAGCCTGTACTTTTTTCACCATTCCTGAACTTTTTAACAGCGTCCTGCACTTTTTCTGAAAAAAGTACAGGAGAGCAAATCCAGTATCTGTGCCGGTTTCAAAACTTTCCTGCACTTCCTGCACTTTTTTCCCTGCTCTATTTCATATGAATTTTTTTATTATGAAACAGATATATAAAAAAGTACAGGAAGTACAGCCAATCAGAGAAAATCCTGTAGCCATGCCTGTTCAGGCACCTGCACTTTTTCTGCACTTCCTGTATTTCCTGCATTTTTTGAAAAAACGATAACCAAAGACACTGGCCGAAAACCAGCACTGACAAACACGAAACGCCAGCCCCGTGCTATTCATTTCAATTAGCACGTAGGACTGCTACAACAAACCATTTCTCTCAGCTCCCCCTCCAACACTGCTTACTTTTTACAAATTCAGAAAGGAAAATTATGATTACGCAAGAAACAAAAATTATAGAAGTAAACCCGGAAGTCATCCCGGAATTTTTGACAGCCCTGCCCTATTGGATCAACTGGAAGCCTGTCTTTGTTGATGGCAAAGCGAAAAAACTGCCGACGTATGGCGAAACCGTTTTGCGCGGGCAGTATTGGGAAACGGAAGGGAGACCTTTTGCAGAGGCAGTTCGCACCATTCCGACAAACGGCGGAGTGAGCCTGCTTCTCTCCCGGCAAAACGACCTGGCCTGTATCGACATTGACGACTGCATTCCCAATTCTCCCCGGCTGAACAAAATTTTGCAGCTTGCCCCTGACGCCTGGTGCGACCTCTCCCCTTCCGGAAACGGCGTGCACGTGTGGGGCTTTCTGCCAAATATAAATTCATACCTTTTACCCGGGCGCAAAACCATCGGCTACCACGGGAAAGAGTATGAATGGTACGGTTCCGGCCGGGGCATCACGGTGACAGGGCGTACCGTCTGCGGCAACCGTCTGGCAGATTTGACGGAAGCGGTAAAATTCTGCGAAAGTTTACGCCCAAAAATAGCAGAAGCGCCCGCCGTCAACAATTCATTGACAACGAACGCCCCTTCTGTTGATTTCATTTTGCAAAAAGCCTTTGACGCCGACCCGGAACTACAGCGGATGTACTATCACGGGCACAGCTGGCAGGACAAAAGCCGGGAAGACTTCCGCTTCTGCCAGCGTATGTGGTTCTGGCTGGGTGGATTCGGCCAACAGACCATTGAAAATGTATTTGAACACTCCGCGCTGTACCGAAAATCCAAAGGCCCCCACTACGTTCCGCTTACCGTCCGCAACGCCGGGAAACGCTGGAACGGGAATTATTATGGCATTAAAAAAGCCTGAGCTATTTTTCAAACTGAGCGCCGCATTCCGGGCAAAAGTTCGGGATGTTATAGGGATCCTGAGGCTTCCATCCGCACTTGCTGCATTTAACAACAGGCGCTTCCATATCCGCAGGTCTCCGGATTCCGCAATTGGTACAGAATTGTCCCTCGTGGTTCAGGGTACCGCAGTTGCCGCACATCCATTCGCCGGGAACAGGTGGAATCGGATTATGATGCTTCGGTTTTACCTGTTCTTCTTTTGCCGGATTATGGGAAGGTTGCTTCTTCTCTTCCGCCTTGGGCGGTTCCACTTTAAACTCCAACACCCGGCTGCCGATGGCTCCTGTTACCGGATTGATCTTAAGGTCTACCGTAAACCGCTGCGTTTCCAGCTGCGCTTCATAATAGGTGAGGTTTCCCTCGCACTTTTGCTCAATTGATTTTATTTTGCCGTCCGGATACTCCAAGCTAATTATTTCTTCGATATCTTCGACTGTCTTATTAACAGTCGTGCTGCCGGGAATACTGCTTCCTCCGATTTTAACAGTTTTCACCTTATTTATCTCTTTTATCACGGTGACTTCATAGGCACGGAGCGTGCTGTTATCGAAAAACGAAAAGGCAATCGTCTTATCGGTTTCCTTTTCAATTAACATGCCCTGATATTCGGCTGTTGCCGGAACTTCTGATCTTGCGGCAAGAATCGCCTTTTCATAAGCCCGTGGATATTGACTGTGTTCCGCCTTGGAAATCGGTCCCGCCTCCGCACCTGCTTTTTCTGCGGCAAAGCTCACCTGTACTCCAGCCAGAAGCGACAAGGCCAACAAACAAGTTATGATTCTTTTCAACATGGTTGGTTTCCTCCTTTTTCCTTTTAGTTATATCTATAAACTTTCATACAATGTTTACACAACTTCCCAGCATCCGCCTTTAGGTGAACCATGCCGTACCAAGCGCCCCGTCTCTTTCAGCTTCTTCAGGATTCGCTCCACCTGCCGTTGCGAAATCCCCAGCGTTGACGCCAGCACTTTGGAAGTTAGGCGGGAATCCTGTTGCAAAAGTAATAAAACTTTTTCTTCCGTTGCGTTACCGTTTATACCGACATTTTTACCGACTTTTACACCGACATCCTGACGGCAAACAATTTCCTCCAACCATCTCGCCGATTTCTATCACAAGATTGGTTATTTCTTCCGTCATGGTAAAGGGAGGCTGATACACGTCTTTCACACTTTCTTTGTCTTATATCATTATCGCAGAACAGCAACGAATAACGCAACAAAAAATCTTACTATTGTTGAATCTCTGGATGCTGCAAATAGAAGATTTCCTTCTGCGCTTCGATTTCAGCTCTCAATTGTTCCTCAGATGGAAGTAACAATTTATACTTCGAAGCAAAAAGCTGTTCATTACCATGGAGCACTGAATAGCGAGCAATATCTTCATCTGTCTCTGAACAAAGAACGATGCCAAGGGAAGGATTGTCTCCCTCTCCCCGCTTTAGTTCGTCATACATCCGAACATACATATCCATTTGACCAACATCCTGATGAGTTATTTTTCCCATTTTCAAATCTATGAGCACAAAACACTTGAGCATGTAATTATAGAATACCAGGTCAATATAATAATCTTGCTTTTCTGTATGAATTCGTTGTTGCCGGGCAACAAACGCAAACCCCTTACCAAGTTCCATAAGGAATCTCTGTAAATTTGTAATAATTGCTGACTCCAGCGTTGATTCCAATGTGGATTGATCTTCTGGCAGTCCCAAAAATTCGAGCATATAAGGATTTTTGACAAAAGATGCCTTCTCTTGCAGGGATGCTGTTAATCGCTTCATTTCTTCTTCAACCGGTTTCTTGTTTTGGGAAACCAACATACGTTCATAATATTGAGTATCAATATTTCTTTGTAAAGTACGTACAGACCAGCCCTGCTCGTATGCCTCTCTTTCATACCATTCGCGCGCATCTGCGTTGATTACTTGTAACAGTCTAGTGTAATGAGTCCATGACAAAAGATTGGAACGATGAACAATTTCATAAGAGTTCGAAAAAGATTGTGGTGTCAGTGAACCCACAATCTGTTAATAAGACTGTATCAAAAAAGATTGTGGGTTCACTGACACCACAGCCTGATTTCCAATCTTTAGGACAGCGTCGCACCGATAGTGATATTTTTTCTGCCCTCCCGGAAATCTTACCGCGGCAAAGCGATACTTCTTTCCTTTTATCAAAGACAGGTACAAAACATAGTCAGCATTAATCGTTGCAACTTTTTTCCCATAGAAGAAGAAATCATAACCTTTAATGCAATCAAAATTAATGATTTCTGTACTATTTTCTTTGCAAGAATCACTGTCACCGGAAGAATGAGAATGGTCTTTCGGTGCAAACTTGTTGAACGTCAAAAATGTTTTGATATTCATGACAGTTACTTGAAGATGGGTTACCATACCGGAAAAAGCCGCTGGTGGAACCGTAACAAATAACTTAGGTTTATATTGCTCATTCTCAAAAGGAACTATACGGAAAAGGATGCGCAACCCATCATTTACTCTTTTTATGATCATTTGCATATGATGGCGTTTTCGAAATCCGTTTTGCAGCAAACTTGACATTGTTCCGTAGCAGGCCTGCCTTTGTGGAACCGGGGAGTTTGTCTTTGGTAGCACTTCATTGATTGCTTCTTCAATATTTTCGGCCACTTTGTGATCTCCATAGTATTTTCCCTGCCGCATCCGCATCTTTATTGCAAACCGGGCCTGCAGAAAAAAGTAGTACGCCTTATTTTCATCTGTCCAACAGCCAATCCCTTTACGATATACATTACCCATCCTGAATGCAGCGTCTGCAAAGCTTGACAAAAAATCACCCTCGCAAAACTGTTCCAGTTCCTCTTCATAGGATTCCCGTATTAAATTTGCCGCTGTCCTTTCATTCTTTGTTACACCATACCCATGCATGAACATGTCAGCCAACTTATAGCGTGACTCCGGGTGCCCGCCTGCCGCGCCAATAGAAAAGTACTTAAATGCCTTTTCGTATTCCGGAATACATTTGTTACAACGGCCATAATAATAAATATAACCTAAAGTATTTGCATATTGAGGCCTTGGAGAAATTTCCATCAGCTTTTCAAGACAATCTCTGGATGCAAACCAGTCCTGTTCGTAAATTGCACTGCCGTCTCCATAACATGCATATGCTTTTATCTCCAAGGCTTTGGAATTATTTACTGCACAGAACTCATCTGTAAACTGGCGGAATAATCTTCTTACCCAGCTCTCCGCCTGTTCCAACGGTTTTCCCTCCCAGTAAGAGAGAAAGTCTTTTTTCTGCAGGATCGTAAAAATGCGATCCGTAACAGGTTTATCTTTATTTGCAAGCCATGTCTGTATTTCGTTGATAAGTCCGTCCAAATCAACCAGGTAATCACCTTCACAGCTTTCATTTATTTCATAATAGACATAATAGAAAACAGACTGCTCGTCCGGAAGGCCATTCCAATCATCCCTGTCCAAAGGATCTATGTCTACAAAATCGGAAATACCTCCATCATCATAAAATAATTCGTACAATGGCCAAAACCAATCATTCGCATATTCAGCCGGGCTCAGATTTCTTTTCTTGATATTCTGTACGGCTGCCAGCAAATCTTCAGCACATATACGATAGGATTCATTCATCTGGTATTCCGCACTATTTATTCCATGTAATCATTCTTTCTGTGAAATTTCAAATCGGCAAAAACGGCGTTGCTCCTCTGCAGATAATTGAATTTTCGGCATTTGTTTTTCCATATTATTACCAGCCTTTCAGTATTTTCATATTCAAATTGGATAATCATTGTTGCGAGGTGTGACGGTTGCGGTACTACTGGGAATACAGAGGTAGTAATAATTTCAATCCACGCACCTCTTACGAGGTGCGACTCGGCCAGCATAAAAAGTTCCAGCCACAGGTCGATTTCAATCCACGCACCTCTTACGAGGTGCGACGTGATCACGGACGAACTGTTTTATCTCTTCGGGATTTCAATCCACGCACCTCTTACGAGGTGCGACTACGCCGCTCTATGGCCTTCATTTCTTCCACCATATTTCAATCCACGCACCTCTTACGAGGTGCGACACTCAGTGATATGGGGATAGAGGTTGAGGATATTATTTCAATCCACGCACCTCTTACGAGGTGCGACCCGCTGTGCTGCGGACCGGTTGGCCATGTTGTGATTTCAATCCACGCAC
>JAFSPK010000054.1:0-2889 GCA_017443005.1 Acidaminococcaceae bacterium
CATGCGGGAAATATCCGCTTCACCCTGCAGACCGCCTGTATCGATTAAAATGTTCTTTCCTGCCGGTGTCCGGACCAGCGCTGCGTCGCCCTGCCCCACATCTATAAAGTGAACCGTCAAATCCTGAGGCAAAAGATAACGCGCAGCATTTATCAGAAGGAAGCTGCAAAACAATACTCCAAGCCAGCGTTTTCTCTGCCGGGAAGACAGGCGGCTGAACGGACCCAGATCAAAAAAGGAAGCCATGAACCCCAGATAACAGAAATACTGCACCTTGTACCACCCGGCAACATCCACTGCCGCAAAGGGCAATCCTGCCAGCAGCTTTCCCGCTGCAACCGCACCCTGCAGCAGGCGTTCCGCAACAGAAAAGGGAAAACTTACGACAACAGCAAAGATACCGTTGCCCGGCTGAATGTCGCCGGCGAAAGGAAAAAGAAGACCGCAAAGCATGCCTCCGACAGATGTCAAAAATAAAAAGCAAAGTCCTGTCAGAAATAACAGCACGGCCAGTTCCAGCGCGGGAAGCAAAACCAGATTGCTGACCAGCCCGATCAGGGAGACCCGGTGAAAATAAAACACGGAAAACGGAAAAGAAAAAATCTGGGCCGTCAGTGTCACGCCCAACACTGTCCGCAACCAGTCCGGAAGATTCTGAGGAATATATGCGGTCACTTTCGATCCTGCCAGCATCAATCCCGCAGTGGTCACGAAGGAAAGCTGAAAGCTGATGTCAAACAGCCAGAAAGGATTTGCCAGCAGCAGAACCCAGCCTGTCAGTAATAATAACCGGAGGCTGTCCGCCTTCAGTTTCCGGCTGCGGCCCCAGAGCAACACACAGGCCATGACCACGGCGCGCAGTACCGCAGGCTGCAGACCGCAGAGCAACGCATACAGCGCTAAGAACAACTGAATAAAAATGATCCCCTTTTTCCCGGCCGGACGCACCAACGCCTATAGTATCATCGCCAGTACCGCCACATGGGTACCGGATACAGCCAGCAGATGCGCTATGCCGTTGTCCCGGAACACATCCGCCTCTTCCGGCCCCACGCCCTGATACCCGCCCAATACCATCCCCGGCAGAATCGCGCCCGCGCTGATATGCAGCTGCACAAGAGCATTTTCCCTCACCTTCTGCGCAAGAGCTGTGAAGCGGAACCGCAGCGGGAGCGGTTCTCCCAGTTCATGTAATTGGGCAGGCGAAACCGTGAGATTACCGTGAATCCCTTTAATTTTATTAAAAAGATATCCGTCATACGTTCCCGGGTTGCGCAAAAAGACCGGTTCCTTCAAAACTCCCGTCAACCCGATTCTTCCGGACCGCAGCTTCCGCATGGTAAGGTCAGCATTTTTGGGATCCGTTTTCACAAAAATCCTCACCTTGCCATGCAGCGGATACTCTGCCGCCAACAATGCGCCGATTCCCTGCTCCTTTTTGCGTATGCTGTCCGGTTCTACAGCACCCTGCAGGATAATCTGCTTTTCAAAAAGTTTCTGCCATCTCTTTTGCGTTTCCAGTTTTCCGGTTCCTGTCATAAATCCCCCCGCCAGCACAAGAAAGCAGCAAAGTCCGCAAAACAGATACTCTTTATTGTATTTTTTGCAAAGACAGACTATTTCAAATAGCAAAAACAGTCCTGAGCAGCACCAGAACGTTTTTTGCATTTCATAAAAAGAAAAAATATCTCCCAGACAAAACAGAAGAAATGCCAGAAGCAGCCAGTATGTGAACAAATGCCATCTCCTTTCTATATTTCTGTTCTATATGACCTTTCTATGCTAAATCCTTACAACATCAGATAGGGTTTCATTTTTGCGAATTTTGCCGGACCGATACCGGGGACCTTCATCAATTCTTCTACCCGTTGAAACCCCTGCCGACCGCGGAAGGAAATGATACGCCGGGCCGTAGCCTCCCCCACTCCGGGAAGCCGGGTGAGCTCCGTTACGGAAGCGGAATTCAGACTGACCAGTATTTCCCCGGAAATATTCCTGTCCGGACCATGGTTCTTCTTTGAATCAGTCGTATTTTTTGCATCGCCTGTCAGATTTGAATCGTTCATCATAGCCTTATCTTCCATCTTCTTTTTCAGTCTTGCCTTTGACATCCGCGGCACTTTGATGTGACCGCCGTCCTTGCACAACTGGGCCAGGTTGACCCTGTCCATGTCCGCTTCTTCCGTCACGCCGCCTGCCAGCTCGATGACCTGCTGCGCCCGGCTGCCCTTTGTCACTTCATAAAGACCCGGCTTTGCCACCGCACCGCTGACACACACCGTGATTTTAATTTCCTGAACCTGTTCCGCCACCGGCTGCTCTGCCAGTTTCCGCACTTGCTTTTCCGCTTCTTCATTACTGTTACCGCTCCACCAGGACGCAGCACTGCACAAAATCACGCTGACGCAAACTAGTCCAAGTTTTTGCAGGGTTCTTTTTTCCATCGCAATCTGTCCTTTCTTTATGTAAATTGAGTTTTGTAGTTCAGGAAAAGAAATGAGCAAAACATCGGGAACGATTACGCAATTCCATGAGACGTAATTCGCCGTCGTGGCGAGACTGTCTGAGAGGCGAAGCCTCGAGTTTCGAAGCCACAGGCGAATGAGTCCATGGAATAGTAATCGTGTACGGTTTTGCGAGTTCTTTTCCTGAACTATGTTCTGCAATTTTCAAAAAAAAGACGAATGGAATCTCTGCAACGTACCGTTTCGGGTATGCCGATACAGAAATTCCATTCGCCTTATTCTATTTGCAACAAGAATATTCACAAACAATACGAGCCTCTTTTTCCCTTTACCCATCCTGTTCATGAAGAGAAAGTGCCGGCACCGCGCAACCGTTTGCGCAGGAATCCGGTAACCCTTTCCAATCATCAGCAAAATCGGTAAA
>JAFSPK010000006.1:0-9244 GCA_017443005.1 Acidaminococcaceae bacterium
AAGCGGTGACGGATGTGCTGGTGCAGAAAAGTGTGCTGGCCATTAAGGCTACGGGTTTGAAAGAAATCGTGCTGGCCGGCGGGGTCTCAGCCAATAAAACCCTGCAGCATAAGTTGGCGGCGGCTACCAAAAAGGCAGGAGCTCGTCTGGTGCATCCTACCAAAATACTGTGTACCGACAATGCGGTAATGATTGCCTGCCGGGGTTATTATATGTATCAGGCAGGAGTAGTCAGCCCCTGGGACCTGAATGCGGTGCCGGCGCTGAAACTGGGATAAGGAAAATTTTGACACTTTCCGAGCGTTGACAGAACTGCCTGCTTGCATCAATGGTTCACGAAAAATGGTGTGGAATACAATAAAGTCAAAAAGTCAGAAGCAAAAAATCGAAAAACACGATTTTTTGAAAATCACAGGTAAAAATGCAAAAATTACCTGTGATTTTTGTATTTTCAACATGATTTTTGCCAAATTTACTTTCGTTTTTCAAAAAAACTATGAAAAAATTGTAAAATAAACAAGATTTGTCATTTTGACTATTGCATTTTTTTTCGATATGGCTATAATAAGTATTGGAAGTTGGCACTCGCGGTTTTTGAGTGCTAATGATTCCGCAAAACTGTTTTAAATTTTAGCAGACGGCGAATTAAAGGAACGCTGCCTGCTGTAAACTCTCACAAAGATTTGAAGTCGCAAAATCATGGAGTGCGACTTCACAAACAAGAAAGGGGACATAGTAATGTTAAGACCATTAGGCGCAAATGTAGTTGTTAAAGCAGACGCAGTGGAAGAAAAGACCAAAAGCGGTATTTTCATTCCGGATACGGCTTCCAAGGAAAAACCCATGCAGGGTACGGTTCTGGCAGTAGGTAACGGTGCCATCGTTGATGGCAAACGGGTTCCTGTTGATGTAAAAGTTGGCGACTCCGTAGTGTTTGCAAAGTACTGCGGCACTCAGGTCAAGTACAACGGCGAAGAGCTGTTGATCCTGGCAGAACGGGATATTCTGGCTGTTGTGGAACCGGACAAAAAGAAAAAATAATTTACAAAGGAGATAATCAATATGGCAAAACAGATTCTGTTTAACGAAGAAGCCCGCCGCAGCCTGGAACGCGGCGTTGACGCATTAGCGGATGCAGTAAAAGTTACCCTGGGACCGAAAGGCCGCAATGTGGTACTGGAAAAGAAATTCGGTTCTCCCTCCATCATCAATGACGGCGTGACCATCGCCCGTGACATTGAACTGGAAGACCCCTTTGAAAATATGGGCGCCCAGCTGGTAAAAGAAGTTGCTACCAAGACCAACGACGTAGCCGGCGACGGCACCACCACCGCAACCCTGCTGGCTCAGGCTATGATCCGGGAAGGCATGAAGAACGTAGTGGCCGGCGCGAACCCCATGATTCTGAAAAAAGGTATCAAAACCGCTGTTGACGCAGTGGTAGAAGCGCTGAAGAAATCCTCCAAGAAGGTTGTGACCAAAGCGGCCAAAGCCCAGGTTGCTTCTATCTCCGCTGGAGATGAAGAAATCGGCGGCCTGATTGCCGATGCCATGGAAAAAGTTGGTGACGACGGCGTTATCACCGTGGAAGAATCCAAGACCATGGACACTCATCTGGAAACGGTGGAAGGCATGCAGTTCGACCGCGGTTACATTTCTCCCTACATGGCTACCGACGCGGAGAAGATGGAAGCCGTTATGACCAATCCGCTGGTATTCATTACCGACCGCAAGATCAATGTAATCCAGGACATCATGCCCGTACTGGAAAAAGTAGTACAGGCCGGCCGCGAACTGCTGATCATTGCAGAAGACGTGGAAGGCGAGGCCCTGGCAACCCTGGTTGTAAACAAACTGCGCGGCACCTTCAAGGCTGTAGCTGTTAAGGCTCCCGGCTTCGGCGACCGCCGCAAAGCCATGCTGCAGGATATTGCTATCCTCACCGGCGCTACCGTAATCAGTGAAGAAATGGGCCGCAAGCTGGACAGCGCTTCCATGGAAGATTTGGGCAGCGCAGGACAGGTTCGCGTAAGCAAAGAGCTGACCACCATCGTGGACGGCGGCGGTAAGAAAGCCGAAATCAAAGCCCGCGTGGAACAGATTAAAGCCCAGATTCCGGAAACCACGTCCCAGTTTGATAAGGAAAAACTGCAGGAACGCCTGGCAAAACTGGCCGGCGGTGTTGCCGTAATCAAAGTCGGCGCGGCTACCGAAGTAGAACTGAAAGAAAAGAAACTGCGTATTGAAGACGCTCTGAACGCGACCCGCGCAGCCGTTGCGGAAGGCATCGTACCCGGCGGCGGAACCGCACTGCTGGAAGCTCAGACTGTGCTGGACAAAGTGAAAGCTGTCGGCGATGAAAAGACCGGCGTGATGATCGTCCGCCGTGCTATTGAAGAACCGGTTCGCCAGATTGCCCACAACGCCGGTCTGGAAGGCGCTGTTATCGTTGACAAGATCCGTCATTCCAAGAAAGGCGTTGGCTTTGACGCGCTGAATGAAAAATATGTTGACATGATCGAAGCCGGTATTGTAGATCCTACCAAGGTTACCCGCAGCGCGCTGCAGAACGCGGCTTCCATCGCGTCCATGGTACTGACCACCGAGACCCTGGTTGCGGATAAACCGGAACCAAAACCGGCTATGCCCCCCATGCCTCCCGGAGGAATGCCCGGCATGATGTAATATGCCGTTGGGGAAAAGGCTTTTTTAATGAAAGCTTTCCTTTGCGGATTAGGCATAACTGATTCAGGCATTAAAACTCAAAAAAACCATAAAAAAACAGACTGCAAGAATTTTGCAGTCTGTTTTTTTATGAGCCGTATTAACGTTATCAGGAATTTAATTAAGACTTTTTTATCAGAAATTGTTTTCCTGTGCGTCAAAGTAAGCGCACAGGCGTGAGCGGTTTTTCACGTTATATCTGTGATACAGCTTGGCCAGAGCTTTCTTTATGGTTATTTCTGCCAGTCCGAACCCGGCAGCGATATCTCTTATCTGCATTCCGCTGCGGAGCATCTGCACCAGTTTTTTCTCCCGTTCAGTCAGGCCGTCGTACAGATGCGTGTTCCGGCGGGTCCGGTTTGCCTGTTGGATTGCCAGCATTTCTTCCGGAGAAACTCTGTTGTTGGCGACAGAGGTATGTATGTGCACCAGCTCCCATTCACCTTGTTTTGCGTCTTTGCAGCGGCGGAACAGGAAAGTTTCATGCCTGCATTCCGGGATGGGTTCTGCTCCTGAGGACCCCACGGCCATGTCAACGATTACTTCACACAGCCAATGATCCCAGCCTATGCGCTTGGTCAGGTATTTTTCCTGTAATATGGTACAGGAAAAAGGATTGGCGTACGCTTTGCTAAGAAAGAACTCAAACTTTTTCTTTCCTTCCGCCTGCATGTTTTTCCCGGAACCCAGATAATAAACGTCCGGGGCCAGCAGGGAAAAAACATAGTCCAGGCGGTTTTCAACAAAAATCGTATGCATGATTTTCCGGGAAATGATTTTAATCTGGTTTTCTGCGGTACTTCTCATTATTAATTACCCCTCAATAATAAAAACACAACAACGAAGCTTATAATACAATTAAATATACTCTGGTATAATAATATTATCGGATGCCATATTAAAAGTCAAATCTGTTTGGAAAATTTTTTGTAAAATCGACTGAGATATGATATATTTTTTATGTTGATTTGTTCTGTATTGTTTTGGATGGGGAGGCAAACTTAATATGAAAGAAAACCATGAACTGGTGCTGGTCATCGACTTCGGCGCGCAGTACGCCCAGCTGATTGCCCGGCGTGTGCGGGAGTGCAGCGTGTACTGTGAGATCGTTCCCTACAATTGTCCGCTGGAAAAGATTAAAGAAATGAACCCGGCGGCAATTATTCTGTCAGGGGGCCCTGCCAGCGTATATGTGGAGAACGCGCCTAAGGCGGATGCAGGTGTTTTTGAATTGGGTATCCCGGTACTGGGCCTTTGCTATGGCCATCAGTTTATGTGCCAGGCACTGGGCGGGAAGGTCTCTTCCGCTAATACCCGGGAGTTTGGGAAGACAGCTGTTGAACTGGACACTGATTCACCCTTGTTCCGCAATCTGATTGATCAGAACATCTGCTGGATGAGCCACAATGATTTTGTGTCGGAGCCACCGGCAGGCTTTGAAGTACTGGCGGTCACCGGTGACTGCCCCGCGGCCGCGGTGGGCAATGCGGAGAAAAAATTCTATGGGGTGCAGTTCCATCCGGAAGTAGAGCACACGCCTTTCGGCAAAAAAATGATCAGTAATTTTTTGTTTGCAATCTGCGGCCTGAAAGGCGACTGGTCCATGAAATCCTTTGTGGAACGCAAAGTAGCGGAAATCAGGGCAAAGGTGGGGGACAAAAAGGTGCTTTGCGCCCTCAGCGGCGGCGTGGATTCCTCCGTGGCCGCAGTCATGGTACACAAAGCCATCGGCAAACAGCTCACCTGCATCTTTGTGGACCACGGTCTTTTGCGCAAGGACGAAGGCGACCAGGTGGAAAAAGTTTTTAAAGATACCTTTGATATGAATTTCATCCGGGTGAACGCAGCGGAACGCTTTTTGGGCAAGCTGAAAGGCATTACCGAACCGGAGCAGAAACGTAAAATCATAGGCGCGGAGTTTATCCACGTGTTTGATGAGGAATCACAAAAGCTGGGTAAGGTGGATTTTCTGGTACAGGGAACCATTTATCCCGATGTGGTGGAAAGCGGCGGCACCGGTACCAGCGCTACCATCAAGAGCCATCATAATGTGGGCGGTCTGCCGGAAGATATGGACTTGCAGCTGATTGAACCCCTGCGCGAATTATTTAAGGATGAAGTAAGAGCCGTAGGAACCGAGCTTGGCATTCCTGAAGCCCTGGTATGGCGGCAGCCCTTCCCGGGACCGGGTCTTGCCATTCGTGTATTAGGCGAAGTGACGGAAGAAAAGCTGAAGATTACCAGAGAGGCGGACGCTATTTTCCGGGAAGAGATTGCCAATGCCAGGCTGGACCGCACTATCTGGCAGTACTTTGCCTGTCTTCCCAACATTCACAGCGTGGGCGTCATGGGGGACGGGCGCACCTACAGTTATACGGTGGCATTGCGTGCGGTACTGTCTACCGACGGCATGACCAGCGACTGGGCCCATATTCCTTACAGCGTGCTGGATACTATCTCAAGGCGCATCGTCAACGAAGTGGACGGTGTCAACCGTATCGTGTATGATATTACCAGTAAGCCACCGGCAACCATAGAGTGGGAGTAAGAACCGGATTGAACGGCAATTATTTCAATGAAGTCCTGCAAAAATTTGTACTGTAATCGATGGACTTCTTGCCGAATCGTTTTTGATGTGTTACCATTTTATTGATTTACTAATAATTCATTAATAATGTGTAAGTAAGGTTTTACAAAAGAGTTCTAAGGAGGAAGCCAAATGCTCAAGTATACCCGTCAGTCTGATCCTGAAATCTATGAACTGGTGGTAGAGGAACTGCACCGCCAGGAAAAGAACATTGAAATGATTGCCTCAGAAAGTACCGTACCCCTGGAAGTCATGGAGCTTTCCGGTTCCGTATTTACCAATAAAACACTGGAAGGCCTGCCTGGCAAACGTTTTCAGGCCGGTTCTGAAGTTGCCGACAAACTGGAAGAACTCGGCTGGAAGCGGGCCAAAGAGCTGTTCGGGGCAGAACATGTGAATTTGCAGTCTTATTCCGGTTCTACGGCGAACTACAGCGTGTTCGCGTCCGTTCTGGAGCCCGGCGACAAAATCCTGGCCATGCGTCTGGATCAGGGCGGTCACCTGACCCACGGTTCTTCCGCCAACTGGGTGAGCAAGATTTATCATCACGATTTTTACGGCGTCAATCCTGAAACGGAACAGATTGATTACGATGCCCTGGAGGCCAAAGCGAAGGAGTTCCGTCCCAAGATGATTATCGCGGGAGCCAGCGCTTATCCCCGCCTGATTGATTACGAAAGAATGGCTAAAATCGCAGAGGAAGTGGGCGCTTACCTGATGGTAGATATGGCCCACATTGCCGGTCTCGTAGCGGCGAAGTTGATTCCCAGTCCCATTCCCTGGGCGGATTTTGTGACCACTTCCACGACCAAGACATTCTGCTCTGCACGGTCAGGCATGGTGTTCTGCAAGGCAAAACATGCCAAGACATTAGACCGGGGTACCTTCCCCGGATCTCTGGGTTCCATGCATTTCCATACCATGGCGGCCAAGATTTGGTCCCTGAAATATGCGGCCAGCCCGGAATTCCGCGCTATTATGCAGCGGGTGCTGGATAACGCGAAGACCCTGGCGAAAGCCCTGAGCGAACGCGGCTTCCGCATCGTGTCCGGCGGCACTGACAACCACCTGCTGCTGGTGGACCTGCGGTCCAAAAACATTACCGGAAAGACCTTCCAGAATGCATTGGACAGCATAGGGATCACCGTTAATAAAAACCAGATTCCCAACGATCCGGCGTCTCCTTTCGTAACCAGCGGCGTGCGGATCGGTCTGACCTCTACTGCCCAGAGAGGTCTGGGAGAAAAAGAGATTATCCAGATCGCGGATATTATGAAAAAAGTGGCGGAAGCTCCGGAAGACGAAGCGGTACTTGCCGCCTGCAGGAAAGAGACCCAGGAACTGATTTCCCGCTTCCCGCTGTATCCGGCCGGTGCTTTTGACGACTGATGATACGTTGACCTGCTGCCGTTGTTTGTTAAAACAGGCAGCAGGTTTTTTATAACTTGATTTGCGTGTGCCGAAGGGAAGGAGCTTTGCCATGAGAGAGCTACAGATACAAAGTGTAAACCAGTATATCGACCTGCATAAAATGGAAATGATCAGTCTTCTTGAGGAGTTCGTGGAACTGCCATCATGCAGCCGCGAACCGGAAGTCATGCCCGCAGCCACGGCCTGGGTCACAGATATGTTGGGAAAGGAAGGCTTCACGGTCAGGACCCGGGAGGTGGGGCACGGCAACGCCCCGGTGGTCATTGCGGACCTTGACGGACAGGCTGGCTCGGCCCCGGTAGTTTTTTCCGGCCATTACGATACGGCTCTTCCCCGGGAACTGTCGGCGCAGAATCCTTTCCGCATTGAGGAAGATAAAATCTACGGTACCGGTACCCTGGATATGAAAGGCGGCATTGTGATTTCCCTGTATGCAATCCGGGCTGCCGCGCAGGCCGGATTGAAACGGCCGGTGCGGCTGATTCTCGCCGGTGACGAGGAAATCAACCATCTGGGATCCCGGGCGGCGGAGATAATGGAAGAAGCAGCGAAAGGCGCTTTGTGTGCCTTTAACATGGAAACGGGTCTTATCTCCAATAAAATCTGCGTTTTCCGCAAAGGCGGCACCCGCTGCCGCATTACGGTGCACGGGGTAGAGGCCCACGCAGGCAATGATTTTACCAAAGGCCGCAGCGCCATTGCAGAAATGGCCTACAAGGTTGTGGATATCCACAATCTTACCAATTTAAAAGCGGGAACCACTATGAACATCGGCACCATCAACGGCGGCACGATATTCAACGCGGTTCCCGCAAAATGCGAAGCAGTCGTGGATATGCGCTTTGAAAAGAACGAAGAACTGGAAAAGGCTAAAAGGAATCTGGAAGCGGTCTGCCAAAAAACATATATTGAAGGCACGACGACCGAAATGGAATACATTGACGTTATGCACGTTTTTGAAACCACGTCGGGAGGTCTTGCGCTTTGGAATTATCTGCATGATACGGCGGCGGAAATGGGGCTGGCGGAAACCGGGCAGACCCGGCTCGGAGGCAGTTCCGACGCGGCCTACATTACCATGGCAGGGGTTCCCTGCCTGTGTTCCTGCGGGACAATGGGCGAGTGGAACCATACTGTGCGGGAATACATCCTGACGGATTCCCTGTATGAACGGGCGAAACTGTTTGCCGGCGCTCTTCTGAACGCGGACGGTTTCATGACCGCTGACTAAAAAATCCTCTTATAAATCGATTCCTTCGGGAATACGGCTTTCACAGGGGACGCCGGTCTGGCAGAAGCCGCAGCCGTAGCCGTCAATATGGAAATGTTCCTTGATAAACGGAATCGTCTTGCCATGGGAATAGGCCTTGCAGTTGCGTTTCAGATGGCCGTTTTCTAGGGTCAGGGCATTTTCGCCGGGGCAGCGCCTTACACATTGCAGGCAGGTGCCTTTGGCATAGTAGAGGCACCAGTCGAAGCGTCCTCTGTAGGACGTTTATCCGGTTCAAGATAACCTTTGATGATGATGGAACCCAGCCGGTGGGCGATGCCCCGGCGGGTGATCAGCGCGTCGCTGAAGCTGAAGGTGCCCAAACCGGCGGCGTGGGCGATGTGGCGTTCCGACCATTTGGATGTAAAGGTCTGTACGTCATTTTCCAGCCGGGTCCACTCCGGATGCAGAACCGGCGCCATGACCTCATACCCCATGCCGGTCAGGGTCCTGATCATATATTTACGCACTTCGTCGTTGATGGGTTCTCCGATTACCCGGGCCCGAGCCCAACGCTCGCTGGGCCATTTGTCCTGGCAGCGCATGGAAGCCTTTGTGGCTTCGGTCTGGGGCAGCACCCAGCTGACGATGGTGAGTTCCTCCGGTCTGGCGTGGCTGTCAGGGAATTGTTTGTTGAAAATTTCCGCTGGCATCCAGTGTGTGGTGCCACAGCCGTTCCGGGCCTTGTATTCCCGGAAGATGGGATCCGCCCCGTTGGCAAAACCCACCAGCGGATGATCCCACATCTTTTCCTCACCGAAGGCTTCGCCCATACGGTTTACGGGGGAAGTATCGACAAAATCTTCTACCAGTTTTCTGATTTCTTCCTTCGTAATCATTAATAATCCCTCTCCTTCGTATACCCGTTTCACATATTTAAAAATGCATGTACCGGCTAACAAAAACGGACCCGCAGCGCCTGGCTGCGTTTTTGTTGCCTGTGTCGTTGTCTATGGTTTAATTATATCATAAAGAAGAATAGGCTGTATGCAGGAAATGAAAGAGAAAGAATTAAAATCTGTAAAAAACAAAATCCCCGGAATCAGCAAACTGATTCCGGGGATTAGCTTATTCAGATATCACACGAACCGGCACACATGGTCCACGGCAATGTCGGAGAAACCGAACGCTTCCGCTTTCGTCATCTTGCCGTTGCAAATGTCACGGATGGCATCCACCATCTCCCGCCCCATTTCCTGATAGGTCTTTTCACCCCGGACGATGGCGCTCAG
>JAFSPK010000055.1:0-4345 GCA_017443005.1 Acidaminococcaceae bacterium
CCGGCGGAATCAGCCTGGGGTCTATCACCATCAACGGCGCTTTGCTGGGGGCCTATTTCGGTGAGAAGATCGGCAGCCGCATCGGCGAATCCATCAATGCCACCATGGACGAAAAACTGAAAGTCCGGATCATTACGGAGTTTGAAAGCTTCCTGGGCGGAACAGTGGCTACCGTGCTGAACATCCACGATGTACAGAAAGCCCTGGACAGCATGGAACAGGAAAGCGATATCAAACTGACGGAAGAAGCGGCCAAGGCCGTGACCCGGGCAAAAGACGGCGCCGTTTCTTTCGGAACCAGTGTCGGCGAAACCGTGAAAGACTGGGGCAGCAGCGCTGGGAGCGCAATGAAGTCCTTGGGCAGCAGCGCCAAAAACACTGTGAAAGGCTGGGGCAGCAGCGCCGGCAGTACGATCAAATCCTGGGGCAGCAGTATTTCGGATTTCTTTGGCAATGCCGGACAAAGCATCGGCAAAGGCTGGAACGGGCTGAAGGATAAAGTGAAAGGGGCAGTAAGCGCTTTGCCGGGTGTACTGTCTTTTGGATAAGTTAAATAGGAAATGTATAAGCAGCTTGCCGGATGGCAGGCTGCTTTTATGTAAGCGGTATGTAAGAGTTTCGCAAAGCTGTGCAATGCTTTGCTCAATCCTTGCATACCCCGGCATAATTTGAAAGGACAGAAAAATGACAACAGAGTTATTCCCGGTAAAAATCATCGGTCACATTCGCACGGATTTTACCAGCAAATTTGGGGTGCCGCGGCAGAGCGGCATCGTGGACGCGCTGGAAGCCCGTATTGAGTTTGAGAAAGAATTTGCCCAGCCGGAAGCGTTTCGCGGTCTGGAAGGTTTTTCCCATTTATGGATCATCTGGCAGTTCTCTGAGGCGGTGCGGAGCAACTGGTCTGCGACAGTACGGCCGCCCCGGCTGGGAGGCAATAAACGGGTGGGTGTATTCGCGACACGTTCTCCCTTCCGCCCCAACGCCATCGGTCTTTCTTCTGTAAAAATCAAAAAGATTGAACCGGACACGCCGAAAGGCCCGGTGATTTATGTAACAGGTGCGGATCTGATGGACGGCACGCCGATTCTTGATATCAAACCCTATCTGGCCTTTGCGGATTCCCATCCGGACGCAGTGGACGGCTTTGCCGGCCAGGTAGTTTACCAAAAAGTTCAGGTCGTTTTTCCTAAAGAATTACTGGAGATGATTCCGGAGGAAAAAAGAGAAGCGTTGCTGGGTGTGCTGGAAGAAAATCCGGTCCCGCATTATCAGAATGACCCGGAAAGGATATATGGTTTCGGTTTCGCGGGTAAGGAGATTAAATTCAGAATACAGGACGGTGTTCTGACAGTGGTGCGCGTGGAATAACAGAATATGTGTACAAACGCCGGAATATTTGATATAATATTATGGTAATTTTGCAGGATAGCAATAGTGATTATTCAGGGAAACACAACGTTAGGAAACACGGGTTAAATGAGCTTGTGTTCCCCTGGCAGTTCCGGAGGCTTTTATGATTGCGATTCGTGACCGGGTCCGGTTTGGCGAAACGGACCTGATGGCAGTGGTTTACCATGCCAATTACCTTCCCTGGATGGAGATGGGAAGGGTAGCCTGGCTGCGTGCCTGTGGCGTGGACCTGAACCGGATGATGGACGACGGCATCGTGTTTCCCATTCGGGAACTCAATGTGAAATACAAGCATTCTTCCCGCTTTGACGACGAATACGAAGTGCAGACGACCATGCTGGAATTTAACCGGGCCAAGATGGTTTTTGCGTATAAAGTGGTAGACGCAAACAATGGCACGGTTTTTGTGGAAGGCACGACCACTAACGTGTTTACGGATAAGAACGGGAAAATAGTCCGTCTTCCGGCAGAATGGTTTGACAGGATCAACGCGCTCTATCAGAAGGAAAAAGCCGGAGAAATCTGATAATAAACAATTAATGCAAGAGGTGTGTGTATTCATGGAATATGAAATTATACCGGTGCCCACACGTATCCTGACTTCCCGGGATGATATCGTGGAAGCGGTGAAGGAATACGGAAAAGGCAAGTACGGACCGGACGACGTAATCTGCGCGGCGGAAAGCGTGGTGGCGATCACCCAGGGGATGGCCATGCGCTGTGAGGAATTCAAACCGGGCTTTCTGGCCAAGACCCTGTGCCATTTCTTTCCTTCTTACGGGAGCATCAGCGGCTGGTACTGCATGCAGGCGCTCATCGATACGGAAAGCAACGCAAAGGTGCTGTGGGCCTTTATTGTGGGTGCGGTAACCAAACTGCTGGGGAAAAAAGGCGTGTTCTACCAGATGGCAGGGTATCAGGCGCGGCTTATCGACGACGTGACGGGAACCATGCCGCCGTATGACAAGCATATCGTGTACGGTCCGAAGGAACCTTTCAAAGTCGTTAAGGAAATGAAAGAGGCCTGTGGCGTTTACGGCGCTGTCATCGCTGACGTGAACGATCTGAAGCGGGCGGCCATCATCGGCTGGACCGACGGGGTGGATCCGGACAAGGTATCCAAAATCCTGATCGACAATCCCTTTGGTAACGCCAGCCAGAAAACGCCAATCTGTATCATCAAAAATTACCGCAAGGCGTAAGGGGGACAGAACATGATAGTATTAGGCATTATTCTGGTACTGATCGTACTGGTAATCCTGTTTACGCTGCAGCTGATTTCCAAACATGCCGCGGCCGATAAACTGCTGGTGTTTAATAAAGAGAAACGCACCCAGGCAACGCTGGTTTCCAGATCAGAAGACAAAATCGAGTTCAGCGTGGATGTGCCGTATGATAACAAAAGCCGCGATGAAGGGATTTTTCTGGACGCCTTTGTGCGCATCTATCTGCCGGATGAACAGTACAACGGCGCTTTAATGCGGGGCAGGGTGAATCACCCGGCCGCGCCCCGTACCGACGATTACTTTGAAGCGCGTCTTGTGCCGCCGGGAGAAAAAGGCCATCTGACCGTGACCTTTGAAGTTACGCCGCGCAACGGCAAAAAGACGGCCGAAGAAGCGCTGCTGGGAATACCGGATGTGGAATTCGCCCTGTATGTGGAGCGCCGGGGACGGATGGAACTGTTCCATAACAAAGAGAACATCTTATTGACGAGAGAAGAATTACAGAAGCTGCTTAAATAGATTGAATTTCGCAGTTTTGTACGAACAGTGCTGATTTTATGCTGTGATTTACACTTTTAACACATGCAGGAGGAACGCATGGGAACGCTGGTGATTGCAACATCCAACTTAGGCAAGCTGGATGAGTTTAAAGAAATGTTTAAAGAACTGCCCGTTGAACTGAAATGTCTGGCGGATTATCCGCCGTTGCCGCCGCCTAATGAAAACGGCAGGACCTTTGCGGCGAATGCCAAAATCAAAGCCGCCTATTATGCGAAGAATCTGAAAGAGTTCTGCCTCGCGGACGACAGCGGTCTGGAAGTAAAAGCGCTGGACGGCGCCCCTGGCGTGCGCAGCGCGCGCTTTGCCGGTGACGAAGCTACAGACAAGGAGAACAACGATCTGCTTTTACAGCAGATGAAATTCCAGATCACCCGTACCTGCCGGTTCCGTTGCGCATTGGCAGTATCTAATCCCACCGGCCGGATTGTGGCGGAGACGGATGGCAGCTGTGAAGGCATGCTGCTGCACGAACCGCTGGGAGACAACGGTTTCGGTTACGATCCGCTGTTCTGGTCTACGGAACTGCACAAAGGCCTGGGGGAAGCCACATCGGAAGAGAAAAATAAGATCAGCCACCGGGGTAAGGCTGTAAGCAAGCTGATTGCCATGTGGAAGAAGACGGCTAATAACAGGAACGGAGGCAGACGTCAGGACAGACAGGGGCGGAAAGCACAGAAGGAGCAGCAGGCGAACGGCAAGGCTGAACAGCAAAACGGAAAGCCGGAACCGGAAGCAAAATTACCGGTGGAGCCAAAGCCGGAAGTTGGAGCAAACCAATAACATTGCAGCGCAAGCCTGAAGACAGGATGCGTTTTTAGTGAGTAAATCAAGTAATTAACGACAAGACACAATAGAAGGTCTCGTAAAAAGAATATGAAAATAGGAATTATCAGCGATACCCACGGCAGCATGGCTTCCATACGGAAAGTGCTGGCCGCAGCGCCGCCGGTGGAATGCTGGATCCATTGCGGCGATTACGCCATGGACGCCAACGCGTTGCACAACATGGCGAACCAGAAAGTATACGCGGTCTCCGGCAACTGCGATGTGATGCGGGGTCCGGTAGAGGTCAATCCGGATTGCTTTCTGAATATTGAAGGATATAAGCTCTGGGTCACCCATGGGCATCTCTACATGGGGGAAAC
>JAFSPK010000056.1:0-26123 GCA_017443005.1 Acidaminococcaceae bacterium
AATCGAGTAGGGAAGATTTTCTCTTTCCTCTCACACCACCGTACGTGCCGTTCGGCATACGGCGGTTCAACATAACTTCAAAGCATGACGTACAGTGTAGTAATCAAGACAACTTATCAGTCCTGCCCTCGTAAACACGGATTTGGAAATTGCCATTTTTACACACGTTTTCGTTGCCACCTTGTAATAGTGGTCACCATAGTATGCCGTTAGACGGGCAAGGTCTTTGTCAACCCCCAGCTTTTGCAATCCCCATTGTCGCTTCTTTGGGACTTTCCACTGCTTCCAAATGTTCATCCGTAGTCTCGTCCTTAGGTGTGCGTCAATTTCTGTCATCACTGCTTTCATAGAGCCAAGAGCATAGTAGTTAATCCAGCCTCTCGTTACCTGGTTAATTCTTTTTATTTTGGCACTTACTTTGCCAGGCATTTTCCTACACGTCAACTCTTTCAGCTTGTTCTTGAGTCGGGCGATTGAATCTTTGTGCGGTCTGCACTTCCACTCTCCCGCCTTGCTGTCCTTGTAGAAACCAAATCCCAGGTACTTCAGCCTCGTCGGCCTTGTTATATGGGTTTTCGTCATATTGACTTTTAGCCCAAGCTTCCGCTGTATCCAGTCCGTCACCGTATGCATGACCCGCTTCGCGCTTGCCTCGCTTCGTACCGCTATCACGCAGTCATCTGCGTATCTTGTGAAACGGAGCCCTCTTGCTTCCAGTTCCTTGTCCAGTTTGTTCAGCATTATATTGGATAAGAGTGGCGACAGGTTCCCTCCCTGCGGTGTGCCAATGTTCGTTTCTTCATACCCTTGCCGTGTCATGACTCCTGCTTTCAAGTATTTGCGGATGAGCGACTCCGTGTCTCCGTCCCTGACGATGTCATGGACAAGGCTCATCAGCCTGTCCTGCGGCACGTTGTCAAAGAACTTTTCCAAGTCGATGTCCACTATCCACTCATATCCCTCATTCAGGTACACAAGCAACTGCCTGATTGCCATTTCACAGCTTCTGTTCGGACGGAAACCATAGCTCCATTCCGAGAACACCGGCTCGCACAGCGGGCTTACCACCTGCACTATGCCCTGCTGAATCACCCTGTCCATCACGGTCGGGATTCCGAGTTTCCTCACGCCGCCGTTCGGTTTGGGTATTTCTACTCGCCTGACTGGATGGGGATTATACTCCCTCTGCCTGATTTGCTCCCTGATACTGCTCCAGTTCTCTTTGATGTACTCGCCAAGCTGCTCAACCGTCACGCCATCTATACCGCCTGCGCCTTTATTGGCACAGACTCTTTTGTAGGCGGCGTTCATGTTGTCTCTGGACAGTATCTTTTCCAACAGTTCCGACATTTCTTTGTGTGCTTTCTCCTTTCCGTTCCCATGGATTCGCCTTACGTGGTGCGGTGTCTGCTCATTTACGTTTCGCCCTTTCCGCTGTCAGGCATTCCATGGGGCATACATTTGATTGCACGGTTACGTTGTTCAGCCCTTCGGCTTACGCCTACTATGGCCTCTGCTGACTTCTCACAGTTCGTTGTTACTGCGGCTTTGTGCCGTCTGTGAGACCTCACGGGATAAGTCGCCAGTCTTTCCTCGTCTACCTACCTGATTTACGCCTGCGGGTTACGGTTGCCTTTTGGACTTCACTGTCTTCTGCCAGCTTATCCACCATAGGCGCCTTGTATCAGGTTTCTGTTCGTCAGGCTACGATTTCGCTATCCCTTCTTCTCGCCTGTACCTCACGATACAAACCTTGGGAGTCGCTATAGGGTTCGTCGGCAACTACGCCCCTTGTGGACTTTCACCACAGACTGACGGCATGCCCGTCATACAGAAAAATGCCAACCAGTATATAGTTGGCAATTGCATTCCTATTCAATATCATCAGTTTTAACTTCCACAAAAAATAAACACATCATATAGAAGCATACAGACAAATATCAAAAAGCCCAGCATCAGTCCGCCGAGCTTTGCAAATAGTATAAGCAGTATTCAATTAACACGATTAACCGTCACGCTAACGTCACAAATACCCGGTATAATTTGAAAAAAGGTTATTGTGTCAGCGCCGGGCCAACTCAGCCTTTACTAAAAACTCCCGGCGCTGCCAATTGCAACCGGGAGGACGTTCATTATGAAAAAAGTTTTAGCAACAGCATTGGTTTTATGTTCCTTGTTTTACAGCTTACAGGCAAATGCGGCCTCGAGTCTTGCACACGCCACGCCAACGGTAAACGTCCATCTCTGCCAGATCTTCATGAAAGAATATTCAAGACCGCTCATCGACACGGTAAGAATAACGGTACCTGAAGCGAAGCAGTTAGGCTATCTTTTTGAGACTAAAAAAGACCGTGTTATTTTAAACCAGTATAATGGCACGGCCGGCCTGTTCAAATTTCCGCATTATAATGATTTTAAGCTCTCCTGGTCCGACGTTGTACCCTTTGGCACGGTAGTACTGGATGACGCAGATTGGGAACGGTTCCGAAGAATCGATTTTAGCATGGATGCCGACAATTGTCTTGATTGCGCCTTATACGAAAAGACGAAAGATGTTTATAAACTGAAAGACCACCTTGTAAATGTAAGAGCCTTTGCCTCTATGCTGGAAACCTTAAACGTCAGAGATAACTATGCAATCAAACTGTCTGCGTTCAACAGGCTGATGCAAACCAACAAAAAATTTGCATCCACAGTAAAAAAGGCAAAGGCCAACGGGTTCAGACTCTGTCCGGTCGTTCCAGACGATTATGCCGGCATGAATCTTGATTCTTATACTGATACTGTTCAGGATCACATACATGCAGTGGAAGAAAAAATGAAAGAAGCGCTTAAGTAAGAAAAACCAATATTTCTTCACTCCAACCCTTACCTGAAACTGACTTGCATCCTCCCATATAACACTCCGTACATAACAACACTCATTTAATCATTTATCTGCAACTATATTAACCCTTTTCGCGTTTTAAACGAATCTTCTGTTTAGAACTGTTCGCTTTTCCCGGATATAAGTACTCTGCAATATTATTATCAATCAATTCATTTATCACTGACCGCAATGTATCAGTCAACTTGGAATAACCAAGCTGTGAAGCGATATCCCTCATTGATTGTTCATCTTGTCTTAACGCCACTATTACAAGTTGCCGCAGTTCTTCCCGTGTCCTTCTAGTGATTTTTTTCCTTTCCGGCTGCACGGTAATGTCTTGATTAATTATTTTTGTTCTTTCAAGAAACACCGGATGTATTGGCAAAATGACCCTGAAATAACTGCGCATAGCATCCGTTTTAAACTCAGGCAGACCCGAACCATTCTGGCGCATGGCATTTACAATCAGCGGTACTCCCGTATTTCTTCCTTCCACCATCTTAAGTTCTTTCAAAAAATCCCCAATGCGCCGGTTACGATACCGGCTTGCCACTAAAACTCTATTCTCTAAATCGGCGTCTGTAATAGATAAATCCGGCCCCGGGACGCTCAGTATTTCCATTTTTTCAAGTGTAACTGTTACAGTTACCGGCTCATGAATTTGGTATGACCGGTGATAAACCGCATTGCTGAGAGCTTCCTCTATAGCCCTGTACGGCCAATTAAATATTCTGATAGCTTCAGCCTGATCCGGTACCTTTGTTACATACTCTTCAATAACAGAATTCTTTACATATTCCAATGCATCCCTGAGTTGCTTATCCAATGGTCCGCGAAATATCCGTTCCCGCATCCCTATACCTGTGGGATCCGGTTTCACAACCACTTCTATTTGTGTATATGGAAAAAAAGAATCAGGCCGTTCATTGAAAAACATCAGCCCAACATTGACAGGCTTTCTGTATTCTGCCGGCCCTCTGACAAGCTGCATATCTGAAGCCACTGCATATACGGTTCGTGTCAGAGAACCTTCATACAAATCGCTTTCAACAGAATGCAAAAACTCGGAAATCAGGCTTGATCTCATATTGGCAACTTCCGCATGGAGATTTACACGGTCATCAAACGGGAGATCCCTGGAAAGACTAATCAATTCCCTTTCTTCCCGGGCATTTGCTCGGATCGTATTGGCCATTTTCCGAATATAGTATGCTTTTTCACTGCGTTTGGCCGATCCATCCGAACTTAGCATAACCGGACACTTATACGGCCTGTCATCGCCCCCCGGCACCCAAATCACAAGGATATCCTTACCTTCAAATCTTTCCGACAGCACAATAGGAAGATACCTTGGTTCGATTAAATTACATTTATTCAAAAGCTCTTTTTGAATACGATCAATGGACCGCTTTTTAAGTCCTGTTACCGGATATTTAGGCATTCCGTTTTCTTCTTCAATACCTAAAATAATATATCCTCCCCCGGTATTATCAATGTCATTGGCAAAAGCAGTGATAGAATGAATAACAGGTTCCGGATTCCAGTCAGACTTATATTCTATACGCGTGCTTTCAACAATATTACTCCGTATTAACTCTTCAACATTTATCGGCAATGCCATTCTTTTCTCTCCTTATTCCGAGGCACTTACAACTGTCCCTTAACTGTCCCTTATTATATCAAAGGGACAGTTAAAGAGCAAGTCAAATTTGTGTAAGAATGACCTGCCCCCGTTTTAGTGGCTAAAATCTCCGCTGCTAATAATTTCATTATGAAATCTTTCTTCACCCCAACCCTTCCGCTCTCTCCAACGCAGCCGCGATCACCTGGTCCATATCATAATACTTGTACTCACCCAGGCGGCCGCCGAAAATCACCTTCTCTTCCTTGTCGGCCAGCGCCTTGTAGGAGGCATACAACGTGCTGTTGCGTTCGTCGTTCACCGGATAGTAGGGCTCATCCCCCGGCTTCCACTCGGAACTGTACTCCCGACTGATCACCGTCTTGGGCAGATCGTTCCCCGCCTCGTCCTTGCCAAACTCAAACCACTTATGCTCGATGATCCGGGTCCAGGGCGTCTCCCGGTCCGTATAGTTTACCGCCGCATTGCCCTGATAATTGGGCCTGTCCAGCAGTTCCGTTTCAAAACGCACCGAACGGTATTCCAGATACCCCAGTTGATAATTGAAATATGCATCAATGGGACCGGTATAAATTACCTTTTCCGCCAGCGCATCCCATTTGGCTTTGTCAGCTAAATAATCTTCATTCAGGCGCACTTCCACCCCTTCCAGCATCCTGGCCACCATCTTCGTGTAACCGCCAATGGGAATCCCCTGGTACAGAGCGTTAAAATAATTGTTGTCAAACGTATAACGCACTGGCAGCCGCCGGATGATGAACGCCGGCAGATCCTTGCAGTCCCGGCCCCACTGTTTTTCCGTGTAGCCTTTGATCAGCTTCTCAAAAATATCCCGGCCTACCAGAGAAATAGCCTGCTCTTCCAGATTGCGGGGCGCACCGGTAATCTCTTTCCGCTGTTCCGCAATCTTTGCCGCCGCTTCTTCCGGCGTCACCACGCCCCACATTTTATTAAAGGTGTACATATTGAAGGGCAGGGAATATAATTCCCCCTTATAATTCGCCACCGGACTGTTGGTGAAACGGTTGAACACCGTAAAAGCCTGCAGGTAGCCCCAGACCTTTTTATCATTGGTATGGAAAATATGGGCGCCATACTTATGTACGTGAATGCCCTCCACGTTTTCCGTATACACATTCCCTGCAATATTGGGTCGCTTATCAATGACCAGAACTTTTTTCCCCGCAGCGTGCAGCTGCTGCGCCATCACCGCACCATAAAGACCGGAACCAACGATTAAATAATTGTACATAGTAAAATCCTTTCTCCTTGGTGGGCAAATTCATCTTACCACCCACATTTCCATCCATAACGTTTTATTTCCATCTTCAGCCATCGGTGCCTACAAAGAACCGCAGCGTTGTCTCCGGGATATTTGCAAGCAGCGTCTCTCTGTCGCCCTCGGCAGCGGCGTTGCGGGCAAGGGAGGCGGAGATGGCACGCCCTCCAGCCTGTGCACGCGGGAGTTCGATTACCTCGATACCGTAGTGCGGAAGAACCTCTTTCATCAGCTCGTTGAAAAACTGCATTTTCGGATTGTGCCGTTCGTCGCCCAGAAAGCGTCTGGTGATTCCCAGCCTTTTGGCGATGATCTCCGCGAAAATCAGCGTGTCCACCATGGCACTCTCCTGCATATCCATCGGCTTGACTTTTACGAAATACTCCTGGAACACGTTTCGTGTTGCCTGAAACGGTCCGCCAGGAACAATCTTAACGTTCGGAAAATCCCGGGTTCCCTCTACCGCCATGGCAAAGCGTTCGGCGTAGCTGAATATCCCGAGATCGTCTTCGATGAGCAATACAAAGAGCCGGTCCACCTGATTTGACGCAGTTTCAATCAGATATCTGTGCCCGAGTGTAAACGGGTTCCCGTGCATACCGATCGATCCGACAACCATGCCTTTCTCCGGACGGAAATCGTTAAAATGCAGATCCAGATACAGGCTGTTCACGGCAAGCGCACGCGATAGCATAGTTCGCGGCCCTTTCTTCACCTCTCCGGTGAGAACATTGTCCCGCACCATGCGCTCAAATAGGTCATCCGCATAGATTTTGTTAACCTTGTGGTTGCAGTGTACCGGAAGATTCAAAAGCCACTCTGTCGGAACGTTGTTCTGATCCAAAAGCTCCATCATATCAATGGATTCCGTTCCCTCAAACGGTCGGTTTTCCACGTTAATGACCATAATATCGCCCGGTTTCATCGGCGTTGATGTGATATGCACCATTCTCTGATACGGGGTTTCAAGGCACCCGCAGTTAACAACTCTGCAGGAATAGCCCTCCCGGTTAAGCCGTTCCTGAAGAATACTTTCGATGGTGTATTTGTCCTCAACATATACGCCCATCACGAAGCATGGGCCAAAAAACCAGATGGTTCGCTCCGCCTCCTCCGGTTGACCGACAGTCACACGCTCCCCGTTTACTACATTTAAGTACCGGCTTTTCGTATCTTTCAAACGGGTGTAAATGTTGTTGGTCTCAAGGTTGAAATGCAGCCTTCCGACCTCGGCGGCATAGCTTCCGGTGTTGAGTTCGCCGTAAAACCCCTCCGCACAGGATGGAGCAACATAGGGTTCGAATTCGCTCGCCTCTTGGTTTTCCAACCATTTCCGCATTCCGGCCCACAGCCGCCTGCGCCCTTCCGTGCTTTTATCCACAGTGTAATACATGTTGTAGATTTTAATCCCGGAATTTGCAAGTTTTCCGATTAGTTCATCATAGGCATGCTCCGACATAAGACGTTCAAAGGTTCTGAAAGTACGGACAACGTCCCGGCGGTACAGGCTGCCGTCCAGCGCCTCGATCACGGCACCTGCGCCGAGGCTGGTCTCCTCATCCACCACAAGGATTGGTGTTTTCTCCTTCTGTTTCTCCGGAATCTCGGAAAAATCTATCTGCTCGCATACAACACCGTACTTCATAAACTCTTCAATCCAACGATTGATTACGATTCTCCGCCGGGTATCGACCTCTGGAGCACGGACAATGCGCACAGCCTTCAACCCGCTAAGGAATGGACGGACATATCGGTTTTCTTCCCACTGGTTGCGATATTCCAGGTACAGCAGATCATCGCTCCGGGCACACATACCCAGCAAGAAGCCGTTTTCATCGATCACAGGGATTTCCCGGATTTTTTCTTTCTCTCGAAAGATTTCCCTGGCAAGCATGAACTGTTTCCCTTTCAGGAATGTAAAACTCCGGTTGATAGGAACTTTGTCCTTTCCGGCATTATTTGCCCGTAAAATATCTCCCCAGCTGACAATACCAAACAGTCGGTTTTTAACCTCAACGAAAACAATATTACACGGTTTTTCACACAGGACTTCCCGGATCACGCTATAATCCAGATTCGCCGTTTCCTCCTTAAAGGACAGGATCGGCAGTTGACTACGCTCATAATAATCCATAGTATCTCCTTTTCCAAATTATCGGATTAAATACCAAAAATAGCAATGCCGCTATAAGAATAATCAATCTCTCCTAAACAAATCGCGGGTATAAACCTTATCCCGTACATCGTCAAGGACTGCGTCATACCGGTTGGCAATGATACAACTGCACAGGTTCTTAAACTTTTCAATATCGTTGACCACTTTACAGTCAAAGAATACAGTACCGTCTTCCAGCACAGGTTCATAGATAATTACGGTAACACCTTTCGCACGGATACGCTTCATTACACCCTGCATGGAAGACTGCCGGAAATTATCGGAGCCGGTTTTCATGGTCAGACGATACATTCCCACCACCGTGTCCTGCTGCAGATCTGTCTTTTCAGGAAAATCTTTTCCGTTATAAAGACCAACCATTTTCAGCACTGTATTCGCAATATAATCTTTCCGGGTACGGTTGCTTTCCACAATAGCATGAATCAGATTTTCCGGTATATCCTGATAGTTTGCAAGCAGCTGTTTGGTATCTTTTGGCAGACAATAGCCGCCGTAACCAAAGGACGGGTTATTGTAGTAGTCGCCAATGCGAGAATCCAGACAGACCCCTTTAATGATGGCATCAGTGTCCAAGCCTTTTGTTTCGGCATAGGTATCCAGTTCATTAAAAAAAGAGACCCGCATAGCTAGATACGTGTTAGCGAACAGCTTTGTCGCTTCTGCTTCCGCATAGCCCATAAGCAATACGGGTGCTGAAGACCTGACTGCACCCTGTTGCAAAAGGGAGACAAAGACACGGGCAATTTCTTTGGTGTTTTCATCGCAGCCCACAATAATACGGCTGGGATACAGATTGTCATAGAGCGCTTTGGATTCCCGCAAAAATTCCGGACTGAAAATTATATTATCCATTTGCAGCTTTTCCCGTATCTGTTTTGTATAACCTACGGGAACCGTGGATTTAATGACAACGGCAGGTTTGACTTCCCTGTCTTTGGTACATTCCTGTACCATCTCCAGTACTGCTTCAACTACAGAGCAGTCAAAAAAGTTTTTCTTTGGGTCGTAATTGGTAGGTGCCGCAATGATAACAAAGTCTGCTTCAGCGTAGGTTGCTGCTCCGTCCAGAGTCGCAGTAAGATTCAATTTTCGCCTGCCATCCTTCGTCTCCGCCAGATATTTTTCAATATATTCATCCTCAATCGGAGAAATATACCGATTCAGCATTTCAACTTTTTCCGGAACAATATCTACCGCCGTAACTTCATTGTGCTGCGCCAGCAATACTGCTAGTGACAAACCAACATAACCGGTACCCGCCACAGCGATTTTATAACTCCGATCGGGTACAGGCAGGTTTTCTTCTACTATATCAAATCCAAAAGAAAAGTTTTTCAAGACGCTTCTCCTTCCTAGACTATCCACGCAAATAAAAACGATATAACTCATCCAACCTCAAAGACTTTGACTAATATTGTAGCACAAATTGAAAAATCTTGTTAAACCCTTTAAATTATAAAACAACAGAGAAATAGGATCACAAAGTATAACCATCCTGTCCAGCATTGTTTGCCGAATAAAATACAACAAATTTTACATTTTTTCCTTTTGTCCTGCATAATATTGTATTTCTCATCGTGTTAGCAGGATTGCCCGGAGTCTGCGCAGTATAAATCTCAATTCCCAGATTATACGGAACGGTAACCGTTAATATATGCCCATTCTTATTCTTATAATTCACAGTCAGGTCTTTTGTAAAATCCAGTTTACAGGTATTGTAAAAAAACCGGTAAGCAGCCCCTCCCGTCAAGTCGGCAGGCTTTCCGTCCAGGTTACAATCCACATCATCTTCACTGTGAAATGTCCATTCATAAATATGTTCAGTTGATGCGTGAATCTCCGTACAGTCTTTCACAAATAGCCCCTCAACAGTCAACGAACGGCTGATGGAATCAATATCGGGCCAGTCTTCTGTAAACGCTTCTACCCCATGATCCGTTTCCCTGATCGTTGTGTTTATCAGAAGGTCCGGTTGCTTGCCGTCAACACTGATACTATTATGAGCCAACGAAGTCCGCAACCAGGAATCATTCATAGGAGAACCGTATCCGGCCGTACCCAAATCCAATAAAAACGGCGGTATGATAATCGAAAACAAATCTTTATGGCTATGGGAAGCAGTACAGGAACCGCTTTTTAAGAAAACCGGAAACGGTTTTGAAAGCAGAACCATATGATTATCAAACAAAAACCGATAATTGTTTGTCAGTCTGGTTTCATACAGTAACGTGCCGGGTTCCCTGAAAATCTCCGGGAAACGGTACCTGATATTCCCGGCCATTTCAAGAAGCCTTGTGTTGCGAGTGATTGCCGCGGCCCTTATAATCTGCAAAGCATAGTCTTTAAGCGTAACCGGATACCAGCTGTCATTAACAGCTAAAATATGATACCCGTCATAAACTGCAGGCATCACACTGTCATACATTTTCTCCAAAAGCAACACAAGCTGGCTTTTTGGGGCACTACCAGAATACAGTTCGCAAAAATAAGTAAGCGCATCAAGCAGATAATAGTGATAATGGAAAGAACCTTCATGCCAGATGAAATCCTTTGTCAGTCCTCTTTCCAACTGTACGTACAGACCATGACCACCATGAAGCGCTTTCTCAATCAGCTCCGGCCGATTAAACGTAATGCCGATCATGCCCACACAGGCCTGAATCCACACAGAGATATTCTGAACCGATTCCCCCTGAGGAAGAAGCAGGCGGACCATAGGAGCAAACAGTTTGTCGAACCACTTTTCCATCGTTTTCTCAGATATAAAGCGCCGGCATAGATTAATGCACCTGACAACAAAGATACCCCACACCGCTTCATCTAAAGACTGCCCCATGATTTTGCCTTTACCCGCATGATCTCCATGAACGGCAAAGTCCGCGTACCGGTCTGCATAAAAATCAACAAACTGCGTCAGAAATGATACGGCTTCTTTATTACCGGCATGCGCGCATATTACAATATTATCCAGTTCACTCGCAAAATAGTAGCGGTATTGGTATACCCATGCATTAAAATATCGTTCCCCCGATACTTCCTTTCCGCAATTAGGACAAATAAAACTCCGGTCAGGCCGCTTATCAGCGGCCAATTCAAATTTTAACAACGCTGCGCAATGCGGGCAGACAAAATCATGCAGCCATCCGGCCACATTTCGGGAAGAGTCCGAAAATATTTCCTGCATAAATTGCAACTTGCGCGCCGCCGTAACATAACGCTCGTCCTCTTTCCACATTTCACATCCGGATGGAGAAACCGCAAATACCGGAGCAGATTCTTTGCGTGATACGGAAGAATCGTTTTTTAAATCATTCGGTTTGCTCTTACTTTTCCCTTTTCCGCTTACTATGCGTAATAAACCGTTTTTCCCCTCCCGGACTTCCTTCGACAAAAATCCTTTAATTCTGCGAAGCTTACCGATCAGACGTCCCTCTTTCTGCTTACTTTCTTTATTATTAAGCTTCTCTAAATCCGCTGTAACGAAAATCCGAAACAAAAATCTTTCTTCTTCCGGAAGATAATTAATTTTTCCACGTTCCTCCCATGACAAGCAATTAAACTCCCGACGGGCATACAAAGAAATCTGATCCAGTAAACCATACAGCAGATGCCTCTTTTTCAGGCAGCACTCTTTTTCCAATATGAACTGATACGCTTCCCGCACACATACAAAATACCCATAAACCGATTGAAAAGATGGTGGACTGGTCATAATAGAACCTTGCCGGAGCCTTCGGTGGTGCAGTACCCGACCAATATACGAAACCCTTTGCGCAAGCAACATTGCTTTAAGTGTAAACAATTCGTCTTCATGAATAATGCCTTCATAAAAACTCAGCTGGTTCTCCAGCAAAAAGTCCCTGCGAAACACCTGCTTCCAGACAGGGCAGCTGTATTCCCCATTCTCCAGCATCTGATACAGAAGTGTCTCCCCTGTCAATAGAGAGGAATAATTATGCTTTCTGGCATAATACCGTTTTTTTGCCTCTACTGCTTCCAGCGAAAAACCTTTTTCTCCAAACGCTTTTGTATCAAAAAAAATGATATCTAAAGACTGTTCAGATAGTTTCCGATAAGCAGACTCCAGCGCATCCGTTTCTATATAATCATCAGCGTCCAAAAACAATATGTATTTCCCCGATGCCAAAGACAGGCCATTATTCCTTGCAGCACTTACGCCCCGATTGCCTTGCGAAACCACAACGACTCGCCTGTCCATCGCAGCTAATTCTTTCATAATCAAATCGGAACCATCTGTACTGCCGTCGTCTATCAGGATAATCTGTAAATCTTTATATGTCTGCTGTATCACAGACTGCACACATTGCCCCAAGAATGGCGCAACATTATATACCGGAATAATGACACTGATTCTCTCACTCACGCAATAACCTCCCCAACAGTACCAATATGAAAAAAAAGAATATATATCCCACTTAAGATATCGTTCCACAAAAAGTAAAAATGTATTATAATTACTGTAAGAATGCGTCTTGTAACGTCCCAATATCCGAACTCCCCCAAGTGAACTGCTTTCTTTTTTGGGAGAATTCATCTCATGAACAAACTTATCAGCATCATAATTACCGTTTATAACGTTGACACATTTTTGGACCGGTGTCTGAAGTCCATAACGAACCAGACCTACCGGGATCTGGATATTATTTTGATTAATGACGGAAGCACCGACAGATCTGGTGAGATTTGTGATGCCTGGGCATCCAAAGACCCGAGAATAAAAGTACACCATACAACAAATCAGGGCGTTGCAGCAGCCCGAAATTGGGGACTTCGCATTGCAAACGGTGATTATATTGGTTTTGCAGACGCAGACGACTGGGCTGAACCTGATATGTTTGAAAAGCTGGCAGACACATTGGAACAATATAATGCTGACATCGCCATCTGCGGATTTGAAGAAAAATGGCCTGATTACAGTGTCTTAAAAGTATCGAAAAGTTTCCGTTGCTACACCAAAGAAGAAGCCTTACGCGAACTAATTCTTGACCGGAATATCCAAAGTTACGTATGGAATAAACTGTTTCGCAGGGAATGTGTTCCTGATGCGCCATTTCCTCCACTAAAACGCATGAGTGATTTGGGCGGACTGCACCACTTTTTCCGAAAAGCAGATAAAATAGTGGAAATTAACCGGGTTCTTTATCATTACAACAGGAGAAATAACAGCCTTGTCGGCAAAGACGGTTCTCTGGAGACAACGATAGATTACTGCATCGCACAGCAGACACGTTATGCTGATTTGGTTTCTGAACAGCCTGAAATACGTAAAACCATGCAGAAAAAATATTTGTCGTCATTAAACAGCGTCAGAAACAAATTCTGCCAGGAGTTTATGGGAAAAGATAATAAGAACATCAGGGAGCACGCCGAAAGAATCAAAAACATCCTGTTTCCCTTTTATTCTTTACATCAATCCGAAATCGGCAGGCGTATTCTTTTTAATAAAAAAGATGATATATTTGTATTTTTATCAGACCCTGAAAACTATGATTACGATGCCTATAAAAAATGGCAGAACCGAAAACGCTTCTTAACGAATCTGTTATCGCATTTGCGAAAATTATAATGGTATTTTATGGGAAGACCGTTTATGAAAAAACTGATCAGCATCATCGTCCCGGTTTATAAAGTTGAAAATTATCTGGAAGAGTGTCTTGACAGCCTGTGCAGGCAAAGCATGCCGGAAATCGAAATTATCTTGATTGACGACGCGTCTCCAGACAGATGCGGCGAAATCTGTGATACCTATGCTGCCAGAGACGAACGGTTTCGTGTGATTCATCGTCCCGAAAATAAAGGTCTCTCCGCAGCCCGTAACCTTGGAATCAAGTTGGCTTCCTGTGACTACTTAATGTTTGTAGACAGCGATGACTGGGTACATGATGACTATTGCAAAGATGCTTATCAATGTGCCATACAGAATCATGCGGATTTGGTAATGTTCGACTTTCAACATGTTTCGGATTCTAAAACTCCTTCTGTGCCAGACAAACCTTTTTCAATTACCCATAAAACCCGCAACGAGGCAATAGATCTTTTATTTACAGAAGTAAAGAACTATGCATGGAATAAGCTTTATCAAAAAGAACTGTTTGAAGGTGTTTTTTATCCGGAAGGTTTTTACTATGAAGATATAGCAACTACATATAAAACTGTCTGGAATGCCTCTAATATTTTTTATCTGAACAAAAAACTGTATCATTACCGTTTGCGCTCAGGAAGCATTTGTCAGACCAACCCCAGACCCGGAGACTGGTTTAAAATGTACATGCTACAATGTAAAGATTTATGGAACAAAGGATGCGCTTCAGAACAGTTCATACTTTTTCTTAACAATCTTGGTATGTCATATTGCATTCGAACCATAAACAATTACTCCAACCCGGATTACGCTTTTTTAGCGCACGTTTTACGCCAAAACACAATTATTCCAAATGAGTTTTCATGGAAGAGAAAAATATTATTTTTACTATTCAAATATTGCCCACTTGTATTTGAGATTGTTTGCAATCTTTTTGCAAGGAAGAAATAACCAATAGATACTTACTTCATTTTTTAATAACTTTACAATACACAAGAGTTTTGACCAAATATAAAAATAATGCTGGGAAATGAAAAAGCAGAAAATAAGCTGCTTTTCTTTTTTTGCTTCCTTTGTTAATTTGAACATTATGTTCCCGCAACCATTTGGAAACTTCTAAGACCGCCAGCAAATCGTTCTGACTGTTTGTTAAAAAACGTGCACACTGAATAGCCGCTCCTGCCATAACATTACACTCAATATCTATCATGTCCGGATGGTTCTTTTGTAAATATAAATAACGTTTTTTTCTCTGGATATATACCCACTTAGCCCATTCACCGGTACGAAATGCAACTTCGGTAATACACCCTTGTCGCTCCGATTTATAATATAGAATATCATGCAATATAACAATCTTATCTGCCCGATCTATAACCTCATGATGAACAGCATCGTCTTCCCAAACCTCACCGACAGGAAAGATAATGCCCTCCCACAATTCTTTTTTGTAAATCTTATTCCATGCATAACCGGCAATATTTCCAACAAGGCGTTCTTTCAGAATAGTTTCCATTGGATATACGCCTTCAGGCAAAATTGATCTGTGCACACTGCCATCACGACTGTCACCAATAGTATAGACCAAATCAAAAATCGCCATCTGCGCCTGATGATTGCGAACTGCCGTAATTGCCTTCAAACAAAAGTCTTCATTAACCCAATCATCACTATCAACAAACATAATCCAACTGCCGCGGGCAATAGACAAACCGGTGTTTCTCGCAGCGCTTAATCCCTGATTTGTTTGGTAACGATACACTATGCATTGATTATTCGCAGCATAATCTTCACAAATTGCTGTTTCAACCTCATTTCCACCATCATTAATCAGTATTATTTCATAGTCAGAAAATGACTGTCTTAACAGACTGTCCAAACATCTTTTTAATTCTTTCTCAACATGATAGACCGGAACAATAATTGATATAACAGGAGGAAAACTCATAATATTTATCTCCAATAGCAACCCAAAAAAGTTTCAACTTCCTATCATTTCCTTAACTTAAAATATGAACAGTGCTTTTTAACAAATATCAAAATTTCTTGCCACGCAAACCCTCCAGTTGCTCATAGGAGTCAAATCTCCAAACCGTATAATGTTTATCTTGGAACACTACTTTTCCGCAATCAAGATAGGTAAGCTCGTTCTTTGTCCAGCTTCCACGCAGATATCCATAATTTTTATGATAAGTGAATCTGTCGTTATTTAAAATCAGAAAAACAACTTCGCCTTTTGCAAATTTTTGAAAATCTTTTTCCATTAACCAATACCAGGGATCCAGATCTTTAAAATTGGTGATTTTGCAAATATGAATACGCCCATTGCTTAATTCCGTCAACACGTCTGAAGTATCCCAATCGCCAAACCCAAACCTCATACCGGAATTCAGAATATACGAAAAGGCAGGATTTTTTTCCGGCAACTGTTTAGTGAAAACGAAACAATAGTACTGGTTAATTCCGGAGCACAATTCAGCTGTCAGAATAAAAACACAAAGAATTTTTCTTATTGAACCTACAGATTTAAAATGATCTAAATATGCTGCAAGAATCACTATAAAACCTATACCCGGCAATAACATATAGCGATTTCCCCAACTTTGTGTAGAAATAACCGGTGCAACCACAGTAATTGAAAACGAAAAAAGAAAATATAAAAGCAAAACCTGTGTTTCCTGATGCAGTGATCTCCAGTGTTTAAAAAAGCGCAGAAGCATCAAAGCAATAACTAGGCACAACAGCAATACGATAATAATAATAATGATTGAACGGTTTGGAGTTATCGCACCCATCATTCTTGGTATGCTTTTTATAATGGGTGGAAGTTTTTCCCAGTTCGGTAAATCAAGATGACCCGGCACCATTGTCACAAAACTATAGGATTGCACAAGAATTTTGCAGTTCACAAAGAATCCGGCAACCGCTGCAGCTGCAGCAAACAACGACCGGAATAAAAAGCTTTTTGTAATCAGATTGTTCGAACGAATACAAGGGAATAAAGAAGTAAGTGTTGCAGCAAGCAATGGCAGATAGCAAACCACCACCAACCGAATACCCCCTAACCCGGCTATAAAAGAAAGCAGAACCAGTGCAAAATAACGCAGATTTTTTAGACTTGGACTGCTATTCAGGCATAACGCCAAAGTCAGAAATATTATGACTAAATGGGGAATATAAAACAAACCATAAAGAACAAATTGAATATACTCTCTGGAAAAAGGCCAGACTATTAGCGGAGCAAAGAATATCAGTTTTTTACCAAGTTTTAGCGACCGGCAAAGAAAGAGGAATGAAAGAAGGAGTATTACCAGCAATATCCCTGTCCCAAGAGTCCTGACAATATGCCAGTCAGAAAAAAAACAAAACAGGGGCGCCATCACTAATTGGGTATTAAGGACTCGCAATTCCGTAGAATAATACCAGTTTTTACTCAGGATACCGCCTTCGCGACTAAGCAACTCTGCCAGAATCATTTCTGCCGAGTCATCGCTGTCAAGCCATTGGGCACCATATTGCCAGGTCATATATACCATTAGTAATATTTCTGCAATTAACAGCGTAGCAAAAAGTTCCTTTCGATATTTTTTCATAATATCGGTCATTTTTTATCCTTTTTAAAAGACTTAAACAAAAGTTGTTGTTAAAATTATTATTTCACCATATTTTGTAATTTAAGAAACGTTTTTCTTCACGGTCTCCACTTCTCTACAATAGGAATAATAAAAGCATACCTCCTTTTGAAAAAATTCAATGTTAATTCCATACATTTTTCCCGATTCCGTGAAGAATCCCCGAAACGCTTATAGAAGTCCGGCATAAGCGGCCCCCAGGTTTTATCATAGGAATTCATTTTTTCCAGTACCCTTGAATACTTATAGTTTTCCGAACCTACTTTTTTAATGGCTTCCAAAAACATTTCATAGAATTCTTTATTCCGGATAGCTGCGCTAAACACCGGGAAGTTCTGAATAGCCATCCGGAAGTGATCCGTCTCAGGGGAAGTCAGTTTTTGATTATAATGCCCTGCGCTGTATTCCGTGTCATGGACAATAAACTGCCACCGGCCGCCGTTATAGGAAGTATCCCGGCTTCGCCAGAGCACATGGTTATGAGCAGGGGTCCAGTCTCCGTCACCAATGTAGATTCGCATGGCAAAATAGTCCGCCATGGAGCGGATGTCCACCACATCGCAAAACTTCTTGTATGTTTCAAGATTCGTTAGATCCTTATCTGCAAAAGCCTGCAGTTCTTCATAAAGCTTTATATCTTCTTTTTTCCCGACCTCAACTTTTTCTTCCTTGATTACGACCACATTATTCTCATCAACCCCGAACAGGGTATGCATCGTTTTATCCGATATGAGTTCGTTTAATGAATAGGGACCCCAGTATTCGCCGTTTAAAAACAATACGGCCGGACGGGAATCAAAAACAGTGAACCTGCCTCCTTTGCCCAAATCTTGAATATATGTATCTTTAAACTTCAGAAAGTCGGTATCGTTTCCGCCATTCCGCAACGAAAACGTTTTATACTCTCTGTTTTTGTCAAATAATGGAAATGGCAACAGCTTATCTCCATATTCCTCCCGGAAATATAACTTAAAAGATTTCTGGCTATACCATCGTGACATGCCACCGCGCACCCGTAATCCCGCATTCATTTCCAAATCCGGTTTTGCTGAACCGTTTTTGAATATCTGTATCTGACAGGGCTTTTCCCATTTCCTGCCCTTCCGGGTAAAGTTCGCTTCGGCTTTCCACCAGGTCTTTTTTGCTATTACCTGTTTCCCTGCATCCGTTCTCTTCCAGGCGTCGTATGAGGCACCAGTAACAAGAATTCCGGTTTTATAATCCAACAGATTGCGCGGGTCTGTCGTTATTGAAACAACCAGACACCCTGGAAACTTCTTTGCAAAATCTACATTTAAAAAATAAACATTTGTCTGAACTGTATCGCTGACTGCGCCTTTACTGTCAACCAGAGCCGTATTCAGGACAACGCCGGCTGGCAGACTTTCATCCTTGCTCAGAACAAAATTATTAAATTCAGGACACAGCATCAATTCTTTGTGGTCCACAAGATATCCGGCCATGCCGCGGTTTAAGGTAACATCCAGTTCGGATTTACCACTGGCATCTTTACCGGAAGGCTTAGTTCCATTTGTAGTAAATGCTATCGTGTATCCTGCCGGCGCTTTCATATGCACTGTAAGTTCCGGTTTGTCATAAAGACCGGAGGCATGGGAATACAGAATCCCGTTCTCTAAAACATGACGGATTTTCTGCTCCTGTTGAGGCGTTTTCATTTCTGACCCGCAACCGGCCAGCAGAGACAGACTTACCAAAAGAAAAATACAGGATAGGATTCTCGGATAAATTTTCATGTTAAAATCCATTCTTTTCCATAAACAGCGAACATAGCTGCCAACCGCCCGTATGCAAACAGATATAATCAACATCTCTGAGTTTTGCAATTCTTTCCAAATACGGCTTAGAATCCAAAAATAAATACGGCCACCCCACTGTAAACCAGCTTCTAACGGTAATGATACCCAACGTTATGCATAACAATCCTATTCTGCCAGCTCTTGATATCGTAAGCCGTTCAGAAACAGTAATCAGTAACAGGCACGCAATTAAAAAAATATTGGCATAAACAGGAAACATATATCTGTCAACCCGATAAGCTGTAATCTTAGCAACAATCAGGAAATACATCACTGTAGGAACAATAAGCAACATATAATCAGTGGAAAGACTTTGTCTGATACCATATGCAAAACCGGAGGCTGATTTATGCTCCTTGTTATGACCGCGGAAACAGTACTTATCTACAATAATGACACCTATTATAAGTGTTCCCCAAGCCAGGATATCCCAAAAATTACCAAAAAGCTGTTTATTTATAATAATCAAAAAGCTTTTAATTCTACTGAAAAAATCTGAAACAGCTACAGCATTCCCCATTACTTCCCTGCCTCTTGGCCCAAAGAAGATATGTTTGATCATTGCAGGAAATATCAGGCACGAAACGGCTCCGGATGCTAACATAACGGAGCTGAATTTAAAAATGTAATGATACTTTTTTCTGAATAACAACCATATCCCATATGTTGCGGAAATAAGGACAGTATATAATATACAATAATAATGAGTTAACGCTCCGCATAAGGCTACGGCAAACACCCGAAGGAGAAATAAGTATCCTTCAGTATGTTCTTCGCTTTCTCTGACAAAGTAATAAGTCAACAGAGTTATCCAAAACATTGCCATAATATACATTCGGAGAAAGGTAACTGCTGAAAGGATGCCCCCCGAAAAAATGAGCGCAAACGATATGATATTAACCGTTTTTTCATCTCGCACATAGCATCGGCATAACGATCTTAAAGCCAGTAACGTAAGAACCGCAAAAGCAATATTGATCACGCCAGCAAACCAATGAGAAAACTTTCCCGGGAAAAAAGAACTGACAGTATGTACCAAAGCAGTATGGACAGGCGGATGGACAGCTTTCGCTTCATTTTTCCAGACATTTGCATAATTAAAACGACCATCACGCTGTACCACAACATAATCCATAAGCGGCTTTGCGCCGGGAATATAAATTCTGCCGTCTTCTATCGGTATGTATACAACGCCTGCCGCATCTTTAATCTGAACCGAAACCGGCGTTTTATAATTAGCCTTTCCGTATGTGTAAATTTCATCAACAAAATAATCAGCTTTCAGCGAAAGGATGCCACACATATTTACTATAAAAAGGACGCTTATCAAAAAAGTCCAATTTATGTACTTGCTTAAAAAAGCTTTAACATCATCCATTTTAACCCTTTCTACTGTTTCCCTATAACCGAATGAAGCATTTCCACCTGATTAATATACAAACTTCCACTGGTAGCGGCTGTTCCAAAATGAACAAGAAATTTATCCCTGTAATGGAAAGTTTCAGAATTTCTTGTCATGTTATATTCCAAAATTCCTTTGCTAATGTCTATTTTTTGAATGTCTGACATCGGCAGATAACAAAATACTTTTTTCCAATCCATCTGCGGAGGATAATTACAGATGGCTGAAGCAAGGGCAAATATAGTTTCATCTTCCGGATCAGTGAATAATTTGAAACGATACTTTTTATAATTTTTTAGAACGTAGTCACATACTTCCGAAAAAAAAGCAAGACTATCCTGCCTGCGCCTGATATAATACACGCCGCCCTGAAACATGATGCAAAAGTGAATTCTTTCCTTCAACTCACCAATATCACACTGCTTAAACCAGCCTTTTTCTGACTGCAAAGATAACCGTGTCCCAAGCGTACAAAAAGGAGGACAATCTACAAAAATATCCCAAAGTCCATTTAAATCTTTATATGCCAGACTGTCAGCATCAATAAAAATATTCTCTTCAAAAGGCGATAATTCAATAAGTCTTAATTTATCCAGATAGGAACGATAAGGTTTTTCAATCAAAACAACCTGATCAAACTCCTCAGAATATTCGTTTTCTCTGTCACAGAGCAAAGCAAAAGGTAAAGGTTCTTTAGTAAAATATTTGTATGAAAGAAACAAATTACGGGCAAGACGGTAATACTGTTCTTTTCCTGTTGCAATGGTTACAAAACCTTTTTTCCCGCCTGTATTATAATGCTTATTCTTAAACATGAGCCTCACCCCTGCCTCTACATGTCACAAAATACAGCTTTATTACTAATATGCTGTTCGCCCTATCCTTGTCTAAAATACGTAATAGTTTTTTCTAACCCCTTCTCCAAAGAAACCTTCGGTTCCCATCCCAGCATCTTCTTTGCGAGAGAAATGTCCGGCTTACGCCGTACAGGGTCGTCCTGCGGAAGCTTCCTGAATTCCAGAGAAGATGTTGATCCAGTTAACCGAATAATTTTTCCCGCTAGTTCCTTCACCGTCATCTCCATTGGATTACCTAAATTTACTGGACCGGTAAATCCATGCGTATTATTCATCATACGGATGAAAGCTTCTATCATGTCATCTACATAGCAGAAACAACGTGTCTGGCTGCCGTCACCGTATATTGTAATCTTATCGCCGCGCAACGCCTGAATAATAAAATTGGAAACCACACGCCCGTCCTTCGGATCCATATTGGGTCCATATGTGTTGAAAATACGAACTACGCGGATCTTTGTTCCGTATTGTCTGGCATGGTCAAAGAACAGGGTCTCCGCAATGCGTTTCCCTTCATCATAACAGGAACGGATACCCACAGGATTTACATTCCCTTTATACACTTCCGTCTGGGGATGTACTAACGGATCCCCGTAAATTTCGCTGGTGCTTGCCTGCAAAACGACGGCATCGTATTTCTTTGCCAGTTCTAATACATTACAGGCACCAAGAAAACAGGTTTTGGCAGTATGAACGGGGTCCTTCTGGTAGTGTACCGGGCTGGCCGGGCAGGCCAGATTATAAATCTGTTCTACCGGAATATCTACCGGATCTATAATATCCTGTCGCACAAGATGGAATTTTGGATTCGCCAGCAAATCCGCAATATTATCCATATTGCCGGTAAAAAAGTTATCCAGGCACCAAACCTCATTCCCTTCCGATAAGAGTCTCTTACTGAGTGCTGAGCCAAGAAATCCGGCTCCTCCGGTAATTAAAATCCTCATTTTGTTTCTTTGCTTCCTTTCTCTTGTAGTTTCTTGCGTATCATGCTGGAACTCCGTTTTTTTGTATAGGGGAAAAAAACCATATCCGCGCCCAGCTTTTTCAATTCTTCCTTCTCCCACGCCCAATAAGCATTCTCTGCATAATCGTCTCCAGAGAAAAAACAGTCAAAAGGACGCTTATGCCATTCATTCAGACGGGAAACCTCATTTTTTGTTTCTAAAAGTACTACTTCATCTACGTCACGTAATGCACGTAAAATTTCCATACGCTCATCCTGTGGAATAGTAGGATAAATCTGTTTGAATTCATGTACAAGATTATCAGACAATACATCTATTCGCAGAAAACGGCATTGGGCCTTAGCTTTTCTGATCAGATTAAGATGCCCTATGTGGAAAAGATCAAACACACCCATTAAAAGACCGATGTTGTAAGGTTTAAAATGAGTGTCTACACCTTGTTCTTTTTCACTATGATTTTCATTATAACTACTCATCTTTTTCTTCCTCTTTGCTTTGTCTTATCGGAACACCCGCCCAATCATCATAAAGGATAAACGGCGCTTCATAATAATTTTCCGAAGCATAGATTGCTTCTATAAATTCAGGTGAAACACTCTGTCCTCTCTGATAAAAAAGAGTCAGAAACTCTGAAGCAAAAGATTCGGCCAGTTTTAAAACAGCGTTTACTTCCTGCAACTCCTCCACGCTTCTATGCTCTTTATGAAAAACAGGATCTCCTTGTTTTGAAATGCAACTCTGCGAAGGTTCCGGTGAAGTAAGATATGTTTCCAGTTCAATAAACCTCTGTAATAACAAGGAATTATTACCTTGCAAATAATACTCTGTTTTATCATCAAGCGGCGTTGCGGAATTTCTTCCAAAATAAAAGCCTTTCATGTAAAACGGAAGGAACTGAGATAAATATTTTTGAGTATGTCCGCTTGAAAAACCATCCACTACGGCAAATGTACCTTCCTCAGCCATTCCACATTTCCGGGTATACTGCTTAAAACCTTCCCTTGATTTCTCTGCATTATTTTTAATCCGGCCCATGTATTTTTCAATGTAATCCGACATAGACTCCTGTTCTTTATACGGAAGTATTTCTTCAACCGGAATCTGATAAACATTTTGCATCATTTCAGAAGTGCCGATTCCCGTCGTTTTAACAAACTCTATGATATGTTCCGTTTCCTGCGGCAAATCGGAACAACATAAAAATGCAGCGTGACGGTTGGCATAAAAATAAATAGATTGTGGAAGAGAAAAACGTTCTTCTATATTTTTATAAACATTATAAGAAATCCATCCATCCCTTGCAAAAAACAATACGCCATCAAAAGTGTTCTCCCGCAACTTTTGAATCAGCCATACCATATGACCTACGACCAAAGTAGCAACCACACTGATGCCAAAGCGTTCTATCTGTTTTTCAACCGACCATTCCATCAGATTCGGATTTTGGAAGGGATTCCGGAAAATTACTGACAAAACCAGACCGAGCAGGCAACGCTCCATCAGATTGGAAGCTGTGCGTATACTGTCTGCCCATCCCCTGCCGGCAGCCATTTCCAAAACAGATGGAACAACAATGCTCTCAATTCCAACCGCCTCACAGTCGGTTCCGTCAGTAACCGGATTGTCACCAATATGAAGAATTCGACCCGGATCACTGCAAAACCGGAACAGTTCTTCATAAAGACCGGAATGTTTACCTTTTTCAATATCGCAGGATACAAGAATCTTTTCATAACCTGAGATCCCGTTTTCTGAAAGAATTCTGTTTAATACCTTTTCAGAGATATACATGTCGCTGGTCAGAACTATCTGTTTCCCGGCTTTCTGCGCAAAATGCAGCAGTTCCACAACCTCCGTCCGCGGAAATAGCACCTTCTGTTCTGTTTCCAGTTCCAGCGCCTGCATTTTATCACTCAGTTCGCCATTCCAGTTTAAACAATCCCCTATCCAGGCATAAATCTGACTGAGATTACAAAAAGGAATATCCTCTTCCGCTTTTAAACGAACTGAAACATAACCTTCTACATCATAACCCAATAACAGCGCCTTCTGTTCCGTTAAATAGAACACGTCCTGCGGATAAAGCGTCTTACGCACCAGCAGCGTATCAAAAACATCAAAAGAAATTAAGTCTTTTTCCAATATTCGTTTTTCAATGCATTTCTTTAAATCACGGAAAAAGGAATAACTCTGTTGTACCGCTCTTTTTCCCGGTACCATGTTCTCAAAATTCCGATTATCAAGAAAACGAAATGTATCAATTCCATAATAACGGGGAAGGATAAATTCATTTGCCAGACCGGAACCGAAATACATAATTTTCTTTTCCGGATTGCTTTCCTTCAATCTTCGAAACGAAAGATCTTCTCCTTCTCTTCGAATCAACTCACGTTCTTTATCAAGAAGCAGTCCATATTTTTCTAATGATTTTATCTGAATATCAGCGGGAAAAGATTTCCGCAGGCTAAACTTTATCTCTTTGTGCTGTTCACGCAGATAATGAATCAAATCGCAGAAAAAGTCCCGGGCTGCTATATTTTCATGTATTATAGATGGACGCAAAACGGTATCCATTACTTCAAACGAAATAATGTCATAGGAAAAACACAATGTTTTTGCATCTTCTAAACTCGGTTTGGTCGTGGTTTCAGCTTCGTAGTGCAATAAAAACTCATCCAACCCATACATATTGTATAGTTTTATATCATTTTCCCTGCAAAGGCGGCGGACAGCATGAAACGCTTCTACCGCATATTTCACCCTTTCCGTGAGGATAATTAAGTCCAAATCCAATGTGGGAATATCTTCTTCCTTAAGAACCCGGAGTCCATGAAAAGACCCGTCATCAAAAGGTTCCAGACTCATAATGCCGATAAAATGAAAAGAATCTGCAAAATTTTCAATAATTGCTTCCGCATAATTACGGGAACCGTGTAAAACGATTCGTTTCTTCCGAAAAGCCGCAAACCGTTCTGCAAAGTTAGCAATTACATATTCAACTTCCGTCATACTCTCTTCCTCATGAAATATTATGTGTTTTCGCTATTGTGTCACGTAAACACTGTAACGCCAGCCAAGTTGTTCCAGTGTTTTCTTCATTTTCTGACGTGCCGCACCTTTAACCGCAATTACCGCAACACGATTTGCTTTTGGCTCGACCTCATTAATCTGAAATACTTCCCGACCTAGTAATACATCCGGATTGCTTTCTTTACTGGTAACAAGGAAACCTTCTACAATATATCCGTTATTTATCAGAACCTGATAAACACGCTTACCAACAATGCCCGCGCCGTATATCCATATATGATCATTTTTAGAAACCGGTACACTGAGTTGTTTAAGTAATCCCTGGTAAAACGGCACTCTAAGAATTTTCGCATATGAATAGTACAGGTACGCCCTGAGCTGCTCCTCCGTCTGAAACCATTTACCCGGCTCCGCTTCTTTGGAAAAAAGTGTAAAAAAACGTTCCATGCACTCATACATATGCATTATTCTTATGTGAGCGCCTTTACCGGTATAGCCGATTTCTTCTACAAGGTCAACCATAGCGCAATATGTTACAAAATACCCATGAAAATCCTTGGGATGAGCAGGTCTGGTCATAACGGAATCTTCCCGATAGCGGCGGATGAAATAGTCTTTAGGTAGATAACGAACTCTTTGCGCAAGTAACGCTCCTTTAAAAGTAAAAAATTCATCTTCGTGTTCGGTATGTTCCGGTGAGAAAACCTGATTGTACAAAAGAAACTCTCTTCTCCAAAAAGTCCTTTGCACATAACTGATCCAGTCCCCCTGCTTCATGAAAAGTTCAAAAAGAGCAGGTCCCGAATATACACAGTTATCATACTTCCCATGCCGCCGGGCAGGGTAATT
>JAFSPK010000007.1:0-46468 GCA_017443005.1 Acidaminococcaceae bacterium
ATTACAGAAAGCCGATTCGGCTCTTCTTGTTGTTCAGAAATTTTTTGACTTCGTTAGGTCCGTCCCAAAAGGGACTGACCCGCACATTCATTTGGTTCGTTATTCAGTTCTCAAGGTTCCTTGCCGTCAACCGACGACTTGATTATGATAGCACTTCTATTTTTATTTGTCAATACCTTTTTTCAAAAAAATCAAAAGTTTTTTAGGCTCATTGCCTTTAATACATTCGATTACCGCAAAGGCCTGGAAAAATGCAGAAAAGAGAGGCTTGCGCCTCTCTTTAAATACTGAAACCCGGAATCTTTTCCGATTCAGTCTCAGGTTACACTAAACTTCTTCACATACCTTATTTGTGATCCTCTTCGTCCTCATCACTCTGCGCTTTTTCCTGCGCCAGCGGTTTCATGGTCGGGAACAGCAATACATCGCGGATTGAAACGGCGCCTGTCAGGAACATAACCAGACGATCGATGCCGATTCCCAGTCCTCCTGTCGGAGGCAGGCCATGCATCAGCGCATTAATGAAATCTTCGTCCATCATGCCGGCTTCTTCGTCACCGGCAGCACGCTCTTCCATCTGTTTTACAAAACGTTCCCGCTGGTCGATCGGATCATTCAGTTCCGTAAAGCCATTGCAAATCTCACGGCCATAAATAAAGCCTTCAAACCGGTCTGTAATTTCCGGATTTTCTACGCTGCTTTTGGCTAACGGCGAGATTTCTTTCGGATATTTGTAAATAAATGTAGGCTGAATCAGTTTGTCTTCCACAAATTCATCGAAGAAAGCATTGATGATTTTGCCAATGCCCCAGGATTCTTCATATTCAACATGCGCATCGTCTGCCATCTGACGGGCTACCGCCAAATCGGTAACACCGTTAAAGTCTTTGCCGCTGTACTGCTTAACAGCATCAATCATGGTAATACGCGGCCAGGGGCCGGCAAGGTTGATATTCTGTCCTTCGTATACGATCTGCAGCGTTCCCAGAACTTTCTGCGCCGTTTCCGTTACAATCTTTTCGGTAATATCCATCATAGAATCCATATCGCCATAAGCCTGATACAGTTCCAGACTGGTAAACTCCGGATTGTGTTTGATATCGATGCCTTCATTTCTGAAAATCCGGCCAATCTCATATACCCGCTCCAAACCGCCGACAATCAACCGTTTCAGATTCAGTTCTGTCGCAATACGCAGATACAGCTGAATATCCAGTGCATTATGATAGGTAATGAAAGGACGGGCCGTAGCGCCGCCGGAAATCGTGTTCAGAACCGGAGTCTCCACTTCCAGATAACCTTCGTTATCCAGAATTTCACGAATGCTCTTGATAATCTGGGTACGTTTAATAAATACATCTCTGACATCCGGATTGACAATCAGATCCAGATACCGCTGCCGGTAACGCAAATCCACATTCGTCAGCCCGTGCCACTTCTCCGGAAACGGTTTCAGTGCCTTGGACAGAAATTCCAGATTTTCAACCCGGATGGACGGTTCGCCCATGTGGGTTTTGAACACCGTTCCAGTTACGCCGATAATATCGCCAATATCCATCAGCTTTATCAGAGAATAATTATCTTCTCCCAGTATGTCTTTACGGGTGTACAGCTGAATCTTTCCGGTGCTGTCCTGCAAATCAAGGAAACTGGTTTTCCCATGACCACGAATTGCCATCACACGGCCGGCTGCCTTGACAACGGTTCCGTCCGCTTCCATCTTCTCAACATTTTCATAAATTTCCTTAGTGTGATGTGTCCAGTCAAACCGGTGACCGAAGGGGCGGATGCCACGCTCTTCCAGCTTATGCATCTTGTCAATGCGATTCTGCATCTGCTCATTAATATCCATTGCTGCCGGCGCCTGCTTCCCCTGAACATTCTTCTTTTCTTCTGCCATACTGTTTCTCCTGATTATTTAATCTTAATAATTTTATACTGATGATCCCCTACCGGCGTACGTACTGTTACCACCGTACCAACCTTTTTGCCCATAATCGCAGCTCCAATAGGAGACTCGTTAGATATCTTTCCTGCAAAAGGATCCGCTTCCGTGGTACCTACTACAGTATATGATTGCAGGCGGTCTTCTTCAAAATCCGGGCTGAGATCTTCAATATCCACCGTAGCGCCTAATTCTACCTTCGTTTTCCGTTTTTTTGTATTGTCAATAACTTTGGCCGTATTGACCATCTGTTCCAGTTCCAGGATACGGCCTTCAATACGGGCCTGCTCATCTTTCGCGGAAACATACTCGGAGTTTTCACTCAGATCGCCATGAGCAATCGCTTCATGGAGCCGTTCCTCATTTTCCAGGCGCTTGACAGTGCGAAGCTCTTCCAGCTCGGCCTCCAGTTTTGCAAGGCCTTCCGCAGTCAATATGGTTTCTTTTGATGTCATGATTATTCCTCCAATGTTACACTATATTTATAGTATCATTCTTTAATAACGATACAGGGTACGCAAAAACGGTTAATTAATATTATAATTTTTTATATTCACCTTGTCAAATAATAAAGAACCGTTGATACATCCGCAATCGCCTCTGCCGGCAATTGAGCATACCTGTTCCATCAGTATCCCTTAAAGCTTTACATTCTCTCTGATGCTTTCTATCATTTCCTTTGTTACCGCATGTTCAAAGTTGCGGAATCCGGCCAGTGTAAAACCGTGTTTTTTAGCTAACCCGGAAATGGTATCAATCTGAGACGGAACCAGATTTCTGCCCAGTGTGAAATTCTCGTATCGCCCTTCCAGTGCAAGAATCATGGTTTCCGCCATACAGGCAAAACAGGTTTGAGGCGGAAAGCCAAAATTAAAATGAAAATCCACATTGCCGGGAACATGGATCACACCGCCTTCAATTACCATAACATCGTTCCGCTGCGCCGAGACGTTCCGTGACACATTACGGGGACGGGCCACGTCACAGACTACGGCGCCGGATTTCAAATCAGCAGGATCAATAATAAAATCCACTGCGCTGGTCACGGCGATCACCACATCCGCCTTATGCAGGCAGGACTTCACATCAGAACTAACCGAAAACGTGGCAGCACCGTGCCCGTTCAATTCCTGCGCCAGTTCTTCCAGCGGCGCAATACGCCTGGCAATGAGATTGATGTGCCGCACCTCACGGGACAGGATACGGGCGCAGGCCGAACCGATGGAGCCGCTGGCTCCGACAATAGCCACCTCCGCGTCCCGCAGGTCTTTCCCCATGAGACGGGCGGCTTCCCGTGTTCCTTCCAATGCTGTCGCAACCGTATAACTGTTTCCGGACGTTACCGCAATATTCAGCCGTTCCGCAATCGTAACTCCTGCATCACCGACGATGGAAGTAAAAGCACCCAGTCCGAGTATTTTTGCTCCCAGTTCTTCTGCAATCTTTCCGGTTTCCACAATCCGGTCGATGACAAACTCTTCCGGCAGTTCCACCATCTGCTTCGCCGTCAGCGGACAACCTACAAACCAACCCTCTGCTTCCGCATGAGGACTCTTTACTCCGGTAATGTGCGATACCGTAAACGGTTTTTTCTGTTTCAAAATATATTCCAGCAGGAAATCAGGAACATACCTGACCATAGGCGATACCATCTGCATATCCTCTAATGAAAGAGGGTGCAGCACAAACGCAAATCTTTCCATTCTTTCCTGCTCCTTACTGAAAATGTTCTATCGATGGCATGATTTTATATTTTCTAATAAACACTTCGTATTCTTCCGGCTGCAGCGCCTTTTTACTGCCAGAAGCAGCCACAATTGCAGCTTCCAGCACATTCGTGCCAAAACTCCGCCCCTGCAGACAAGGTGTGGTCGTAATCAATGCTTTAACACCGGCATCTTGCAGCATTTGCCGGTCTGCTGCAGTTACCGTATTTGTAATGATTGTTTTCCCAGAAAGACGGGCTGGCATAAACCGTTTAATAAAAAGAAAATCCCCTGCAATGACATCACTGTCTGCAAAATACTCGGGATGTCTGCTAATATGGGAATCCTGTTTTTTCCCCGTGGGATACATCCATTTAATCGGCAGCCTGGTAATGATGGGAACGAGTACCGACGCCCAACGCCGCAAAGCCGCAAGACTCCGGATAGGAATGTTGCAGCCCAGACCGTAAATGATATCGCCAAACAGCAATCTGCAATTCTGTTCTGCCAGCGCTTCCGCCATTCCGAAACGATCCACCGCACAGACAAGCAGCACATTTTTACCGTTAAAATCAATAACATGTGCATCTGCCAGATACCGGATAGCCATCCGTTCCAACGTGTTTTTCAGACCGCTGCCGTCTAACACCGGCGTATCGTTAACCTGTTTCAGAAGCTTTGCAGATTCCGCAAAAACATACCGACGATTCCCGGCTACCAGATACAAATCCGTTCCACCCAATCCCATCGCATCTACTTTTCCATCATAGAAATGCAGCAACTGGGCAGCCTTTTCCATATCGCCATCCGTACCTTTTCGTTCCAGCGAAACTTCCGTATCCCCTAAAAGAAGACTTCCCCGGGCATCTCGTTTGGAAGAACCGATACTGATACTGATCACCGTTTTCTTTTTTCCAGAATTCTTTGTTTCCACCGAGTCCATAAACAAGCTTACCTGCAAAGATATTTTTCCGAATGTGTATTGTATCACATTGCACGGAATAACACAATCAAGCTCTGATAAAATTTAAGAGGAAACTGCTGATTCAATCTTTTTACCGGTCCAATACTACTTATCTTGCCTGTAAAAACGCTCCATACTCATGAACCAGTCCCACCATTTCCTGCAACGTTTCAAGCTTATGAAACTTTTCTCTGTATTCGGAAGCCCGGGGCATACCTTTAATATAGGCAGACGCGTGGCTTCGCATTTCCCGAATGGCCACCTTTTCGCCCTTAAACACCACAAGAGCAGTTGCATGCTGAATAATCATCTGCAGCTTTTCTTCCGGCGTTACTGCAGGAATTATCTTTCCGGCTAAAGCCGCGCACAACTGCGCAAACAGCCAGGGATTCCCATAGGCGCCTCGCGCCAGCATCAATCCGTCACAATTAGTAGTCTGGCGCATGCGCAGACCATCCTCCACTGTAAAAATGTCCCCATTGCCAAATACTGGGATCTTCACGGCCTCTTTTACCCGGCGTATGATTTCCCAGTCAGCTTTTCCCATATAAAACTGATCCCGTGTCCTGCCATGAACAGCCACCGCCGCAACGCCCGACTCCTCGGCAATCCTTGCAATTTCCACCGCATTCCGATGTTCTTCGTCCCACCCGGCACGAAACTTAACCGTTACAGGAATCCGAACCGCTTTGACCATGGCTTCCAGTATTTTACCCGCCAGTTCCGGGGTCTTCATTAACGCGGACCCTTCTCCGTTATTAACCACTTTTGGCACCGGGCATCCCATGTTAAGGTCGATAATATCAGCGCCCCGGGCTTCCACAATTCTGGCAGCTTCTGCCAGTTCTTCCGGTACCGAACCGAAAAGCTGGATGGCCGTGGGACGTTCCGCCTCATCAATCTGCAACATGGCAAAGGTCTTTTCATTGTTGTATAACAGCCCTTTGGCGCTGACCATTTCCGATACTGTAAGCCCGCAGCCAAATTTACGGCAGATGACCCGGTATGGCAGATCACTGATGCCGGCCATAGGCGCTAATGCCACCGGTACATCTAATTCTATATTTCCTATTCTCATAATAGTTACAAAGCCTTTAGTAAGATAAAAATACGGACGGAAAGCCCCCTTCCCGTCCGCAACAGGTCAGCCGTTTATTTTTTGTTTTTTTCAAAAATAAGGCGAAGACCTTCCAGCGTGAGCATCTGGTCGACTTCGTCAATGCAGTCCGTACCCTGGGCCATGGTATTGCCGAAACCGCCGGTAGCAATGACCAACGCGTCACCGCCCAGTTCTTCTTTCATCCGGGCCACAATCTCTTTGATCAGTCCGTAATATCCAAACATGATACCGGAACGCATGGCATCTACCGTATTGCCGCAGACTGCCTTCTTCGGCGGAATCAGTTCAATACGCGGCAGCTTTGCAGTCCGCTGGAAGAGAGCTTCCGAAGAAATGCCGATACCGGGGCAAATAGCGCCGCCCAGATATTCTCCGGTAGGCAGCAAAGCACAAAAGGTTGTCGCAGTACCAAAATCAATAATAATCATCGGCCGTTTCAGATGGGCGTATCTGTCATAAGCAGCTACGGCATTTACAATACGGTCGGCGCCGATTTCTTTCGGATTCTCATACCGAAGCTGCAGACCGATTTTCAAACCCTGGCCGACCACCAGCGGTTTGATATTGAAATACCGCTCACACATATGACACAGGGGAACCAGCACCGGAGGAACTACGCTGGAAATGATTATGTCCGTTACCTGCTCTTTCTTTAATCCGGAAAAGTTCAGCATACTGTTCATAAACATACCGAATTCATCAGCCGTTTTGGAACGATCCGAAGAAAAGCGCCAGTTATCTACCAGTTTTTTCCCGTCATAAATACCAGCCACCGTATTCGTGTTTCCTACATCAATTACCAGTAACATATGTTGCCTCCTTACCAGCTATAAAATTGCAAATTACATTATACAGCCGACATAATAAATAAAGGGATTCCTATATTACAAATCAGGAGTACCGTTTTCCTTTAGCCGCAGCGGGCCGGATGGAAACATCGCCTGCTATAACTTTCTCCATCGTCCCATCCTCTTTTCTGACAACCAGCAGACCCTCTTTGTCAATATCTACAGCCGTCCCGAAATAGGTTTTATCCGGCGCGATGACCTTTACTTCCTGTCCGATAGTATCAGAATACTTTCTCCACTCATCCAGCACCGGCCCAAAACCCTCTCTTAAGACAGTCTCATACAAATCTTCCATATTCTTCAGATAATCAGCCAGAATTTGAACGCGCTGAATCGGTTCCCGGGCCACATCCGCCACGGAAATGGCCAGTTCTTTCAGTTCGTCGGGAATCATAGATTTCGGCACGTTGGTATTGATGCCTGTGCCAATGACAATATAGTTGATCTTGCCAAATTCAGCACTCATCTCCGTCAGGATGCCTACCATCTTTTTCCCTTCCAGCAGAACATCGTTGGGCCATTTGATTTTGGCATTGACACCTTTATACTTGTTGATTGCCTTGATAACGGCAACGGCCGCCAGCAAGGTGCATTTGGACGCTTCGGAAGGCATAAACGGCGGCCGAAAGACGACGCTGCACCAAACCCCGCAGCCCATAGGGGAAAACCAGCCCCGGGACAGTCGTCCCTTGCCGCGGGTCTGTTCTTCTGCGACCACGACCAAACCGTCAGCACAGCCCTGATCTGCCAGACGTTTTCCCACTTCATTACTGGAACTGGCTTCTTTTAAATAATGAATATGATGTCCCACCCATTTTGTTTCCAAACGGGCAGCGATTTCCTCCGGACTCAGAAGATCGGGAGCTTTATGTAAAATATAACCCTTCTTGGGAACTGACTCAATATCATATCCTGCATTTTTTAATGACTGGATATGTTTCCAGACAGCTGTACGGGAAACTCCCAGCTTTGCAGAAATTTCCTCTCCTGATACCGGTTCCGGCACCTTTTCACGCAACAAACCCAGAATCTTGCCACGCATGACAACGCCTCCGCATTATAGTTGATTTAGCAAACACTGATAATATTCTATGCACGTTGAACCATTCTTGCGGTTCTTCTTGTGACTGACTGTCATCCTATCTCTTCGGCAGACTGATCTTCCGCCTGCAGGGCAGGGCCATCCTCTGTCAGATATCCCTGATTCATCAGTTCCTGCAACTGTCTCCCATCCAGTGTTTCTTTCTGCATAAGAGTTTCCGCAATCAGCACCAGCTTGTCCATATTTTCTTGCAAAAGCTTTTCCGCTCCTTTATAGGCTTCATCCATCAGGCGGCGTACTTCCTCGTCAATAACAGCCGCCACTTCATTACTGTACCGTTCCCGGGCGATGTCTCTGCCCAGGAATACTTCCTCTTCCGGATGCCCAAAAGTCATGGAGCCCAGACGGTCGCTCATACCGTACTGGCAGACCATTTTTCTCGCCAGCGCAGTTGCACGCTGCAAATCACTGCTAGCGCCACTGGAAATATCTTTCAGGACAATGGCTTCAGCCACACGTCCGCCCAGCAGCATCTGCAATTCATCCAGCATTTCCGATTTTGTCTGGTAATTCCGGTCTTCCTTGGGCAGGCTCATCGTATAACCGCCGGCACGGCCCCGCGGTATGATTGTAACCTTATGTACAACGCTCACATCATTGTGAAGCAGTCCGATCAGAGTATGCCCGGTTTCATGATATGCTGTCAGCTTTTTCTCCGGGTCGCTCACAAGATGGCTGCGGCGTTCCGGTCCCATTACAACCCGCTCCGCCGCTTCATTCATGGCTTTCATATCAATCATAGGCGCATTGCGACGGGCAGTCAGCAGCGCTGCCTCATTGACCAGGTTTGCAAGATCCGCTCCGGTAAAACCGGTTGTCTGTTTGGCAATGGTAGCCATATCCACATCGGGCGCCATGGGCTTGCCTTTGGCATGTACATGCAGAATCGCTTCCCTCCCCCGCATATCCGGACGGTCAACGACAATCTGCCGGTCAAACCGGCCGGGGCGCAATAAAGCATGGTCCAGTATATCCGGGCGGTTCGTTCCCGCAAGCATGATGATGCCTTCATTGATGCCGAAGCCATCCATCTCTACCAGCAGCTGATTCAGTGTCTGTTCTCTTTCATCGTGACCGCCGCCCACACCGGCGCCGCGCTGACGTCCTACGGCATCTATCTCATCGATAAATACGATACAGGGTGCGTTCTTTTTGGCCTGATCGAACAAATCACGGACACGGGAAGCACCGACGCCTACAAACATTTCCACAAAATCCGACCCGGAAATACTGAAGAACGGAACGCCAGCTTCACCGGCCACCGCCCGAGCTAACAGCGTCTTACCGGTACCGGGAGGACCGTACAACAACACGCCTTTGGGAATCTTGGCTCCCAGGGCATTAAACCGCTGAGGATGCTTTAAAAATTCCACAACCTCCTGCAGTTCCTGTTTTGCTTCATCTGCACCGGCTACATCCTTGAAGGTAATCTTATTCTTACTCTCATCATAGCGTCGGGCATTGCTCTTGCCGAAATTCATCATCCGGCTGCCGCCGCTGCTCTGGTTCATCAGCATAAACCACAGGCCCACAACCAAAATCATAGGTAAAAGAGTACTCAGCAGGGTTGCCCACCAAGGTGTCTGGGGAGGCAGTTCCGCTTTGATTTCCACATCTCTGGAACGAAGCGTACTAATCAGGGTGGAATCATTGGGCGCAACCGTAGTAAAGGTTTTGCCGTCTTTTAACATTCCAGTAATCGAGTTCTCGCTGATCGTAACAGACCGGACCTCGTCCTGCTGTACATGCTTCATAAAAGCCGTATATGATATGTCTGTCTTACTCGCATTGCCGACCGAATAATGATCCATTACCCAGATGGCTGCAACAACAATTAATAAATAAAAGGCAACGTTTTTAAAGAACTTAAACAAAAACGTTTCCTCCTTTCCATTTTAATCAACAAATAATACAAATCAATAAAACTGTACACCGGATCAAGTCCGGGCATAGACCACGGGTTTCAACACACCGATAAAAGGAAGATTGCGGTAATCGCCTGCATAGTCCAGGCCATACCCCACTACGAACTCATCCGGAATAGTAAACCCTACATAATCCGCATGCATACCGTTTTTCCTGCGTTCTTCCTTGTCGCACATGGCGATGGTTTTTACCGATGCCGGTTTTTTGGTTTCCAGCAGCGCCTTAACTTTGGCAAAGGTAAGACCGGTATCAATGATATCATCCACCAGAAGGACATGCATGCCTGCAATATCGTCGGCCACGTCCAGCCGGACTGCCACACTGCCAGAGGTTGACGTGCTGTTTCCGTAGGAAGACGCTACCATAAACTCCATCCGAACCGGTATGGACATAGCCCGGCTCAGGTCGCAGGCAAAGTAAGCCGCCCCTTTCAGCAGACAGATGATGATGACCCGTTTTCCTTCATACTCTTTGGAAAGCTGTTCCCCCATCTCCTGTACTCTCTGTTTTATCTGTTCTTCGGTAATCAAAACCGCTTTTATGTCTTCATGCATAACAGACACCATCCTTATTTAATATTTATAAACAGCCAGCCCTGTTCCCGGGCCGGTACTTCTGAACTGCCGTTCTGTTCTTCCCACCGGGCATTGGCCAGACCGGGAATCCATACGATTTCATTCCCTGCCGCCGCCACCACCAGCCGGTTTCTGTCCTCCACAGGCACCCTGCACTCTATCAGATACTTTTTCAGGGTTTTATGTCCGGTTCCTTTTAAAGGAAGAATCCTGTCTCCCGGCTTCCTGTAGCGGAACACCAGCGTATTTCCCAGACACTTCAGCCGGGCTAATGGGTACGCCATCTGTGTCCGGTACTGATATGCCGGCCTCTCTTTAATAACAGAAAGCTGTGCCACTCTGTGATCCGGAAACGGAATTTCTTCAATTTCTATGCTCCCGCCGTCAGACAGCCCGACGGAAAGCCCCGCCAAATCCACTGCACAGCTCCAGCCGTCATCCTGCTGCAAAGTCCTTGCATTATCTTCAGAGAATAATATTAGTTTATCATAAGAATACAATGCTTGCCAACTGCCCGGCAGCAAAATTTTTTTACCGCCGGAACGATTCACTATCAGCTGCTCCAAATCCTCGAGATTGGCTCCGGATAATTCCTCAGGGGCCCCCGAAGCGTTCCAGAACCGGCGCAGCACCCGGAAGCGCAGGGCTTTCGGAATGATTTCCCAGTTATCAGCCAGAAGCGCACCATTCTGTGTGACAGCCGGGCGCATCCATCTTCTTTTAAACTCCCCTTCAGCCAGCTCCTCCAAATAGTCCCCGTCTACCTGGAGATGTTCAGCCGTCCTGCATAAAACATCCGTAACAGAAGGAGAAAAATTATTCTCCAGCATGGGAAGAAGGACTCTTCGGATACGGTTACGCATATAATGCAGGTCTTCGTTTGACGAATCCTCCCGCCAGACAATCCCCCTGTCTGTACAATACTGCCGCAATTCTGCAGCTGTCAGAGAAAGAAGAGGACGCAATACCGCATCATGCTGAAACCGGATTGCCCCCAGACCGCGCGTGCCCGAACCTCGCAGCAGACGAAGCAAAAACGTCTCTGCCTGGTCGTCTTTCTGATGTGCCGTAAGGATAAAGTCCGCCCCTGTTTCTTCCGCACATTGGAAAAGCGCCTGATACCGAAGACGCCGGGCAGCATCCTCCAGGGACATCTTTTCGTTTTCCCGCAATTTCTGCGCGTCAACCGCCTTGCAACAGAACGCAATCCCCATTTTCCGGCAAAACGCCTCTACATAACGGGCATCTTCCAGACTCTCCCTGCCCCGGATCCCATGTTCTACATGACATACGGTAAAACGGAATCCGCAACGCTGCAGTGCGTCTGCCATGGCCAAAGAATCGGCACCTCCGCTGACTGCCGCCACATAGTTTTTTGTACGGTCCAGTTTTTCCCGCAAAATGTGGGGAACTTTATCCAACACTGTTTTTTTCATGACTATCCTGTATTCCGCTGCCTGTCATATGGTCTGACTGCACACCGGCGATGCCGGCTAAAAAAAACAAAAAAGGCACCCTTCCTGAGTGCCTGTTTTTACCGATCACGGCTCGCACCACGGCCACCGCGCTTGGATTCCGTATTTCTGCGTAAATCCAGCAACCGGTCATCACTGTCCTTCAGAAATTTGGACAACTTATCTTCAAAAGATAACGGACCCACCTGACGGGGGCTCCGTTTCTCCACAACAGGCGTTTCTTTCGGTCTGGCTGGCCTGGCAGGAGTTTCCGGTTTTTCTTCGACCTGTTTCAGGGAAAGAGCAATTTTACCGCGGTCATCAATTGAGAGCACCTTGGCTCTGACCTTCTGATGCTCTTTTAAAAAATCGTGTATATCTTTAACATAAACATTGGATACCTCGGAAATATGAATCAGTCCGACTTTCCCCCCGGGAAGCTGAAGAAACGCACCAAAATTCGTAATACCGGTTACTTCACCTTCTACGACAGCTCCAATTTCAATTGCCATAAAACAAAAAAACCTCCTGCTCTAAAAATACGACTGTATAATTTTACCACCAGAAAATAACCAGTGTCAATATGAATGCTAATTTTCAGCCTTTTTTTCATTCATTCCCGTCTTTGTGTTCTTGTCTTTTTGGGCGTCCGTATCCGCTTTTTCGTTCTGCCCTTCTTTATCCTTGACGATAAAAATCGGGACCTCATCCTTCTTTACATAGTTATGATCTTCACGGGCCAGCTTTTCAATATATTTTGGGTCGGATAGCCGCTTGCGTTCCGCCTCCAGATCAGCCTGCACTTTCTGCAGTTCTTCGACGCGCTTCCGGGTCGCGTCCGTTTCTTTCTGAATCTGGTGAATTTTATATTCCTGCCGTCCCAAAATCGCCACAAATATAATCACCAACACAATTAGAACCCGCCGGAAGTCTCTTGCCACACGGCTCTTTTTTTCTCTGTCGCGAGTGGTCATACCGTATACTCCCCTCTTAAAAAGTTGCTGTATTACAGAAAGCAATTACTCTTCAGCTTCCTTGGCCTCATCCCAGAACCGGTCTAATTCTTCCAGGGAATATTCACTCCATCCCTTCTCCGATTCCGTCACCCGATCCTCCACATGTTCAAAGCGTGTTACGAAACGGTTGTTACAACGATTTAACGCGGTTTCGCTTTCCAGACCCAGGTGGCGGGCAAAGTTTACAAGGGAAAAGTACAGGTCCCCCAATTCCTTTTCCATGTCATCCTGATTCTGCTGGGTGGCAGCCTCATTAAACTCTTCCCACTCTTCCAATACTTTTTTCTTTACATCTTCCGTTTCCGTCCAGTCAAACCCCACCTTGGCAACCCGTTTCTGAATTTTATGGGCCCGCAGCAGGGAAGGCAACCCTTTATAGATACCGTCCAGCACCCGCTCCCGTTCCGGTTTTTCCTGCAGTTTGATGGCTTCCCAGTTGGTCAGGACTTCATCGCTGTTGGCTACTTTAACCGTCCCGAATACATGAGGATGACGCTCAATCAGTTTATCTGTCACGCCGTCAATGACATCCTGCAACGTAAACATTCCCTTTTCTTCCGCCATACGGGCATGGAACACAACCTGCATCAGGATATCTCCCAGTTCTTCTGCCATGCCATGGGTATCCTTGTCATCCACTGCTTCCAAAAACTCGTAGCATTCTTCAATCAGGTTGGCACGAATCGTGTCAAAATCCTGTTCCCTGTCCCAGGGACAACCTCCCGGTTCGCGAAGCACCTGCATCACATCTGCCAGAGGGCGCACATCAAACGCCGTTTTGCGCTTTAACAGCGGGAAACGTTCCCAATATCCGGCGGTTTCATTTTCATCTTTCGCATTTTGCAGCATCGACTGCAGCGTCTCCTCCGGCTGACGGGGAATAAACACGCTGGTCAGGTGGTCGATTTCAGGCTGCCTGTCAATCTCAAAGAGCGGTATCTTCCGGCAGATCTCATCGTCCAGTCCCAGATTGCGGAGAAAATACAGTTCCGTTTCGTCCGGCAAAACGTCCATCAGGAATAGCTTCATGTCAGAAGCTACCATCTTATTATAAACCTGCGTCACCATCAGGGGGTACCTGCCTGCATCCGCCAATGCAGAAAAATCCTGCGCATCGACGATCCGCAGGCCGTCGATAGGATCAATGCCCAGTTTTACATACGCCAGATCCAGAAAACTCATGGCAGGCTTAACAGTTAGAGGTATACCGCATTTCTCAGCTTTTCCCCGCAGCAGCACAACTGTCCGCTCCGCAACCAGCGGGCTGCCGGGAACTGCATAGACCACATCTTTGTCTTCGGCCTGTTCGATAACAAAGGAAGAAATGTTATCATATACGTCTTCAAACGTTGCTTCCTTTTCATACCAGGTGTCGCAGGAAATATATGAAATGCCACGGCGTTTCAGTTCCGCAACGGTCGGATGTATCTCCGTACGGAGGATCACAAACCGTTCCTCCAAAAGTTTCAACGTTTCCAGAGACAGATGACCGGCCGCTCCCGGTCCCAGGCCCACGATCGTCAGCGAGCCTTTCATTCTACTGTTTTCAAAGCCGTCTTTATGTTCCGTTCCCATGTACACACCCTCCGTACTGTTGCTTATCCTTTCCAAAACTTCCGCATTATTTTCCCAATTACCGGCAGCTGCGCCGCCTCTTCCCGGGTCAGGCACTCCAAAAGCATGACCGCCGTTCCATAAATTAAAACTGATACAACCATGCCGGCGAGCAAAGTAACAACAATACTTCCCTTATCCATAAAGAACAGAGCAGCCATTTTCCCTGCCAGTCCCATACACAGAGAAGCCAGCAGAATCTTCAGGCTGTCCCTGACCGGAAACGGGATCCCGTTCCGATACAGGAAAAAGATATTGATTGCTGCCACCAGCGCAAAATTCAGATTCGAGGCCCAGGCTGCACCCAAAATATGAAAGGCCGCTACCGATGTCAGTTGCCAGGCTGCAACTGCTTTCACCACGGCGCCAAACAACATATTCCACATGGGAATCGCTGTTTTCCCGATGCCCTGCAGCGCCCCCGTAGTAACCTGGAAAATTCCCAGGCAGGCAATGGAAGGAGCCAGATGGGCAATCACGGGTGCCGCCTTCATCGTACCGTATAACGTGCCGGATATGGGACCAGACAGCGCCCACATTCCTACGGAAGCCGGAGCCACCACCAGCATACATATTTTAAAAGCAGATTCCGTTTTACGTAAAATCTCATCTGACAACCGCAGCGTACTGGCTTCCGAAACCGCCGGTACCAGACTGGCCGCCAGTGACAGGGTGGGAATCGTGGCCATCATCAGAAGAGGCTGAGCCATGCCGGTAAGATAACCAAACAGTGTAGTGGCCGCTTCCACTCCAAAGCCGGCACGCCCCAATCCGTTCGGGACCAGCAGCATATCTATGCTACTGGTCACCGGTATCAGCAGGTTGGCACAGGAAACGGGAATGGCCAGCAATACCAGCCGGCGGGCGATAGGTCCTACGCTTTCCGCAACCGTTTCCGTCTGCTCTTCGATTTTTCGTTTCCACTCCTTACGTGCTTTTCGGTAAAACCAGGTGAGCACAAGAAGTCCTGTCAGCCCGCCGGGCACCGCACCGAAAGCTGCGCCGGCCGCAGCGTACTCCAGTCCCCGGGGAAGCAGTAAATAAGCCAGGCTGATCATGACCAGCACCCGTACCAGCTGCTCCAAAATCTGAGATACCGCCGGCGGGGTCATCATCTGATAACCCTGGAAATAACCCCGAAAACTGGCCAGAATGCTGGAAAAGAAGACCGCCGGTGTCAATACCACCAGTGCATAATAGGCCCTGCCATCACGAATCCAGCCAGTACTGACGAGAAAACCGGCCAGTCCGTACAACGTCAGGGCAAAAAACAGACCGAACACAGCCATCAGACCCAGCGTAACTTTAAAGATCCGATGGGCCTGGACGTAATCGTTTTTGGCCACTTTTTCCGCCACAATGATGGAGACCGCCACCGGCACGCCGGCCGAGCAGACCGAAAGCATCAGCAGGTAAATGGGATAAGCCATCTGATATAAACCGATCCCTTCGCCCCCCAATAAGCGGGACAGCAGGATACGGTTCACTGAACCGATGACTTTAACCATCAACCCGGCTACGGTTAAAATCAGGGCTCCTTTCAGAAATTTATCCTTACCCATTTTTACGACTCCTATCGCAGCTTTAGGAAACGCTGATTAATTCGTCTCCTTTATTTTATCAGTTTTACCAGATTCTTTTCAAGCCAGTCCAGCGGTTCGATTTCCAACGAAGAAGTCCGGAACAAAAGCGCCATTTCCCTGCCGGGTTCCAGCTTCATATACCGGCTGTTCTTTTCCGCCATCTTCACCAGCGCATCTCCATTTACCTCCGAATGCTCGGCAAAGGTGATGCGGATCATTCCGGCCCGCACATTGATCCGGCGGATTCTCAGCTTACGGCACACCGCGCGGACTTTGGCCAAACGCCATAACAGTTCCACCTCTTCCGGCGGGGTTCCGAAACGGTCGATGATCTCATCCATCAGGTCCTCTTCTTCCCCCCAGGCCAGATCGACAAAACGGCGGTACAATTCCAGTTTGTACCTTGGATTGGCAATATAGGAATCCGGAATATAGGCATTCAACGGAATTTCCAGAATTGGATCCGGTTCCCGTTCCATATTCAGGGACCCGTTCTGGAGCCGTTTGATAGTCTGCTCCAGCAGATCGCAGTAGGCGGCAAATCCGATTCCGGCAATATAACCATGCTGCTGAGGCCCCAGCAGATTACCGGCGCCCCGGATCTCCAGGTCCCGCATGGCAATTTTAAAACCCGCCCCCAGTTCCGTAAAATCACGGATGGCCTGCAGCCGCTTGGCCGCTACCTCGCTGAGGGATTTGTTCTTCCTGTACATAAAGTAAGCATAGGCAAGACGGGAAGAACGCCCTACCCGCCCCCGCATCTGGTACAACTGAGACAGACCGAAATTCTCTGCCCCGTCCACGATAATCGTATTGGCCAGGGGCACGTCCAGTCCGTTTTCCACAATCGTAGTACACAGCAGTACATCGCAACTTCCTTCATAGAAAGACATCATGGCGTCTTCCAGCCTGTCTTCACTCATCTGCCCATGACCGATGCGCACATTGATGCCCGGCACCAGCCGTTGCAGCCGTTCCGCAATCAGCGGAAGACCGCTGACACGGTTATGAATGTAATAAATCCGGCCGCCCCGGCGCAGCTCCCGCTCCAGGGCCTCCTTAATCATGCCCTCGTCATATTCCGCCACATAGGTTTCCACCGGCAGACGATCCTCCGGCGGCGACTCGATGAGACTCATATCCCGGCTGCTGACCAAAGCCATATGCAGCGTACGGGGAATAGGCGTAGCAGATAATGCCAGCACATCAATTCCCTGTTTCCACTGTTTGATTTTTTCCTTCTGGGCCACACCGAAGCGCTGTTCTTCGTCAATGATCAGAAGCCCCAGGTCATGAAACATCACATCGGCCTGCAACAGCCGGTGGGTACCGATTACGATGTCGATATCACCCTTCTCCAGTTTTTTCAGTGTCAGCTTAATCTCTTTATTTGAAACAAAACGGCTGACCATAGCGATTCGAACCCCGAAGGGTTCCAGTCGTTCCCGGCAGGTGAGCAGATGCTGCTGCGCCAGTACCGTGGTGGGAACAAGCAGGGCCGCCTGTTTTCCGTCCATTACCGCTTTAAATGCTGCCCTCAGGGCCACTTCCGTCTTGCCGTAGCCCACATCGCCGCACAGCAGCCGGTCCATCGGTATGGGTTTTTCCATATCCGCCTTAATTTCGGCAATGGCCTTCATCTGGTCCGGCGTTTCCTCAAAGGGGAAGCGTTCCTCAAACTCACGTTGCAGATCCGTGTCCGCCCCATACGCATAGCCGTTTGTTATTTTCCGCAGGGCATAAAGACGGATCAGTTCCTCCGCCAGCTGGGTTATAGCCGTGGAAGCTTTGGTCTTCATGCGCTTCCAGTCGGCGCCGCCCATTTTGGAAAGCTTGGGCGTGATGCCTTCGCTGCCCACATACTTGTGCAGAAGTCCGACCTGGTCTACCGGAACATACAGCCGGTCGCTGCCTGCATACTGCAGCAGCAGGTAATCCCGATGCATGCCGTCCACCAGCATGGTTTCCACACCGATATAGCGACCGATGCCGTGCACATCATGCACCACGTAATCGCCGCCTTTAATATCGGTAAAGTACTGCAGTCGGGCACCCTTGTGTTTTGATTTGAAACGGCGGCGCCGCTGCAATCCGTAAATATCGTTTTCCGTCAGCAGCAGCCAGTTTTCATTCCAGAACCGAAAGCCGTTGAACAGTTCTCCAAAACCCACATTTACTTTTTCAGCGTCTTCCGCCCCATCCGCCAGACAGACAGACGGGATTCCCCGCTGCCGAAGGCTCTCCGTAATCCCCCGTGCCTTCAGCACGGTACTCATCATAATATAGGGCTGGATGCCTTCCGCCAGCAGGCTCTGCAAATCCTCAATCAACCTCCCAATACTGCGGTTATAGGATGTTACCCGACGTACCGGCACCTGCATATGTTCGAATTCATTAAAGTAGTTTGTATCCAATGCGGAAACCGTCACGGCCGGAAGTTTTTCTTCCATAGTCCAAATCTCATCCGGCGACCAGAGTTCTTCCTTATATGATTGCCCTTCTTTATACAGATGCTCCAGCGTCTCCTTCAACTGCGCCGGTTCATCCATCACAAACAATGTATCCGCAGCACCGTAGTCCCGCAGGTATGCATCAAACACCTCTTGAGCTGCCTGCATCTGCAGGGGAACGATCCGCAGTGTTTCCGCATTCGTCAGAGAACGCTTGGTAGCGATATCGTAAAACCGGATACCGTCAATATCCGCGTCAAACCACTCAATACGGGCCGGATTCTGGCTGTTCAGGGGGAACACATCGATGATGCCGCCCCGCACCGAAAACTGCCCGATCGTATCCACTTCATCGGTCCGTTCATAGCCCATAGCGGCCAACATTTCAATAAACCGCCCCTGTTCCAGTGTAGCGCCCGCGGAAATTTCCAGGCTGTTTTCAGTTACCCCGGACGGCCGGGGCAGTTTCTGCAGCAACGCTTCTGCCGTAACAAATACAACGCCCGGCTCTTCGCCGGCAATCAGACGCAGGGCCGCCGCTCTCCCCGCCTGGATTTCCAGGTTCCGGCTGTCCGCCTGTACCCGGGGCAGGTTCGTGGGATAAAACTCCAGCACCGGCAGCTCCGGATACAGATAAGCCAGCGTCTGCCGATATTCCCGTACCGCATCGCGCCCGGACACCAGAAGAACCAGTGTCTTCGCCTTCAAAGCCTGCATCAGGGCGCACAAATACAAGGCTTTGACGGTTCCGTCCAGCCCTGAAAGAACACAGCCTTTTTTCTTCTTATGCAATGACGCCGCGGTCTTCAGTTCCTTTACCGCAGCCAGGCGTTCCAGTAAACGTTTTTTCATGAAAATCGGTTTCCTGTATTAACTACAAAAGAGGTCATGGCAAGGCCGTGACCTCTATATTATGTTATCACAAACAGTTACTAAATACAATGAGGCACATTAAAAATGCCTTGCCGTTTTCACATCGCAAGAGTCTGTCTGTATTTTTGTCAGGGTAAAGAACACGCAAAACACTACTGCGAAAGAGGAAAGGAAAAACAAAAAACGCCTGTACTCATGAAGATACAAGCGTTTTAGCCCAATAATACGAATCTGTTTTCAAAATCATTTGGTCAACTCTGCGTTACCAGGGAGAACACCGCGCTGTACCCGTTTTCCGGGCTCTATGGCCTGCACGGGACACACCAATATGCATAAGTGACAGCCTACGCATTTATTAATATCCAGCACAGGCTTTTCTTCTGCATCCAGCCGGATCGCCTGATGACCTCCGTCGTAACAGGAAAGATAACACCGCCCGCAGCGAACGCAATCGTTACGCACAAACCGAGGAAACTGGATACTGTTTCGGTCTAAATCCTCTGCCGATACAATATGGGTCAGCGCCCGACCCACAACATCCTGCACACGTGTAAAACCGCAAAGCGCCAGATAATCGCTGAGACCTTCCTTCAAGTCATCAATAATACGGTATCCGTACTGCATTACAGCCGTGGTAATCTGAAGATTTCCGCAACCCATAAGTAAAAACTCCAAGGCATCCCGCCAGTTTTCAATGCCTCCCATACCGCTGACGGGGACTTCTGCCAGTGCGGAATCTTTTCTCATCTCATTGATAAAACGGAGGGCAATGGGTTTCACCGCCTTCCCCGAATAGCCGCCTTCAATACTCTGGCCGTTTACTCTGGGCTCTGACAAAAAACTATCCAAATCAATATTCATGATACTGCGAATTGTATTGATAGCCGCAATACCGTCCGCTCCAGCCGCCACGGCAGCCTTTGCCGGAATTTCCATGCGGTTGATGTTGGGCGTCATCTTTGCCAGAACAGGCAACCTGGTACCTTTTCGTACTGCTGCAGTATAACGGGCCACCAGCTCCGGATTCTCACCGATTTCTGCGCCCAGGCCTTCCTCTGCCATCTGGGGGCAGGAGAAGTTACACTCAATCATATCCGCGCCCACCGCTTCCATATCGGCAGCCAGCCGGGCCCACTCTGTTTCGTTACGCCCCATGATGGACGCGATGATGACCTTGCCGGGAAAATCCCGCTTCAGCCGGCGCAAATAATCAAGGTTTTCCTCATAGGTGTGGTCGGAAAGCTGCTCGATATTCTTAAATCCTATAAAGGAGCGCCCTTCTTTGGAAAGGGCAGAAAAACGCGGGGACGCTTCCCGAATTTCCAAAAGCGAAATCGTTTTAAAGGCAACGCCGCCCCATCCCATGGAAAACGCCTTTGCCACCATGTCATAATTGCTGCCCACTACAGAAGAAGACAGAAAAAACGGGTTCTCGCAATGCACGCCGCAAAAATCAATGGACAGGTCCACCTCGTTTTCAGGTACTTCAACATGCAAGTCATACAGATTACAGAACAAATCCCTGAGCCGTACCGGAACATCCAGTTTACCGCGACGGCAGGCCTGCATACAAGGGGCATTGCAATTTTCGCAAAAATGAACGGCAGGCAGTCGTCTCCTGGCTCCCACCCGGTTCTCAAAATTCAGTGCCCGCACAATTCGACCTGCATCAACCCCGTGAGGACAGGCCTCACTGCATTTCGGTTCATGGCATAGCAGGCACCGGCCCGCCTCTTCCCTTATCCGTATCACTTGCTGTTTCAACATACTTCTCCCAAAATCTGTAAATACAAATCTTTTTTCAACCGCCAGATCCATTTATTAGCGGAAGTAGGCTGCGTATAACCCCAGTCTTCTTTTATCCCAGAAACATTCATCATACAGATGACGGATGACATCATGTATATTCTCATATTTATGTTCAAACAGAAACGTCGGGAGATACCGGTACACGTTTTGACTATGTACCAGTTCCGACAAGCTACCCTCGTCTGTTTCTTCAATCTTTCGGAGAACGAGTCTCTCCGTTTCAATATATGGGATTTCCGAAAACAACCTTTTCATTCGTATCACTCAAAACCCGACCATCGATCTGTACTGCATCTACGAAACCTGCCGTTTTACCATGGAAGCAAAGATACCATTTTGCTTCAACAGTTCGTCAAAGGTACCGCTTTCCGCCACGCGCCCCTGATCCAGCACGATGATGCGGTCTGCATTGCGAATCGTGGAAAGCCGGTGGGCCACTACGATACGGGTAGCCTTAAGCTTATCCAGACTCCTGGAAACAATGGCCTGAGTCCGGTTATCCAGCGCACTGGTCGCTTCGTCGCAGATAATGACGGATGGTTTCATGGCTAAGGCCCGGGCGATCAGGATGCGTTGCCGCTGGCCGCCGGAAATATTAGTACTTCCTTCACTGACGATAGTCTGCATCTGCATGGGCATCTCCCGGATGTCGTCAGCAATGCCTGCCGCTTCCGCTGCGGCCCAGGCATCATCCAGTGTCAGATCATTGATACCGATAATGTTGCGGTAAATATCACCGGTCATCAACTGTCCGTTCTGCAACACTACGCCCAGCTGGGACCGCACAGAAGCTGCATTCATTTCCGCCAGGTTCTGCCCGTCATAATACACCGCACCGCCCAGCGGTTTTTCAAACCCCAGCAGCAGACGTATCAGGGTGGACTTTCCGCAGCCGGATTTACCCACAATGGCCACGTGTTCTCCCGCCCCGATCCGGAAGCTGATCCCTTTCAATACTTCTGGCATACCCGGACCGTACGCAAAACGAAGATCCCGAACTTCGATGGCCCCGGAAATTACATCAGCGTCCGGACGTTCATCAGAACTTTCGGGCGCCACATCCAGGATCGGCTGAATGTTTTCCAGTATCGGTTTCACTACAGAAACAGACTCTGCCGCCGGAATCACCGCGTTAAGCGATGCATTAAACGCGCTGTAAGCAGCCTGGAAAGCGATAAAGGTTGCCGCCGTCATCGCTTCACCGGCTCCCAGTGCATCGGTAACTACATTCCCCGTTCCTTGCGACATGGTTTCTCCCATTTCCTTGAACGCAAAATAATACAGTACAAGGGAAAGCAATACCGGCTGCACGGCCGTAATAATCGAATTATAATTCTTCAGCCAGCGTGATTTATAGTTCCACTTCCACTCCTCAGAGAACCGTTCGCCCCAAAGGTGATAGGCCTGTTCCTCCGCACCCCTTACCCGGAACTTCACAAGGCCTGTAAATATTTCCTGCAAAATACCCTGGGTTCGGTTCTTTGCCGTTGTCATCTTCCGCTGAGCCCGCACAAGACGGCTCATGATCAGCCAGACAGCGAAGAGGTAGATAGCCCAGATGACCACAGAAATCGCTGTCAGCTTTACACTGTAGTAACACATCAGGGCCAGACTCCAGAAAGAAAACAGAAAACTGAAGATCACGCCGACGATTTCTTCGGAAATCAGCTGAATCACCTGCTCCAGCCCTAAGATCCGGCTGGCCAGCTCACCGGTCTGCAGGGTTCGGAAAAAGTTCACAGGCAGGCTTAAAACACGGCTTATGAGGGCCGGTTTCACATTCATGTCAGCAGAGGTGGAAAGGCGTAGCAGTGCAACAGATCGCACGGTGTTGAGAGTGGCTGTGGTAAAACCTGATACCATAACCACCTGGGTCACCGTGGCCAGGCCTTTCCGATCCAGTATGGGAATAATATCTTTGAATATGGTTTCCGTCACGATCGGAGTCAACAACGGAATTAACCCCGCAACCAGGCTTACGGCCAGAATTGTACGCCAATCCTGTTTCCAGCACTGGCGTACCATAAAACGCAGAAACTCAGACGTAGAGATCTTACGGGCCGGCAGACCCGGATAACAGAGAAATGCATCCGTATTGATTTCTTTCGCAATTTCATCCGTTACGGGAATTCCCTCCGGACGTTCCCGGCTCATCATCCGGTAACGTACCGGCGTTTCCGGCACAAAAGCAACCAGCTCTTTCTTTTCGCCAAAGAAACCAAGTAGGACGCCGCTGTCCCCAGTATACCAGTCCGGTTGCAGGCGAACAAGACGCATTTGCATTCCGCCTTTTTCCACCAGACGGTGCAGCAGGCCAAGCTGATCCAGTTTTCGTACCATTTCCGGCGCCATCTGGATGCTGCCGAAAGGCATTTTTAATGCCTGGGCCGCACAGCGTACGATAAATACGGCATCCTCCAGCGCCGTGTTGCCGCTGCCTGTTTCCTCTTCCGGAGCCACCGTTTCTCCCAGTAATCCGGAAATTGTTTCGTTTACAAGACGGGTCTTCTGTTTCGCCCGGCTCTCCATCTGCATGGAAAGCCGTTTATCCTGGGCGCTGAATCGCACGCCCAGCAACATGGCAAAAATGCCTTCGTTATCCGCAAAATCCTCCAGCAGCGCTTCCGGGTCCTGCTCGTGTCCGGCCAGCACGGAGCCGTCCGCCCATTTCCGCAGCACTTCATCGCCCTTATCGGCCAACAGCCGCAGCCAGGGCAGCGATATCAGGGCAGCAAACCACTGCCGCATCAGAGGCAGCAATTCTTCCGCTGTTGCTTCGGCCAAAGCAGTCTCTGTCAGTTCACTGTCTTCTACTGCGTAGATCAGCACATCGATCTGCTCGAATTCATCCATAGAGGGGAACGCAGCCTGTCCGGGAGTAATTTCTGTCAGGAAAATCTGCCGGAACGACTGCTTTTTCCGTGTAACAGCATAAGCCTCCAGTTTGCCGGAGACCAGTTTTATATATGTATTGTCATTATGCAGTCGGAAACGCTCGCCTGCTATCAGCTTCATCAGCGTTCCTCCTTCTCAAAAAATCTGTTTCAAAACCCTATTTCATCGGCGTTCAACGTATCATGCCAGTTTCAGGGACACTTACACAAAACGAACCGAAAATTCATAAAAACGCACCTGCAAACCCTAATCGAGATCCGCAGCATCTGCTTCCTGCTGGTCCCGCTCTTCAATCAGCCGGCGGTACGGTCCGTCGTGGGATATCAGTTCCCGGTGGGTGCCACGCTCTGCCACTTTTCCCCGTTCCAGCACGATGATCTCATCCGCTTCCCGGATGGTAGACAGCCGGTGAGCTACGATCAGGCAGGTACAGCCCCGCCGCCGGATGTTTTCCAGACACTTCTGTTCGGTCATAGGATCGATGGCGCTGGTGGCTTCGTCAAGGATCAGCAGTGAAGGGTTGAAAGCCAGCGCCCGGGCAATTTCCAAACGTTGCCGCTGTCCGCCGCTGAAATTCAGGCCCCCTTCCGACACTTCCGCATCATAGCCTCCCTGAAGCTGAATAATATCGTCATGGATGCAGGCATCCTGGGCAGCCTGTACAATATCTGTTGACGGAACGGATTTATCAAACATGGAGATATTTTGCCGTACTGTCCCACTGATCTGGAACACATCCTGATCCACTGTGGCCAGGGAATTCACGATGACAGGACGTGGAATCTCCCGCCGTTTCACACCGTCAAACAGAATTTCCCCGGACCATTCCTCATATAACCCTGCCACCAGTTTCGCCAGCGTGCTTTTGCCGCTGCCGGAGGATCCCACCACGGCAGCCCAGCGGCCCGGTTCCAGATGCAGGTCGAAATGTTCGATGAGAGGAGGATCCAGAGGACTGTAGCCAAAGCTCACATCTTTTAGTGTCAGTTCGCCGGACAACCGGTTCCCTGTAAAAGATACGGTCTGATTTTCATCCGGATAATTCAGACTGTCTGTTTTATACCGCCGCACATCGTCCAGACGCCGCATCTGCATTTCCGTATTCTGCAGCACGTTGCCCAGAGACAGCAGTTTCTGTACCGGCTCATGAAATTTGGCGATCAGATTATTGAAGGCCGTATAGATACCGGCGGTCATAATGCCTTCCATGATGGAAAAGCCGCCCACTGTCATGATCAGGGCTGAATTCAATCCGCCCAGAAGCAGCGGCAGCAGTTTAACCTTCATAGTCCACAGTTTCATTTCCTGGGTTGCTACCGAAGCTTTGGCCGCGTAGCCGGCCCACTTGGCAAACAGGTCGCCTTCGCTGCCGTTTGCCTTGATGCTTTCCACCATCATCAGGCCGCTCATCAGCACGCCGTAGGCTTTGGAAGCGTCCTGCTGGATGCGCATGATCAAGTCTGTCTGGCGGCGGCGCATATATAAGAACACAAAGATATCCACGACACTGATAGATATACCGATCAGGGTCAGGGGCACGCTGTACTGGAACAACAGCAACAGATAAAACAGCGCCACCAGCAGATCCAGCAACGCCGTTGCCGCCTGATTGGAAAGTACCTCCGCCGTGGATTCGTTGAACTGGATACGGGAAGCAATGTCCGCCGCGTACCGTTGCTGGAAAAATGTCACCGGCATCCGCAACACATGCCAGAAAAAGCCGGACGAATCTGCAATAGTCAGTTTTTTCTGCCAGTAAGTCAGCACTGCGGCCCGCATGGCGGTCATGATGCCCAGCATGACCATAGTCCCGAACATGGCAATCAGCAACTTTACAATCCAGTCCGCATGCTTAAGGGAAAACACATCATCAATAAAAATCTGTGACATGACCGGAACAGCTAACCCCGGAATGATCATGCAAAGACCCAGCACCATTAGAAAGATGAGCGCCCACTTGTCTTCCCGGAGTTTGGCCGCCACCGTTTTGACGATGCTGTAGGGTTCCCCTTCGGGTTTGAAGTTTTCATCCGGCGTTATCTTCATGTATACGCCGGTATAGGAAGTAATAAATTCGTCCCAGGGCACGGTACGCCGCCCCATGGCGGGGTCGTTCAGGAACACCGTGTCCCCCTGAAACCCTTCCAGTACCAAGAAATGGTTGAATTCCCAAAACAGGATCAGGGGAAATTCTTTTTTTCGCAACACTTCGCTGCGACCGGCAAAAGCCTTGGCCACACAGCCCTGACGCCGGGCAGCCTTAAGCAGGTTATCCGCATTGCTGCCGTCACGGGTCACGCCGCACTCCTGCCGCAGGAACTCCAACGGCAGCCAGCGTCCGTAATAGGCCAATATCATAGCCAGAGACGCGGCGCCGCATTCCGTTGCTTCCATCTGCAGGACAGTTGGCACCTTCACGCGCTCTTTCCCGGCAAAGAACTGCCGGATTCGTTCTCTTTTATCCATAGCGTCACCGGCTTCTCAGCCACTGGCTGATCTTATAAAATACTTTTTCGATAGGCGGCTGCCGTTCAATAACAACGGAACCGGTGCAGTAACTTCCTGCTGTCACCGGTTTATGGTGTCCCACGACGGAAGTCCACAGGTAACCGGATTTGGAATCTGCGTCCTTTACCAGTTCAAACCGTATTTCCACCGCCGCGCCGCCATCCTTTTGCAACACATATTGGGCCAGTTGGGAATTGCCCAGACCTTTTCGTACCCCTTCGGCAGAAACGGGATACTGGGAAACACTTTTCACAACACCGATCAGACTGCCGGTCTGGGTAATGTCCACTCCATTAGGCGCCAGCTGAATGGTCATGCCGGGTTCCACCCGTTTGCCCTTTTCTACGCCAATATAAAAGACTCCCTGCAATTCATCTCTGTCCTGAGTAAGCCGGATACTGCAGATCGGGCTTCCGGCAGAAATAAGCTGGCCTTCTGCGACCATCACTTCCCCAACGATTCCTTCGTAATCAGAAAAAATATTCTCCCGCGCAGCCTGCTGGTACCGTTTTGCGTCAAACTCATAGACGCGGCTCTGTACGTCCCGGTCATTGACACCCAGTTCTGTACCGTATTGTGCCATGCGGGTATCTGCCGACTGCTCCGGCTGTTCCATGCGGGCGACCAGATCACCCTTTTGTACACGGCTGCCGGTCTTTACATACACATCTGTTACCTTACCGGAGACCGTATGGGAAATATTCACCACACCGGCCGAATCCAGGATCAATCCGTATCCTTCTGCTTTTTCCGTAAAAGAACCATACACAGACCACAGCACAATGGCAAAGCAAAGCAGAGCCACCGTCGCCAGTCCCATCCATCCCACAGGACCGGTAATCCGGATCATACTGTCTAACTTGTCAGGGGAACGGAGTTTCTCCAGGGCTTTGGGATTGAAAATCTTATCACTGTTCACTTCGTTCCACCTCCCTGTACTTTCACGGTTGCCCGAATCCCGCTTTTCAGACCCTCCATACCGGAAGTAACTACCACGTCGCCCTCCTTGATGCCTTCCAGGACTTCGATAAACTGACCGTCGTTAGCGCCGGTCTTCACGGTTCTTTCTTCAATGGTGTTATCTTCTTTCGCCACATACACCCGGGTATGATTGTTGTCTATCATAGCTTCCAGAGGCACGGACAGCGCATCACGGCCTGTACGGGCCTGCAAGGTCACGTTCCCGTAGGTCTGAGGTTCCAGCAGACCGGATCGGTTATCCGCCTTCAACATCACATTGCGCAAAGCAGCCGGCTCTGACACCGGTGGTGTAATTTCCGCAACCGAAGCAAGAAAGCGCTGTTCGCTGCCCATGTTTCCTTTTTCATAATTCGTGCCGTAGGCCTTTTGGAAATCCCGGTTGCTGAAAACCAACTCCGCTTCCAGCCCCGGTTCCAGATGCCTGGCAATCTTGTCGTCTACCGGCGTAGCAAAATAAAGGGTGCGGAAGTCGCCCACCAGGGCCAGAGATGTTCCGCTCTGCACATAGGCGCCCGGCTGCCGGTACAGTCGCAATACCTGTCCGTCCAGGGGCGCAGTGACACGCTGCCGTGCTTCCTGGATACGCAGGCTCCCCAACTTGGCCTCCGCCACTTCCAAACCCGCCACCGCGGCACGGTATGCCGCTTCTGCATCGTCAAACTGCTGGGCAGAAATGGCATCTTTCTCTTTCAGCAACAGAAACCGCTTATACTGGTTTTCCTTGCCATGTTTCTCTGCCTGTGCGCTGAGGATATTCGCTTCCGCCTGCTGGATCTGCAGCGGCAGTTCTTCGTTTTCAAGCACAAACAATGTATCGCCTTTACGGACAAAACTGCTCTTAGGGGTAAGACAGGAAACAATACGCCCGTCCGACAGCGCCACAGCATCCGCCATGTCTTTGGAATAAAAATTAATAGTGCTCAGCGTAAACTTTGGGCGGATAAAACGCACAGCCGCCCGGGATCCCTGTAGTTCCAGGCTGCGCTCACTCATGCGTTTGGCAATCTGAAACTCTCCCCGCTCATTCAGCCACGCGCCGTATAAGATTATGGTCAGCGAAAGGGCCAGCACAATCCCCAACCCTATCATAAAATATTTCTTCATGAATACCCCCGAAAATCGTACGCGTAATAAAAAACAAACTGTATAAAAACACAGATTCAGTTGCCCGCATGCTGACCGGTACTTGTTATGACCCAGTGCGTCAACATGCTTTAAACGTGTACAAAGACCCGTTTGCTTATCAGGATACAACCTATCAGCTTATTGTAACATAAAATTACCGAATGCAACAGATTAACTCCGCCACACCCGGTAAAAAAATACAAAAAAACACTTCTGCTTTATATAATTAGTGTTTGATCAACAACTCCGCAAACGTAGATAGCATGGGCATTTTCGCCTAAATTTTGTACAATAAAGTGCAAGCCGAATTCGTTGTTTTAACGAATCCATGGGCTTGACAGCTTGCACTTTGAGGCGAAAAACCATGTACAAATCAACAGATTACGAGCATGAGCAACTGAGTTTTATCAATTTCAACATGGCTTGCGGAATGCAGTTGGATATGAACAACGAGTGGATCCGCATCGCGCAGCAGTTGCCATGGAAAGCCTGGGAAGCACTGTATGTTGCCATCTTCCCGTCAAACACAGGAAATGTCGCAAAACCATGCAGGATGGTTCTCGGTTCCCTGATACTACAGATGCGGATGGGCTTTACGGATCGGGAGCTTATTGACCAGTTGCGTCAGAATCCGTATTACCAGTATTTCATTGGTCTGCCTTCCTTTCAGCACACGGCTCCGTTCACACGGACACTGCTGGTTGAATGGCGAAAACGTATCGACTTGAAGTTTGTCCACCTGCTGTATGAACAGCAGAAGTCCATGTATGACAACAAGACGCATTCAGTGGATAACCGGATTGTAAGCATAAGCCAGCCCTATGTCCGTCCGGTTGTCCGCGGCAAGGCAAAAGCCCCGACAGAATTTGGCGCAAAGCTTCATCTCAGTATTGATGAAACCGGCTTTGGCCGGATTGAGTATCTCTCATTCAATGCATTTAATGAAGGCCCTATGCTGATAGACGCTCTGAACGCCTACCGGTACCGCAATGGATTTTATCCCAAGAGAGTTCTTGTGGATAAAATATATCGTACCAAAGACAACATCCGGTTCTGCAATGAAAACGGAATCCGGATAAGCGGGCCAAAGCTTGGCAGACCTTTCAAAGATGAGAAAACTCTTAGGAAAAACCGCAGAACAGCTGCTAAGGACAATACCGACCGAATTGAAATAGAGCGGTATTTTAGCACCGCAAAACGCCGGAATGGCATGGGACGGATTGCAAGAAAAAGGGAAGATACTTCTCTTTCTACTATTGCAATGTCCGTGTTGGTAACTAATATATTTGGAACATTCAAGCTTGCAGTTGAGGAATTCGAAAATGAAAAATTGAAGTCCTCAAAAGCTTGATGATTTAGGCATTTATGTTGGTCAATTTTTGAAAAAAGTGAGTTGTTGACCAAACACTAATTAGACAGAGGACAACCGGTGACGCCCTCTTCACAGGCCTGGCAAGGCAGGCAGCGACGTTCGTAGCAGCAACCTGCGCAGTGTTGACGGGCTTCCCCGTTTTCACGCAGCGCCTGCAACGCCGGGGCATGTTTCCAATACTCGACCAGATTTTCTGTAGTATCACCGTCTCCCCGGTCTGACTGCAATTCGCCTTGCAATGTTTCACCGGACTTCCAATGCAGACAGGGAACAAAACGCCCGTCCGCTCTCAAGGCCATAAAAGAACGTCCTGCATCGCAACCACGCTCAATCCCCCGGTTCGCATTGTATTTCGGATCCGGACCTTCCAGATATGCCCGTAACGGTGAAAAACAGGATTCCACAGCTATTTGCATCCCGACCGGTTGTGCGGCGCTTTGTACATCCTGATTCTGATCTGTTTCCTGACTTGCGCTTTTCTGGGACCCCTCCGCCGATTCATTGTATCCATTATGGTCTTTTACAAATTCTGCCGCCGCCGCAATCTGCTCGCGGCTTGGGAAAACAGTGCCGCCGTTTTTGGCTGCGCTAAGTTTCATGCCGGTTACGAGCAGTTCCCCCGCACCGGATTCTTCCGCAACCTTTGCCACATCCGCCAGTTTCCCTGCGTTGTCATGGTGCATGTACCAGCGCATCCGCACATTAGTAGCCCCCAATTCCTTCAATGCGGCCAATATATGCAGGGCATATTCATCGGTATCGCTTTCCAAATCAATCAGGAAACTATCCACATCTGCCGCAACCAAAGCAGTCAGCCAGCTGCGCTCAATCTGCAGCGCTGCGCTCTCCTGTTCCTGCCCCCTTGGCAGGCCCAGAACCACTTCCGCACGGAGACCGGCCGCAGCGCAGGCCTTCAGCAGGCGTTCCAGCAGCTCGTAGGTTTCACCGCTGAAGAACCGGATCCCGCGCACCCGGTTTTCCCCGCATTCCCGGATCCGGGCCAGCGCCGTTTCCTCCGGCAGAACAGCCGTTCCGTCTGTCAGTTCCATATCCAGGCGGACAGGCCGCTCGTAATGCGGAAAATAGTGATGGTGAATATAAGGCGACTGTTCCAGATAAGCCTTTGCTTCCGTAACGCGACCTTTCGCGTAGTTCAGTTTAAAATACGCAACCAACGTCTGGATAAAGGGATCGCCGTCAGGCAGGATCCGAATCCACCGCCGCAGCGCCGCCCCCTTGGAGGGAAGGCAGAGTCCGGCATCCTCCAGCCGCTCGATAAACTTGTCCACAAGCAAAGGATGACGCCAGCGTCCGAATACTTCCAACCCTGTTTTTTCCAGCAGACCGCTTTCGCTCAGATCAATGTTGACAGCAAACCCCTGAGCTTCTTTCCAGGGGAGCAGCGCCTGCTCCATGGCCCCGGTATCGCCCGGCCAGCCCACGTCCCGCAGCCAGGCAAAGATGCTCTCCCATTGGTGGAAGATCACCACCAGCCGGAGAATATCCAACTCACCACGGGGCGACATGGTACCAATTTGCTTAATCGTCGCATTCGGGGGCAATGCAGCGAGCACCCGGTCAAGCTGTCCCCGGAGCCGGGCCGCTCGTTTTTCTCCGGCAAAGGGAGGCAGCACCGAATCCCAGAACTTCTTTCCCATGGGAGGAACAAAAGGCTTTTCCTGCCGATGCACATTGTCGTCTTCCGCAGCGGTGTGTTCCGGTTCATCCGCCTTTTCTTCCTTGTAATCAGATGTATTAATAAAGAGACAAGGAGAAATCTCCCCGCCCCTGAGATAATCCGCGTAGTCGATTTCATACCAGATGCACTGAATACCGGGGACATAGTCCTGATCCACGCACATAATATAATCCACAAACCGGGCCGGATTACCCAGCCGCACTTCCAGCCCTGCCCCATGGGTGATGGTCTCGCCGAACTGCGCCTCCACATTGGCAAGGGCAGCCAGGCATTCCTCATCCATGAGTTCCGGTACCGGGTGGCGGCGCAAATGCGCAAGATATGCACGCGCCGGCAATTCCTGAATCTTCATAGTCATTTCACTCACGCTTTCTGCATTTCCTCCGAAGCCACATCAGGAAGCAAGCCTGCCTCGTTGATAATTGCAAACATTTCTTTCTCGTGGGTGGCGGTCATCAGTGTTTCCCGTTCCGCCTCCGTCAGCCGGGCGAGCGGCCCTGCCAGCGATATGGAAAGTTCATCCTCTCCGGTTTCTTCCCACCTAGCCCCCACAACCCGGGGCGCCACAAATGCGAAAATCTCCTTTGCTTCGCCGCAGTTTTCACGGAAATAACTGCCATGTACCCGTTTCGCTTCCGGCGCGCAGCCGCCCCGGCAGATGAAGATATACGGGCAGGTCTGGCAGGGCTTCATCAGGTCCGAAGTACGGGTGCGCCACTTCGCCTTGCCGAAGTTGAAGAAGAAACGGCCTGTCGCTTCGTCAGTGAAGCCCACAGCATCCTCTTCCATGGCCACCAGATCCCAGCAGGGATAAATCAGTCCGTCGGGGCCAATGACCAGCATACCCTGCTCCGAGCCGCAGAAGGCCGGGGAAAAACTCGGAAAGTCATCCTTTTTCATAGCAGCATACAGGCCCTGCATAGGCATGGAATACTGACTTTGTTTTTCGATCGCGTCCATAGGAGGAATACCGGCCGCAATAATGGCATCCATCACCTGCTGTTCCGTAACTTTTGTGGGGGAATTGCGATCCTCCGACACAGCCTTGAAATAATAGGAGAAAAAGCCTTTACGCTTTGGTCTCGGTTTGCCGGCCTTCTCAGCCTCCCTGGCTTCTTTATCTGCCTGCATCCGTTCTTCCCGGCGCGCCTCATGCAGCCCCCGGGCCGTCAGGTCGTCAATCAGCGCCTTGATGCCACCGATATTTTCTCCGTTCACGTTTACCCGCAAGCTGATGTCAACACCGTGTTCAAGAGCCAGCGCCACATTTTTCAAAATGCGATCGTAGGTTGGCACGCCGTCCCGATGGAGTCGGCGCCGGTCGTTCAGTTCGCCCACACCGTCTATCGTCACCTGCAGATGGGAAAAACCAAATTCTTCCAACAGATCGATATAGGCATCCAGATCGTAGCCATTCGTGATGGCAGTCGGTGACGCCAGCCCCATGTCTCTGGCATGCTCACAAATATTTCTGACTGTCGCCATATTTTCTTTGAGCAACGGTTCACCGCCGTAAAGGGAACAGCTATTCACTTTGTGCCCCTGCTCCCGCTGCTTCTGTAATGCAGCAAAGACCGCATCCACCATTTCGGGATTCATTTCGTGGCCCAGCCACTCCTGCCCCCGTGTCAGACGATGCCGTTCGAAGCAGTACGGACAGCGGAAATTACAATTGTAAGTGGGCAGGATTACCGGTCCCCTGCCGCTGTGACCGATCAGTTTTCTCCATACACGTCCGAGAAGCTGTGCATCAGCCAGTTCGCCCGCCTCGTCTTTCCGGGTGATATGGCCGCGCTGCATCAGACGTTCCCGCAGGGCAAAAGGAATCTCCCTGAAACGTTCCTCGCGCAGCTTCGATGCCGTCGCCTCATCCACCACATCCAGTGCGCCGTACAGCCCATTTACCAACAGCGCCTTCCCTTCAATAATCTTGTCGTCTTTGCCGATCAGCGGCAAAATGATCTCATACGTACTCACTCTCATAGCGCGATACTCCCTTTCTAAAAATGCATCCGAATCATACTGCATCCTGAGTATATTGTACACGAAATAATCATGAAATACTACTGTACCAATTACTATTATAACAACGCCTTGTACCTCTCCGCGATACTGGTTCCGGCCAGGTCCGAAAGCAATTCATATTTTGATTTTTTGTCTGACAGCAGTGTTTTTGCAGAGGACAGCGACTCCTTCGTTTCCGTCTTTCTCTTTTTCTCTGTCAGGAACCGTTCTATTCTGCCTTCAAGAATACCGAGCGTCGCGTCTACAGCTCGGTACACCTCCGTCCGTTCCCAGGGAAGCACGTTCCGGCAATAAAAGGAAAGCCGGCCGGTACAGCGGCCCGTGCCCTGCTCCAGTCCGAAGAACAACCGCTGCCGCGCTGCGCTGAAATTGCCAAAAGCTGCAAGTTGCCCCATGGCATCTGCAACGATTTCGTCAAGGGCGTGGTTCTGCATACCCCCAAACAGCCGCAGCGTTTCATAGTGGGCACACTCATGGGCAAACCGCAACCGGCAGGAACGCTCTATCCACTCTTCTTCATCAAGGCCAAGCAAATTTGCCGGAACATTGCTGTAAGGCGCCTGTCCCAGCAGGATCACCCGGTGATTCCGGATGTTTTTTGCCCGGGCCTGCATGGTAAACGCATTCACGGTAACGGGGAAATCCGCTAAATCCTCCCGCCCGTTCAGTAACGCTTCCACGCGCAGGAAATCGTCGCGGTTACCCGTTACGATAACCGGAAGATGCCCTCCCAGCGTTTCCGCAAAAAAAATGCGCAGTGTTTCTTCCTGCTGCAGAGGAAACGCCGCAACATCCCGGCCTGCAGTTTCGTCCAGAAATTCCCACGCTTTGATTCCTTCCGCTTCTTTCCATACCGTCACAAACGCTTCATCTGCCAGCGGAAGGACTGGCGGCGTTTCCGGTATTGCATAACAATGGGACAGATAGGTATCAGTTTTCATCACTTCATACACTTTCCTTTTGTAAACGACGCCGGAACAAAAAGCAAGGCAAAACCGCTAAAAAACCGGACGCTTTTACACGCCCGGTAATTGTGAAATTGCAATGCGCTATGCTGTATCGAACCATGACCCCAGCAAACGTCGCCGGCAACTTTTTTCATCATTTTTTGTATTGCAATGCTGCCGCAATAAAATCGCGGAACAGCGGATGGGCTTTTGTGGGACGGGACTTGAATTCCGGATGGAACTGGCAGCCCAGGAACCAGGGATGCTCGCTTTGCGGCAGTTCCACAATTTCTACCAGGCGGTCGTCCGGAGAAATACCACCCAGCACCAGACCGTGTTCTGTCAGAATTTCACGGTACTCGTTGTTAAATTCATAACGGTGACGGTGGCGTTCATAAACCAGCGGCTGTCCGTAAGCCTTATCCGTCAACGTACCGGGGTAAACCTTGCAGGGATACAGGCCCAGCCGCATGGTGCCGCCCTTATCTTCAATATCCACCTGGTCCGGCATCAGGTCGATGACCGCCGGAACCTCCGCCTTGAACTCGCTGCTGTTGGCATCCTTCATGCCGCAGACATTCCGGGCGAATTCGATAACGGCGCACTGCATGCCCAGGCAGATGCCAAAGAAAGGAATCTTATGTTCCCGGGCATAGCGAACGGCAGAAATCTTGCCTTCGATGCCCCGGTCTCCGAAACCGCCGGGAACCAGAATACCGTCCACGCCTGCAAAGACTTTATCCAGATCTGTGCCAGGGGCTTCGATTTTCTCCGCGTTCACCCAGCGGATATCCAGCTCTGCTTCATTGTGCAGCGCCGCATGTTTCAGCGACTCTGTAATACTGATATAGGCGTCCTGCAGTTCCACATATTTTCCGGCCACCGCAATGGTCACTTTCCGGTCGTAATGCTTCAGGATACGGGCCACCATATCATGCCAGCCGGACATATCTTTCGGTTTCAACGGCATATCCAGCTTCTGCAGTACGATGTCATCCATGTGCTGCTCTTCCAGCAACTGCGGCACCTGATAGATACTTTTGGCCGTCAGGTTCTGGATGACCGCTTCCTTGTCCACGTCGCAGAACATGGCCAGCTTGGCAATCATGTCCTCTGACATGGGATGCTCGCTGCGGCACACCAGAATATCCGGGGTAATACCGATACTGCGCAACTCCTTCACACTGTGCTGGGTAGGTTTTGTTTTCAGTTCGCCTGCCGCGCCGATATAGGGAACCAGCGTCACATGGATATACAGCACATCGTTTTTGCCCACATCCTTTTTTACCTGACGGATAGCTTCCAAAAAGGGAAGGCTTTCAATATCGCCTACCGTACCGCCGATCTCGGTAATGACAAAATCGGCATTGTCATTGTTGCCGACACGGAATACCCGGGACTTGATCTCATTGGTAATATGGGGAATGACCTGCACCGTACCGCCCAGGTAATCGCCCCGGCGTTCCTTCGTAATAACGGACTGGTAGATTTTCCCGGTAGTCACATTGGAACTCTTGGACAGGTTGATATCAATAAACCGTTCATAATGGCCCAGGTCCAGATCCGTTTCCGCGCCGTCATCCGTCACGAACACTTCGCCGTGCTGATACGGGCTCATGGTTCCCGGATCGATATTGATATAAGGATCGAATTTCTGTACCGTAACCTTATAGCCCCGGCTCTTCAGCAAACGCCCCAGAGAAGCTGCCGTAATCCCTTTACCCAGAGAAGAAACCACGCCGCCTGTTACAAAAATGTACTTTGTTGCCATTGAACTGTACCCGTCCCTTCTGATTCAGTAATCTGTTCTTCTGCCGGCGGAATGAAGCCCCGCTTGTCCACAGCCAGACCGACCGGTTCCCCGGTCATCCACCCGCAATGAAACGACAAGATTTATTATATTTATCTATTTTAATTATACTTACCTTTTATTATAAAAATAAAATCGTGGAAACTCAAGTCAAAATTTTAAGGCTTGCAAAATCTGTGAAATGTGTACGAAATTCCTTCAGTATGTTACATTTTTTCCGGAGCGGATACGCCCAAAATGGACAGTGCATGCCGTACCACATGTCCCACTGCCATGACCATGGCCAGCCGAGCCTGCTGCAGATCCTCATTGACGCCCAAAATTCGGCACTGGTTATATGCGGAATGGAACAGTCCCGCCAGGTCGTACACATAATGGGCCACCTGTTGCACCGCCCGTTCCTTTGCCGCCGTTGCCAGCATCTCAGGATATTCGCCCAGCTTTTTGATCAAGTCCACTTCCACTGGTTCCGTCAGCAGTTTGTAATCGCCCTTCCCCTGCACCTTGATACCGGCTTCCGCCACCTGCCGCATAATGCTGCAGATCCGGGCATGGGCATACTGCACATAGAACACCGGATTATCATTGGATTTTTTCTTGGCCAGGTCCAGGTCAAAGTCCAGCTGACTGTCGATGGAACGCATCACAAAGAAGAACCGGGCCGCGTCCGTTCCTACTTCATCAATCAGTTCGTTCAGGGTCACGCTCTGGCCGGTCCGTTTGGACATCTTCACTTCCTGCCCGTCCCGCAGAAGACGAACCATCTGCAGAATCAGAATTTCTAGCTGTTCCGGCTGATAACCCATGCACTGCATGGCCGCTTTCATCCGGGCAATGTACCCGTGATGGTCCGCGCCCCAAAGATTGATGACCCGATCAAAACCACGGCCGAATTTATTGGCATGGTAAGCGATATCTGCCGCAAAGTACGTGGGCACGCCGTTATCCCGGATCACCACCCGGTCCTTATCGTCGCCGAATGCGGTAGACTTCAGCCACAGGGCCCCGTCCTGTTCATACATGTAACCCTTTTCCAGCAGTGTGTCACAGGCTTCTTTGATTTTATTGGCTTCGTGCAGGGTCTTTTCGCTGAACCATACATCAAAGCGAACGTTGAAACGTTCCAGATCTTCCTTCAGCGCTGCCAGTTTTTCCTGATAGGCGATGGTCTTGAACTCTTCCAGCCGTTCTTCTTCCCCCATCAGCAGGAAACGGTCGCCGTACTTGTTGATGATACGCTGCGCCGTATCGATAATGTCGTGACCGTGGTATCCGTCCTCGGGGAATTCGATTTCTTTTCCCAACAGTTCCAGATACCGGGCATTGACGGAACGGGCCAGATTGTTCATCTGGTTGCCGGCGTCGTTGATATAATATTCCTGCTCCACGTCATACCCTGCCGCCTTCAGCAGATTTCCCAGAGCGCTGCCTACCGCCGCGCCCCGTCCGTGTCCCACATGCAGCGGGCCGGTGGGGTTGGCGCTGACATATTCCAGCTGTATCTTTTCATCAGACGCTTTAGGCAGATTACCGTAATTCTCCCCGGCTTCCACGATCCGGGCCAGCATGTCATACACCCAGTCCGGGTTCAGATAAAAATTGATAAAACCGGGTCCGGCAATTTCCGCTTTCTTCACATAGGGGCAGTCCAGATTTTCCACAATGTACTGAGCCAGTACCCGGGGATTGCAGTGCAAAGCTCTGGCTGACTGCATGGCAAAATTGCTGGCAAAATCGCCAAACTCCTTTTTCGGCGGAACCGTCAGCTGCACCTCCGGCAGCGTTCCGTCTTTTACCACGCCGGCGGCAATGGCATTTTTCGCAGTTTTTATAATCGCGTCAGTTAATACTGTTTTAATATCCACGCTCTTTATCCTCCAGTTTCTATCGCATATTTCCGTATATTTCAGCGAAACACTCTCGCAAACCATCCCGCGCAGTCAGCAAAACGATTTTGCTTTTTCAGATAGCACAACTATCTTTCCCGTAAATCCACCAGGATCGTCGTCATGATCCGGTTCATATCTGTCGCCCCATACGCAAGATCGTATTCCAGCTGAATCTTCCAGCCATAGGGCAGCTTTTTGATACGTACTTTTTTTGTTTTTGTCTCCAGCGGAATCATCAGGTAAGGCGTCCGGTAATCGCCGGCATACGTGCCGCCTTCCGCAAACTCCTGCTGCATCTCATAGGCGCCGTGACGGATCAGGGAAACCTGTGAACTGTTCCACTTCACCGTCGTCGTCGTACCGGACATGCCGGAAGCTTCCGCCTCTTCATACCGGGCATAACAGTATCCGTTTTTTTCTGTAAAGGTCCCGGTGTTTACCGTTTCCAGCCGGGATACCCCCTCGCTGTTACGGGAAACGCCAGACACCGTGATCTTTGCTTTTTGCATACTGCCTCCGGAATTGGTTATAGTAAAAACTGTCACGGGCCATACGCAAAAAGTATGTCCCGATGACAGTTTCCATTCTTTACTAAAGCACTGACAATTACAATCTTACAGGGACCGTTCCATCTCTTCAAATTCTTTCATAACCTCTTCATCCGCCGGGGTCATCAGACTGACTCCCACCAGAACGACTAAGCTGATCAGGAACGCCGGCAGCAGTTCATAGATTCCCCATACGCCGCCCATAGGCGCTACCAGGAACTTCCACACAAAGATGGATACGCCGCCTGCCACCATGCCGCCCAGGGCCCCTTCAAAAGTGGTACGCTTCCAGAACAGAGACGCCAGTACCAGCGGCCCGAAGGAAGCGCCGAAGCCTGCCCAGGAAAAGGCCACGATTTTAAACACGTAGCTGCCCGGATCCCGGGCGATAATAACAGCAAGGATCGCAATGACGACAACCGTAATCCGGGCCGCGAACATACTCCGGCCCTTGCTCAGGGCCTTTTTATCCGAATTGGCACGCATGGTTCCCTGCATAATATCCTGGCTGACGCTGGATGCTGCCGCCAGCAGCTGGGAGTCAGCCGTGGACATGGTGCTGGCCAGAATACCTGCCAGGACCAGGCCCGCCCCGATCGCCATAACCGCCCCGTGTTCCGCTATGGTATTGGCAATCTGGATGATAATCGTTTCCGTATTGGCATCCGTCAGGTTTTTCACCAGACCGGTGCCGGTCATGGTCTTGCCTACGATACCGATGGCAATCGCAATAAACATAGCGATGACGACCCAGACGGAAGCAACCCGGCGGGACATAGCCAGTTTATTCTCGTCCTCAATGGCCATAAAGCGAAGCAGGATATGAGGCATGCCAAAATAGCCAAGCCCCCAGGCCATGGTGGAAGAAATCGTCAGTAACGTGTAAGGCGCCGCGCTGTTGGTCTTCACCGAATAGGTTTCTGTCAGGGACAGGTAACCGGGAAGCGCTTTCGCATTGGCCAGCACTTCGTCAACGCCGCCCACCGTACCGATGGAATACATCAGCACAAACAACAGGGCGAAGGTCATGATGATGCTCTGCACAAAGTCTGTAGTGGAAGCCGCCAGGAAACCGCCGGCCGCCGTATAAGATACGATAACGATGGCCGAGATGACCATGGCCGTCATATAATCTGCCCCGAACAGGGAATTAAAGAGCTTGCCACAGGCCGCAAAGCCGGAAGCGGTATAGGGAATAAAGAAGATAACGATGATTGCCGCCGCAAAAGCTGTCAGGATATGACGGTTATCATGGAAGCGGGCGGAAAAGAACTGGGGCAGCGTGAAGGAATCCGTAATGCGCGTATAAATACGCAGCCGTTTCGCCACAAACAGCCAGTTCAGGTACGTGCCCACCGCCAGACCGATACTGGTCCAGGCCACATCCGCAGATCCGGACAGATACGCTACTCCCGGCAGACCCATCAGCAGCCAGCTGGACATGTCCGAAGCCTCCGCGCTCATGGCAGTTACCAGCGGGCCCAGTTGCCGGCCACCCAAATAAAAATCGGAAGCCGATTCATTCTTCTTTGCGTAATAGAACCCGATCAGCAACACAAAAATCAGGTAAAAGGCGATGGTCGCCACAATATAAAACAGATTTGAACCCATAATCAAAACCCCTCATCCATTATATTTTGGAGCTCTAAAATAATATTACGGATAGTTTACCACAAAACCATAAAAAATAAAAGCGCCGCTATACAGAAGCCGCGCTTTTCTAAACAGGTAACAGCTACCGCATATTTTCAATGATATCCTCAAAATTCGTAATCAGCAGCGGATGTCCGGTAACACTTAAATCACGCAGCACATACCCATAGGAATCATACCATGTATCAGCCAGTTTCATTTCCAGGCCTTCTTTTTCAAACTCTTCCACCATTTTCAGGACGAAACGGTTTACTACGCCGTCTTTGTCCGTATTCAGCGGGATGATGCGGGTCTCCGGCTCAAATTCTTCCACAGTCAGATCCCAGCCTCCCGGGATAGGCGGTCGGCGGTCCGCTCTGATGAAATAGTTTTTGGAAAACCCCACATAGGTTCCCATCGCGTCAAACATTTTTGCCTTAATCAGCGGGTAACCGTTTTCGTTGCCCCATTTTACGATTGCCTCAGAGCATTCATTATTGTGAATCACGCTTGGTAATTCGCCCTTTTTAACAACAGCCATTTCCATTTCCTCCTCTATATTCATGTTAGAACCTTCACTGTACATACATACTATTATTGTACATGATTTTGGTTATTATTTCAATTTTTCTTTACACTTTATTCCAAAAATTTAGGGAAATTCCGTCAAAACGGTTTTGCCTGTTCATTTTTCCTTCAGCATCTGCAGGAAATGCTCCCACATTTCCGAAACCACCGCCAGCAACGACTCGGAGCGGGCGCTCTGCCAGTTCAGAAACGACTGGACCTGTTTCTGCAGTTCTTCCTCTTCCGGCTGCTGCAGCGCAATACCCCGGGCCCAATAGGCGTTGACGTAATCGTCGTGAAGCAGCCCCAGCACGTCCTGCAGCTGTTTCAGCTGCCGCAGCAGATCCAGCGGCAGGTTTGTCAGGTCAACAGTCTGGGTCACATACCGGAACCGTTTCACCTTGATGCGGATCTCGTGCAGATCATCCATATCGGAAAAATCCGGATACTTTTTGCTGAGGGAAAGCATCTTCCCGCACCAGTCGTCCAGACGTCGCGCCACATAATGCCGGGCTGTTTCTTTTCCCAGTTCCTTAAAACCGTCGCCCTGCAGCCGGTTCAGCCAAATCATAAACTCCGCCAGCTTATCCGTATGCTGGTTCAAAAAAGTGCGGGAAAAGAACTTGTCCTGTTCGTCCTGCCGCAGCTGCAAAAACAAATCCAGCAGCACCGTAGACGACGCCCCTTCTTCCCCTGCAGCTTCATGCCGCCGCCTGCAGGTCAGGGCCGCCGCATCCAGTTCCCGCATATTGGAGAGAACGTCCGCCTCTTCCCGGAAAAACGCCTGCCATTCCGATACCGGCTCCTCCGTCAGACCATCCTTAAAAAACACCAGACAGGAACGCAGACGGCGGATCTTCACACGCAGCTGACGTACCAGCAGTTTGTTCGTCGGATCCTGGTACAGCAGATGCCAGAACCAGTTGATGATGAGGACCTGCCAGTACAGATACTGCCGCATCGCCTTCAGCCGTCCCGCATCGCCGGACACCCGGGGATAGGGTTTTCCTGCCAGGGCCAGCAGCCGCAGTTTCAGATCCGGCTCTGCTACCACGAACCCGTCGCCGCCGGACAGCAGCTGCTGCACTGCCGTCAGCACCAGTTCTTCACTGCCGGCGCGGTAACTGAACTCCACATCCAGTAAATCGGAAAGATGGGAATCCACCAGCAAAATTCCTTCCATCACCCGCACTTTAACAGGCTGCAACGGTCCCCCCAGCAGCTTGCTGCGGCGAAACCGGGCGCTGAGGTTTTCTCCATATTCTTTTTCACGCAGTTTCCCCTGCTTAACGGTGAGCCTCAGCAGCTTCGCCACATCTTCCGTAAAGGTTTCCGGATGGGCGATCCGCACACCGTGCAGGCAAAGTTTCAAAGCCAAAATTATTTCACCTGTGCCAGCATGGGCTGCCCGGACAGGGCAGCGATAATATTCTGCGCCGTAACCAGCGCCATTTCATCCCGGGTCTCCTCGGTCGCGGAAGCGATGTGAGGAGTTACCGTAATATTGGGCAGCGTCAGCAGCGGATGATCTCCCGGCAGCGGTTCCGGTTCCGTCACGTCCAGACCCGCCGCCGCCACTTTTCCGCTCTTTACTGCGTTATACAGCGCATCCGTGTCCACCACTTTGCCCCGTGAAATATTCACAAACCTGGCGCCATCTTTCATGGCGGCAAAGGCAGCTTCATCAAACATTCCCCGGGTAGAAGGATTCAGCGTAACCGCCACCACGATAAAGTCCGAAGTCTGCAACAGTTCTTCCCACGATACATACCGCGCACCCAATGCGGCATCGTTCAAACGGCGGTTGCGGTTATGGTAAATGATACGCATGCCGCTGGCCTGGGCCCGTTTTGCAATGGCGCTTCCGATATCGCCGAAGCCGACGATACCCAGCGTTTTATTGTACAGGTCAACGCCCAGCCCCAGCGCCTTCCGTTCACCCCACAGCCCGTTCTTCGTATGCAGATGGCCCCGTACGATGTTCCGGGCCGTGTCGATCAGCAGGCCGTATGCAATATCCGCCACCGCATTTACCAGCACGCCGGGCGTGTTGCCGATTTTTACATTGCGGGCGTTGCAGGCTTCCATATCAATATTATCATATCCTACCGAAGCCTGGGCCACCACCCGGAGCTTCGGCGCTTTTTGCAACAGCGTTTCATCAATCCGGATATTTCCGGTGGAATACAGGGCGTCCGCCTCCTGCAGCCACTCCTTCCACTGCTCCTCCGGCACGCACCCACGCTGCTGCCAGCTTTTCAGCGTCACCTTATCCTGTAAATATTCCAGTGCCACGGGACGGATCTTCCCGTTGCAGATTACGATTTTATTTTTTAAGTCCATTGTTGCGCCCTCCAAACTTGCAAAACAGTCTCTTACCTTTTCCGCATAACAGTAAGAAACTTAACCGACATTGCCCCATTCTGTTTTCTCAACAGCATGGCTTTCTGTATCCTGTCCGGTAAAACCAACATACAAAATGATAAAAATAAAAACGGGACAGACTGCTCTGTCCCATTTATTGTAGCACACTGTATAGAAAAACCAAATCAAAGATGCGTTTTTGCCGCTGATTTTTTTATCTTTTCAAAAAATCAGCAAAAATCTGTTACATTCTTTCTATAATTCTATCGCTCACGTAAAAACAAATTCAGGGAAACACGGAGTAATCTGCGCCACCTTTTCATTTTACTGCTCAGGCATAAAAGAAAATCTGCCGCGCCAGCAGGATCGCCAGCGCAAAGGTCGCCACCAGTTTCCCCAGCATGGCCACAAACTGCATCTTGGCAGCCTGCCAGGCCAGCGCTCCGGCATGCTGCATATTATGGGAGCGCATATATTCATACAGATACGCCATCACAAACGCGCCGATCGCACCGCCAATCACACTGCCCGCCACCGGAAACGTAGTCGCCCCCATGACGGTACCGGCAAAGGTACCGCAGCCTATCAGGAACACGCCCCACCAGGAAATGCTCTTCACCTGCTTCTTGATCCCGAAAAACGACAGCACGAATTCCCAAATCTCGCCCATGGCGTAAATCAGAATTACCGCAGAGATGATACGGATATCAAAATACTTGGACGGATCGTAAAACGCAAAGCCCAGACAGCAACCCACCATCAACGTATTGCCCGGTAAATCGAACAACGACATGGCCACCGCAACCAAAATCAGACAAATTGCCGCCAGCCATTCCAGCATATACGGATCCGGACCGGAAAACCCTGCCAAAACCTGTTCCATGGTTTCTCCTTTTTCAAAAATCACATTACGTTAAAACACACAACAACAGCAGGTATTGCAAATCTGCGCAACGTATAATACCTTTTCAGGCGAAACCAATTATAGCATAAACGCGGGAGAAAAAAATGAAACTTATGTGAACTCACGCGCATGACACAAAATGTTTACAAACGTCCCCCGAAGTGAATATAGAAAAAGAACAGCGGAAAGACAACCAGCACAAAAACCACCGTGGTCAGCAGAAAGGAAGCAATGGTTATATCAACATTTAATTTGTACAGCTGCGCGGTGATCACCGAGTTGATGGCCGCCGGTGTTGCCGCCATCAGTAGCAACGAGCCCAGCAGCACCTGATCGGTAAACAGCAATTTGAACAACAGGTAGAACAATACGGGAACGATGACAAAGCGCAGCCACAGCATGCTGATTACTTTACGGTAATAGAACCGCGCCCTGCCGAAATCAATCAGAAAACCTACCGGCAGCAGGGATACCCAGGCCAGCACGTGAACCAGGTTATGAAACAGTATGCCCAGCGCAGGCGGCCGGGAAACGCCAAAGACCTGCAGCAGAATACCGGCAGTCATGCCCAAGATTCCCACCTGGTTCCATGTGATGAACATCTCCCGAAAGCTCAGTTGCAGTTTGGCCTGCCGTTTTGCCGCGTGATGCTTTTCGTAATAGAATTTCGCCATGGGAAACGCCGCCGCCACCATGAGGATATTCTGGGGCGCGGCCACCAGCTGCACATAGGCAAAGCCTTCTTCCCCGTACAGGATAAATGCGCACAGACCACCGATGGTGCCGATGTTGGAAAGCATGGCGGAAATTACATAAGCGCCCCGGTCCAGTTCATTGTCAAACTGACCGGCAAAACAACGGGCGCCAATCACCCCGGGCACAGCCGTAATCAGTACGCCAATCAGCGGCAGCCACAGCAGCTGCGCCGAAAGGGGCAGCACCCAGAAGCTCATCAGCGTCAGTACCGTCACCATGACGACGACGTTGAAGCGGATCAGCCAGTCGCAGGCTTTTTGCGGCATCAGATTATGAATTTTTAAAAGATATCCTGCGGCCAGCGGCAGCAGAATATCCGTAAACACCAGCAGTATTCGTTCCCAATCCATCTTGCGTACCTTACGTAACCGGAATAAAGCACCATTGTTTTTGCATATAGCAGTATTATAACATATTATAAGTCACCTTGCAGGGCAACCCGTTTCTCATCCATTTCAGGCAGAACCGGTGGGAAACCCCAAAGCCTCCACACTCTTGCAGTTTGACAGTTGTATCTTACGGCTTCGCCTGTACAGACATATAAACTGTCTATCCTATATATTAAGAGGTAGCGGAACCAACCCCCAGTATCCACGCAGGTTTGCGCTTCAAGGTTGGTCGTTTTTACGACCAACCCCAATACCGGATGCCGTCTTAGACTCTTCAATCCTCTGATTATCTTTTCCGGTCACTTCAGTGACCGGACTTTTTTCGTAACTCCAGTAGTGGTGCGGTTTTCCAGCCTGCTTTCTGTTATATATATATAGACAGCTTAATTGTCTGTCTCCAGATAGCACTTCTTTCGTTCATTTTATTGCTTTGTTCGGGAAAGCTGCCACTGCGCCGAGGCGTTTAATACGGGTTATGCAATAAAAGCTGTACCATTAAAAAAGAGGAATGAGAATTCCCCACTCCTCTTTCTTCACATTATATTGGGTAGTGTTTGCCCCCGGTTTTACGTTACATTCTTGTTTTTGCCGCTAACACTTCCTTTAGAACGTATACGCTACGTTCACGCTGCCGCCGAAGCCGCGGTGCTTGCCGCCGTATCCGTAGATGCTGATGTCCATCTGCCACGGGTTCGTCTTGGTCGCGTTCATCCGCATGCCGATCTCGCCCCGTACGCTGCTGCCCTTGATGCTGGCCGCACGAATCGCAACGCCGTTGACCACGCCTTCCGCTTCGCCGTCGAACTCGTATTCATAGGCCAGGCCGCCGTACCAGTTCCACTTCTTATCCGTGGTGCCGTACCGGGCGCCGATCCGCAGCACACTGCTGGACACACTGTCCAGATTGTAATGCTGTACCGCGTCGAATTCCACGCCGTCCCGTTTGGTATAGAAATATTTTCCGTATACATCCAGACTCCTGCCACCGTTATAGCGGAAAATTTTACCTACGCCCACATGCGCGCCGTAATAATTCGCATGCACATCATAACCGTAAGTGTTCCCGAGTCCG
>JAFSPK010000057.1:0-32111 GCA_017443005.1 Acidaminococcaceae bacterium
GTTGCAGAGGATGACCTGATAGCCTTCTTCTTTCAGGGCCAGGCAGGCCTGGGTGCCTGCATAGTCAAACTCGGCGGCCTGCCCGATGACGATAGGGCCGGAGCCGATGACGAGTACTTTTTTAATATCTGTTCTTTTAGGCATGGTGCGTACCTCCTTCCTCCATCATGTGGATAAAGCGGTCGAAGAGGTAGGCGCTGTCCTGTGGGCCGGGGGCGCTTTCCGGATGGTACTGGACGCTGAACACCCGGTTTTTCTCGCATTTCACACCTTCTACCGTCTGGTCCAGCAGGTTTACGTGGGTTACCTGCAGGGGCGTATGGGCGAGGCTGTCCGTGTCCACCGCGTAGGAATGGTTCTGGGAGGTGATTTCGATTTTGCCCGTCTCCAGATTTTTCACCGGGTGGTTGCCGCCCCGGTGCCCGAACTTCAGCTTGTAGGTTCTGGCGCCGTAGGCCAGGGAGATGATCTGGTGGCCCAGGCAGATACCGAAGATGGGGACGGTACCCAGCAGCTGCCGGATTGTTTCGATGGTCTGGGGCACGTCGGTAGGGTCCCCGGGCCCGTTGGAAATGAAGACGCCGTCCGGTTGCAGTGACCGGATCGTTTCTGCCGTGGTATCCCAGGGGACGATTGTCACGCTGCAGCCCCGCTTATTCAGGGAACGGACGATGTTCTGCTTCATGCCGCAGTCGATGGCGGCTACATGGAAACGCGCCTGCTCTGCCTGGAATTCCTCCGGGGTTTTCCGGCTTACCCGGGAAACGGCATCGGTGGGGAGGCTGCTTTCTTTCAACACGTTCAGTCCTTTTTCCCGCGGGGTGGCGGCATCGGTTATCAGCGCCCTGCGGCTGCCGAAGTCCCGGATGCTCCGGTTCAGTTTGCGGGTGTCCACGCCCCAGACGCCCACAATACCGTATTTTTTCATAACATCCCCCAGGGTCGCCGCGCTGCGGAAGTTGGAAGGCTCGTCATTGTATTCCCGTACGATCAGCGCCCCGATACTGGGGTTCGCAGACTCGTAATCCTCTTCCGCCATGCCGTAGTTGCCAATCAGCGGATAGGTCATCACCACGGCCTGATCCGTGTAGGAGGGATCCGAAAGGATCTCCTGATAGCCAACCATAGAAGTATTGAAGACGATTTCCAGCACCTTGTCCCCGGATGCGCCGAAGTCGTAGCCGTAGTACTCCTGCCCGTCTTCCAGAAGGATCTTTCGGTTGAAGTTGATTGCCATAATAGTAGCCTCGATTTCATTTCATTTCTTCCCGGGCCGGTTTCATTCGGAGAAGAGCTGACAGCCTTCGCTGCAAAAAACATAAAAGCAAAGCCCAACAGTCCGCGGCCCGACAAAATAAAGGCGCTCCTTGCCGTACGCAAAAGGGCACGGCAAAGAACGCCTTTGTTATCTATAAAATTGTAACACTGTTACCAGGGCTTTGTCAAATAAATCATGAATAAAAATTCATTTTCTGCTTTTCTTTTTTCCCGTTTCCTGTTCGTGTATCTCTGCGCTGGCAATCACGGCTTTGGCCACTGCCTTCAGGGAAAGCCGGCGATCCATGCTGAGCTTTTGCATGGCTTGGAAGGCATCTTTTTCTGTAAATTTATACTGATCCATCAGGATACCCTTGGCCCGGTCCAGCAGCTTCCGGGTCTCCAGATCGTCCTTTGCCTTGTCCAGTGCGGCGTTTAACCGCTGGAAGGCGGCAAAACGGCTGATGGCGATCTCAATGGCGGGAAACAGTTCTTCTTCCCGGACCGGTTTTACCAAATAGGCGAACACGCCGGAATTGGTTGCTTCCTGTACGATCTCCTGCTGGCTGTAGGCGGTGAGAAGCAGCACCGGGGCCAGTTTTGCTTCCCCGATGAGCTTGGCGGCTTCCAGACCGTCCATCTCCGGCATTTTCACATCCATGATGACCAGGTCCGGCCGTTCCCGTTCCGCAAGGCTTACCGCGTTTTTTCCGTTTTCCGCTTCGCCTGCGACGGTGTGTCCCGCTTCTTCCAGCATTTCCCGCAGGTCCAGGCGCAGCAATGCTTCGTCATCCGCAATCAGTATCTTTAACGGTTTTATCACTCTGACCCCTCCATTACAAAATACAACCTCTCCATAACCCAATACGAAACAAATCAGATATTTATATTTCTGGAACTATCTACTTTCTATGTGGTCTGTCTCTGCCGGACTGTAACGCAAGTCTGACTCTGTTTTATCCATTCAATTATATATGGATGACCACCCTGGCCACGGTGCCGCTTCCGTCGGTACGGGGCTCCAGCGTGAACGTTCCCTTTAAATCGGACTGCACGACGGTCTGCACAATCTTGAGGCCCAGGCTTTTGGTTTTCTGCAGGTCAAAACCGGCAGGCAGGCCCACGCCGTCATCTGTTACCAGCAGAAGCAACCGGTCGTCGTTTTCCTTTTTGGTGCTGACGGCATAGGGTACAGCTTCTGCTGCCTTGCCCTGGAGCTTTTCCCGGTTCCCTCCGTCTTCCTCCAGCCGGCTGATGGTAGCCGTCAGCGTTCCCTTTTTCCGGTTTTCAAACCCGTGTTCCAGCGCGTTTTGCAATAATTCGTTCAGCACCAGGGCCAGGCTGGCCGCCTGCTGGGAGGGAAGCCGCAGGTTATCTGCGGAAAATTTCATTTCCAGTTCCAGGTCCGGCGTTTTCATGCTGCTCATGACCGTGCGGTACACGCCGTTGCCCAGTTCGTTGATGTCCACCAGTTCCGTTCCCTGCCCGGACAGGTACTCGTGTACCAGCGCAATGCTGCTGATCCGGTTGATGGAATCCCGCAGCACGACCTTTGTTTCTTCCGAGGCTGCCCGGCGCTGTTCTAGCCGCAGCAGGCTGGCGATGGTCTGCAGGTTGTTCTTGACCCGGTGATGGATCTCCCGGATCACCGCCGCCTTTACCCGCAGTTCTTCGTCCTTCAGCTTCAGCTGGGTCACGTCTTCGATAACTACAATGATGCGCTCAATGCTTCCGGCCGCATGCAGCGGGATAAAACGGAAATCCAGGAACAGGCCTTTCTTCTGCAGTTCCTGTTCTTCGGCTGTGCCTGTGTACAAAACGTTGTCGATGCCGTTCCAGTTAATTTCTTCGCTGCTGGTTCGCCGGCCAACCAGGTGCCCGACACCCAGTACCCGGTAAATATGCCGGGCCGCATTGTTGGCTGCAAGAATCAGCCCGTCCCGGGCATTTACCAGCACCAGCCCGTCGATACTGGACAGGCGGCGGTAGCAGCTGTTAGAGGCATAGTCTGTTTTACTGCCGTTCAGGAAGTCCATGGTGGCGTCCCAGAATACCACGTCGGCTTCCCGGTCTTCAAAGGCGGCGGCGGCGAAGCAGCGGTTGTGCCCGTCGCAGATGGGATAGACCTTCAGTCGGGCGAACTGGCCCGGCGCAACTTCCCGGAACCCTTCGGTGACGGTGTTTTCTGTCAGCGCCTGGGTCATCAGCGGTTCATCTGCAGCCCGGGTCATCTCTTCCGGTTCCGTGTTTTCCGAGCGGGTGAGGGGTTCTGCCTGGTCGAAGACGCTTAAAAAGCAAATGTCTCCTCCTGCTTTCGCTTTTCGTTTGCCCGACAGTTTCGCAGCAGAAGCGCAGAGCTGCCGGCTGCGGTCCAGAGGCAGGATCAGTGAGATCTTTGCCTGGGCCAGGTCGGCGGCCAGTCCCAGGTTGCTGCGCATGCCGTCCAGGATATCCCATTGTTCCTGTGTAAGTAATGAAGTCATACTGGTAATTCCATCCTGTCCAATGTATTTATATGGATCGTTGTTTATATTATAACATAAATGTCGATGTCCCGGGATGCCGACGGGTTTCATTCCCCACACCAGAAGGGAAACGGTTTTGGTTCCGGTATCTCCATCGGATAGTTGTTGTCAAAGCAGCCGCTGCAGATGGGAAGGCCTTTTACTATTTCCGGCAGGGCTTTCAGGTCCAGATAGCCCAGGGAATCCGCTCCCAGCATCCGGCAGATTCCGTCCATGGAAAGGCGGTTGGCGATCAGTTCCTCTTCGGATGGGACGTCCGTGCCGAAATAGCAGGGGTGGCGGAAGGGCGGAGAACTGATGCGGACGTGCACTTCTGAGGCTCCGGCATCTTTCAGCATTTGTACCAGGTTTTTCATGGTGGTGCCCCGGACGATGGAGTCGTCCACCAGTACGATGCGTTTTCCCTTTACCGTTGCGGCCAGCACGCTGAGCTTCAGGTGGACGCCGCTTTCCCGTTCGGCCTGGGAAGGCTTGATGAAGGTTCTGCCGATGTATGAGTTCTTATAAAATGCGAAGCCGAAAGGAATGCCTGACTCTAAGGCAAAGCCTTTGGCGGCAGGCAGCCCGGATTCCGGCACGCCGGTCACCAGGTCGGCTGCTACGGGGTGGGACCGGGCCAGAGACCGTCCGGCGGCGATACGGGCGTCATATACGTTGATGCCGTCCAGCCTGCTGTCCAGTCGGGCAAAATAGATATATTCAAAGATGCAGTGGGCGCATCTTCCCGTTTGCAGGGAACGGTCCGATTCTATGCCTTTTTCCGACAGGGTTACCATTTCCCCCGGTTCCACATCGCGGATGAATTCCGCATCCACGGCGGACAGGGCGCAGCTTTCCGAAGCCAGTATGTACGCCTGGCCCCGTTTCCCCAGACAAAGAGGCTTTAAGCCGTAGGGATCCCGCAGACCGATCAGTTTCTGGGGACTCATGATGACCAGCGCATAAGACCCGGATAATTTCCGGGCGGTAGCCAGCACCGCTTCCTGTATCGTTTGGGTATGGACGCGTTCTCTGGCAAGGTAAAAGGCGATGACTTCCGAATCGGTGGTGGTGTGGAACACGGCGCCGTTCCGGACCAGCTCACATTTCAGGTCGGCCGTGTTTACCAGGTTTCCGTTGTGGGCTAACGCCAGTGTCCCTTTTATATAGGAAATGGCCAGCGGCTGGGCGTTCTCCGGACGGGAACCGCCGGTGGTGGAGTAACGCACATGCCCGATGCCCAGATTGCCCGGCAGGCTTTCCAGACTGTTTTCATGGAAGACTTCACTGACCAGCCCGGCGTTCTTGCGGCAGTGATAATTCCCCACCGGTCCGCTCGTATCGGAGGTTACGATGCCGCAGGCTTCCTGCCCCCGGTGCTGCAGTGCCGTGAGCCCGTAATAGATGGAATGGGCTACACTGCCGCCCTCCGGATCCAAAATACCGAAAACGCCGCATTCTTCTTTCACTTTATCCATGTTGCACGCTTCTTTCTGTCCGAACTGTCCGCAGACTGACAGACTATCCGCCTTGCGGTTTCTGCTGCCTGCAGACGAATTAATCAGCATTTCCCAAAATAAAAAAGCAGGCAAAGACGCGAGGTCTTTGTCTGCTTTGACTTTTCAGATGAATAGTAACATCTTGCACGAATTTCGTCAAGGAATTTTTAAAAACTGTATCAATAATTCTCTGCCTTAATCGCAAAGAAAGATCTGGGATGGGCGCATACGGGGCATTCTTCCGGCGCTTCCACCGATTCCGCTACAAAGCCGCAGTTGGCGCACATCCAGAGTTTTTTCTCGTCCCGCTTGAACAGCTTTTCGTTCTCCACATTTGCCAGCAGCAGGCGGTACTGTTTTTCGTGGCGCTTCTCGATTTCCGCAACCCGCTCAAACAGGAAGGCGATCTCTTCAAAACCTTCTTCTTTGGCGGTTTTGGCAAATTCCGGATACATGGAGGTCCATTCCTCGTTTTCCCCGTCCGCGGCCATTTTCAGGTGTTCTGCCGTGGATTTGGAAAAATCGCCTAACAGCCAGAACCAGATTTTGGCATGGGCCCGTTCCTGGGCGGCCGTTTCATCCAAAACATCGGCGATCTGGCGGCTCATCTTGCTGTCCTTTTCCGCCTGGCGGGCAAACAGCGTATATTTTACGTGGGCCTGGGATTCGCCGGCAAAGGCTGCTGCCAGGTTTTTCTCGGTCTGTGTGCCTTTCAGCCGTTTCATTTCTTCCATTGCTTTCGCTTCGTTCATGTTGATTCCTCCTGTTTTAAAATTTTGGTTTCTCTGTCTGTAATCTCATGGGTTGTATTATCCATAATTCCTATGTATCTGCCGTTTTTCGCATTTGGACATAGCGTTTTTTGGATAACACCGTACAGTACTATTATAATCTAACATAGGTATTGCCGCAAATCATTTTTTAAAAATATAATGTATTTTCAATAATTGTTATCAATAACGCATAGGGAATGCAGCTCCGCATAATTCAAAACAAGTATCGTATTTTCTGAAATCAGATTGACATTTTGCTAAAATAATTGTATGATTAAATTGGTCATATAACAGTAATTATTACTAATAAAATTACTATTTTAACTAGCTTGTGCTTGAAGATACGCATGGCAGGTATGACGGCTGTCGCTGCGGCAGACAGCAGATAGAGTTTTGCCCGTTTCTTCCTCTCTCACAGGTACATGCTTCCGACGTTTATCAGAGATTGTGTGTGAACATTTATCATTGGTTATGTTAAGGAGGTAATGTAACATGTCCGCTCTTGAACCGATTTCCATGCAGGCAGTGAGTGAGAAGGTAGTACTGGCCCGTAAAGGCCGTCTGGAAGAAGATGCACAGTTTGTGGAAAATCCCAGACTGACTTCTACGGAGTTTATCCCCCTGGAAGAGCGTATGGCCGGTGAAAAGCCGGAGATTGCGGCCTGTCTTGCGAAGCTGAAGGAAAAAGTAGGCAGCGAGACCTTTGCCAAACGCTTCAACGTGCTGCAGAACATCAACCGTTCGGACAAAAACCTGCTGATCGTTACCGGCAGCGAACGGCTGCGCACCCTGTTGCTGAAAGAACATCTGAAAGATATTATGGACGCGTTTTCCGTGGATAACGTCAGGATCGTCGGCGGGGCAGGCTTTGGCGGAATAGACGCATTTTAACGAAATAGATTCCCGGCTCTGTTTCCTGCTTGGGTAACAGGCCGGGATTTGCTATAAAATCCCAAAAGCGGGCCTGAGGGACCCGGCTGATTGGTAAATATTACGCAATAACCAAATTGCAAGATCCGATTCGTGAAATCCAAATTCGTTGGAGAGAGAAAAGCTGTGAAACAACTGTTTAATTATTCTACGGTTCCGGGGTATGAGGAAGCCATCCGCCGTACCGGCAAATCGCTGGAGGAGTATCTGGCAATGCTGGGGCTGGACGGGATCGAGCTTCTGGTATACCGCAGCGAACCGTACATGCGTCCCTTTGACAAGGTAGCGGTAGGCGCGCATCTGCGCTCCTGGTCCTGCTGGTACGACCTCTGGAAAAACAACAAGGACCGTCTCTACCAGATCTTCCGGAGCGACGATGCGCTGCGGGATTACTACGGCGGCACCCAGAAACGGGCCTGGCTTTTGCAGATCAGGCGCAATATTCAGGCGGCCCTGATCGAAAAGCCGGAGTACCTGGTGTACCGGGTCGAGGAGGTTTCCCCGGCAGAACAGTATTCCTGGAACTTCGACCACACAAACGCGGAAGTCATGAAAATGGCGGCCCGGGTCTTCAACCGGGTCAGCGACGAGGTTCCTGCAGACACAAAAGTGCTGTTTGAGAATTCCTGGTGGCCGGGCCTTACCCTGCAGAATGCAAAGCAGACGGGGGAGTTTCTGGAAAAGATTAAATTTGAAAATATCGGGCTGATGCTGGATACGGGGCATCTGCTGAATACCAACCCGGACCTGCAGAGCGAGCGGGAAGGCATCGACTATATCTGCAGTATCCTCAAAGAGATGGGCGAACTCCGGCATTACATCAAAGGCGTGCACCTGAGCTGCTCCCTGTCCGGCGAGTACCAGCGGCAGTCGCCCCGGATGATCCCGTCTCTGGAGAACGATGCCAGGCTGTTAAGCCATGTCTGCAATATTGACCAGCACAGACCCTTTACCGATCCGGCGGTTACGAAGATTTTTGAACTGATCGAACCGGATTACGTGGTGCATGTGCTGTATTACGACGATTTCAACCAGCTGGCCCGGCAGATTACCGAGCAGAAGCTGCTGCTGAGGGCATAAAAGAGAAAACCGGATCAGGGCGGCTTGCGGTTTCCGTGAGACGCCCTGATTATTTTCTGTTATTTGACAGTATTACTTTTTATCCTATATAATTAATAAAATAGAGTTAAATTAAAGTCAAAAAAGACGGACGGCCCTGAAACCCGTCCGGCCTTTCATAACGTATTCCATATATCCGGTTTTCACATTTTAAATTCAAAAACAAAAGGACGCCTTACAAGGAGATGCCCCATGTTCCATTGGCTCAGCCAGTATAATTACGATTTTGCCCTTGCGGCCATTCCCATTCAGCTGCTTTTGCTTATATTTTACTGTTCCAGAAGGAACCTGCCCATTCGCGCCAGCTACAGTTTTCTGTGGGTCATGCTGGCCAATCTGGCCATGACGGCCTTCGACCTGATTTCCTGTGAAATGAACGAAATCTGGACTGAGTATCCCCTGTGGCTGATGTATGTTGTCAATCAGGGTTATTTTCTTGGATTTATACTCCGGGGCTGGGCGCTGTACGATTACACGGCGGAAGAATGCCATGGGTATGCGTCCCTGGGAAAATATCTGGCTGCCCTGGCCAATGTCCCGGCGGCAGTTGCGGTGCTTCTCATCCTTTCCACCCCCTGGACGGCTACGATTTTCCACTTTACCCCGGATAAAGGATACTATAACTGCCATTTGTATCCTATTATTTACTTCTGTACCTATTTTTACATCGCCATGTCCCTGCTGTGCGTATTCCTGCGCTGGAAGCAGACGGACTTCCGCCTGAAGATGAGCATGCTGGGTTACAACGCGGTGCTGATTGCCGGTATCCTGCTCCGCAAGGAGTTTATCAATACGCTGGTCACCAGTTATTTCAGTATCCTGGCCATTCTGGTGATTTATTTGTCCGCCCAGAACCCGGATCTGTACCGGGACAGGCAGACCCATCTTTTCAACAAGGACGCCTTTGATAAAATCGGTCGGGAGTTCCGGCGTAAACGGACGGCGTTCCACTGCATCACGGTGACGGCGGATAATTATGCTTCTGCCAAGGTACTGTACGGCTATCAGCAGATTGAAAGCGCCATCGGCCTCATTGGCCGCTGGATGATTGAATCCTTCCGTGATTATTATGTGTTTTATTACGGACACGGCGAGTTCCTCATGCTGCAGAAGGGAAAATTTGAAGATCACAGGGAACAGATTATCCACGAGCTGAACACGCGCTTTTCCCATCCGTGGAAAGGCGAAGGCACGGAGGTTTCCCTTTCCATGTCCGCCATGGTGCTGCCGTATGAGATCCTCCCGGAAGAAATGGAACAGATCGACGACCTGGTGGAGTTCGCCTTCGGCAAGACCTATATGGAAAATAAAAAGGGGAGCAAGGTGTTCTCCAAAGATATCGTAACCGACCTGTACCGTCGGGAAGCGGTGGAGATGGCGCTGGCCAAAGCGCTGGAAGACCGCCGCATCGAAGTGTACCTGCAGCCGATTTATTCCATGGAAGAACATCGGATTACCGGAGCGGAAGCCCTGGCCCGGCTGAAGGACCCGGAACTGGGTTTCATTCCTCCGGATGAATTCGTGCGGGTAGCGGAACGGACCGGCGACATTATGGAACTGGGACGGCAGGTCTTCGAACGAGTCTGCGAGTTTCTGGCGACAGGACCGCCCCAGCGCCTGGGCATCCGGAAGATCAACGTGAACCTGTCCCCGGCCCAGTGCCGGAACGACCAGCTTGCATCTGAACTTTCGGCTATTGCGGACAAACACGGTGTGCCGCTAAGTCAGATCGATTTTGAAATTACCGAAACTTCCATTGAGGACCATCTGCTGATCCGGAAGCAGATGCTGCGCCTGCAGGAAAAGGGTGCGGAATTTTCGCTGGATGATTTTGGCACCGGCACGTCCAACCTGATCCGGCTGCTGAACCTGCCGATCCATGTCGTGAAACTGGATATGTATATCGTCCAGTCCTATTTCAGCGGAAAAACCGGCATTTTGCCGGACATGGTACGTATGTTCCATAACGCGCATGTAGGCGTGGTAGCGGAAGGAATCGAAACGGCGGATATGAAAGAAGAGCTGGCCAGAATCGGCTGCGATTACCAGCAGGGTTACTTTTATTCCCGTCCGGTTCCGCCGGAAGAGTTTGTAGCGTATCTCGAAACAGTACAGTTGTCATAAAGTGCACTGGCGGAGAGGATGTAACATGCATTCCATTCGTATCAAAATTACAGCAGTGACCCTGGCGGCCATTCTTACCAGCCTGGCAGCGTTTATCGGCATCAGCTATTTTACGATGATGCAAGAGAACGATAAGACTTCGGTAGAAACGCTGAACCTGCTGAGCCAGAACGCGCAAAAAACGGTGGACGTCCGGCTGAACAGCCTGAAGCGTTCGGTAGATGTGGTGGCCGACATTGCGGAAGATTCCCTGGTCTCTCTGAATCTTGCGGAAGTCGGCGGGGCCAATCGCGCCGCGCGGACGCCCGAGCAGGCAAAACAACTGGATGCGTTTATGCAAAAATACTGTGAAGAAGTCAGGCAAGTGTTTGGCAGTATCGCCAACCATTCTGACAGTATCGTCACCTATTATTTTTGCATCAGTCCGGACATCGGCACCTCGGAACACGGCTTTTTCTATTCCAAAGTGGGGAAGACGGATTTTGAAGAGCAGCCCAAGCTGATCGCCGACAAACTGGATCCCGCGGACAGGGATTCCAACTGGTATTTTTCGCCCATCAGGCGGGGCAAGCCCTGCTGGGTGGGACCCTATCGTGCCCATTTTCTGGGTGACCTGCTGACGGTTTCCTACGTAGCGCCCGTTTATAAAGAGGATATTCTGATCGGCGTGCTGGGGATGGATACGCTGTTTTACAGCGTGCGGGCCCCGGTGCATTCGCTGCGGGTGTATGATACCGGTTTCGCCTGCCTGATGGACGAAACGGGACGCATCCTTTACCATCCCCGTCTGAAACCGGGTACAAGGGTGAACGAGGTCAGCCCTAACCTGAATCCGGAACTCTTTCGCAGGGAGAACAACGGCAGTGAACTGATCCGATATAATGCGGAAGGGCAAAGGCGCCAGGTATCCTTTGCCACCCTTACCAACGGGCTGAAACTGGTAGCGGTTGCGCCTGTGGATGAGATTTCCGCATCCTGGCATAAGATGACCCGGTCCATTTTGCTGAGCGCCATAGCCATTCTTGTCGTGTTTGCGCTGCTGACCCTGGTTATCGTAGGCGCGGTAACCAAACCGTTGCTGCGGCTGACTTCCGCGTCCCAGAAGCTGGCGAGCGGAGATTATAACGCGGAACTGGACTATGAAGGCGACGACGAAGTCGGGATCCTGACCCGGTCTTTCCGGCAGATGCGCGATCATCTGAAACTGTACATCAGCGACCTGAACAGCCGGGCGTTTTCGGATGCCCTGACGGGGATCAAGAACAAAGGAGCCTTCGATGCAGTCAAAGAGCGGCTCAATGATGCCATCCGTCTTGACGGACCGGATAGCAGACAGGAATTTGCCGTGGTTATGTTTGACTGCAACGGGTTAAAGAAAATCAACGATGAATTCGGTCACGAACGGGGTGACATCTATCTGCGGACGGCGGCCGGAGTCATCTGCCGGACCTTTCTCCACAGCCCGGTATTCCGTATGGGCGGCGATGAGTTTCTTGTGCTGCTCCAGCATGAGGCTTACAAAGAAAGGGAGACGTTACTGCAGGTCTTTGACAGCAGTGCGGAAGCAGTCAATGCGGGCGCGCAAAATCCCTGGGAGAAGGTCAACATTGCCAAAGGCATGGCGGATTTCCGGCCGGGAGTAGATACCGACGTAGAGCAGGTGATGCGCCGTGCCGATGAGGCGATGTACGAGAACAAGAGGCAGGGCAAACTGACGGCGGCTATTTCCATTCCCAATTTCGAGGCCATCGATTCGTAAATGCACATACCGGCCGGTACGGGATCTTCATAATCCCGTATCGGTTTTTTTATATGAAATGTTTCAGGACACCTGGAACTATATGATATAATAATAGAAACGATTCAACGGATTTTTAGTGAACGCCTGGATAATACTAAGAGGAGGAAGCATCATGGATTACGTGGAATTGATGGAACAGGCCCGTCCCCGGCTGGGAGCAAACTGCAAAGGCTGTCTGATCTGTAACGGCCGCGCCTGCGGGAACAAAATGCCCGGACCGGGCGCCAAGGGCATCGGGGATACGGCAATCCGCAATTATGAAAAGTGGAAGGAAATCCGTATCAACATGGACACGCTGGTGGAACGGAAACCCGTGGACATGAGCATGGTCTTTTTCGGCAAACGCCTGAAATACCCGGTCATCGCCGGACCGGTAGGGCTGGTTGCCGTACATTACAGCGATGCTTATACGGATACGACCTATAACGACGTGCTGGTTTCCGGCTGTGCTGCGGAAGGCATCGTAGCCATGACCGGCGACGGCGCCGACGCCACGGTGATGCAGGCGGCCTGCGGGGCTATTAAAAAAGCCGGCGGCCTGGGCATTCCCACCGTGAAACCCTGGGGACCGGAAACGCTGCAGGAGAAGTTTGCCTGTGTGAAAGACAGCGGCGCTTTTGCCTGCGCCATGGACGTGGACGGGGCCGGTCTGCCCTTTTTGAAAAAGCTGAACACGTCCGCAGGTTCCAAATCGGAAGAAGAACTGGCTGAAATTATCCGCAACGCCGGCGTGCCGTTCATCGTAAAAGGCATCATGACGGTGAAAGGCGCCTTGAAGGCAAAAGCCGCCGGAGCTGCCGGCATCGTGGTATCCAACCACGGCGGCCGGGTGCTGGATCAGTGTCCTGCGACGGCAGAAGTGCTGCCGGAAATCGTGGACGCGGTACAGGGCGAGATGAAGGTTCTGGTAGACGGCGGGATCCGTTCCGGCGTGGATATTTTCAAAGCCCTGGCCATCGGGGCGGACGCGGTCATCATTGCCCGTCCGTACGTGACGGCGGTGTACGGCGCCGGTGCGGAAGGAATCCGTGTGCTGACCCAAAAACTGGCGGCGGAGCTGGAAGACACCATGGAAATGTGCGGCGCCCATACCCTGAAGGAAATTACCCGGGATATGGTGAGGTTATAGGAAACAAATTATAGTAGGAAACGCAACTCACAAGAAACCAAAACACAAAAGTTTATGTAACAGGAAATATATAAGGAAGCGGAGCCCATGAAAGTACGTTGGAAAAAAACAGCCGCAGCGGCGCTGGCCGGATTATGTATTGTAACGGCGGCAGGCTGCGGTGGCGGAGATAAAAATGCCGGCAAAAAGGAAATCCTGAAAGTAGGGGTGGCCGGTTTGGCTGATACCCTTGAACCGGCCGATTATGCCGCCGGCCAGACCCTGATCCGTTGGGGCCAGGGTGAGACGCTGGCAAAGTTTGATAAAACCATGCACGCTGCCCCCTGGCTGGCGGAACGCTGGCAGGTTGCCAATGACAAGCTGACCTGGACCTTTACCATCAGGGACAGGGCGAAGTTCTCCAACGGAAACAAGGTTACGGCCGAAGCCGTCCGGTCTTCCCTGGAGCGGACGCTGGCCAAATCTGCGGAGGCGAAAGGCTGGGCCCGGATCGGATCCATGAAAGCGGAAGGCCAGACCCTGACCATCAGAACAACGCAGCCGCTTCCCCACTTGCCGGGGGTTTTGTGCGACCCCCGGTTCACCGTCATCGATACCTCGGTGAAAAACCGGGATATCCCGCAAAGGGGACCTGTTTGCACCGGTCCCTATACAGTAACGTCCTTCGCAGGGGACAAAGCGGTCCTGGAAGCCAATCCCCACTATTGGGACGGCCCCGTTCCCTTTAAAGGGGTGGAACTCCCGGTCCTCGCTGACCCCCATACCCGCGCCATGGCCCTGAAGAAAGGGCAGGTGGACGCGGCGTTGGATATTGCTTCCGGCGACCTTACCCTGTTTCAGGATGCCAACACCTTCCGTGTCAGCGAAACGGAGTCTGTCAGTTCCGTCCTGTCCCTGCTCAATGTGAAACCGGGAAAGCCCCTGGCGGACAAACGGATCCGGGACGCGCTGATCTGCTGCCTTGACCGCCCTGCTTACTGCAAGACGCTGCTGAAAGGCACGTTTATCCCCGGCGGTCCGGTTCTGGCGCCGGGCCTGGGATACGGCTACGACACCCTGATGCAGTCGTATGGGAGCAGACAGGACGTGGGAAAATCCAAGAAACTGCTTGCGGAAGCAGGCTGGAAAGATACCAACCGCGACGGCTTCGTGGACAAAGACGGCAAAACCCTGGAAATCGGGTTTACGATCTGCGCCGACCGGGCGGAACTGCCGCTGTTTGCCGAGGCCGTGAAACTGGACGCCAAAAACGTCGGGATCAAGGTGAATATTAAAACAGCGGACCGCAACGCGCTGGAACAGGCGCGCAAAACCGGCGACTATGACATGCTGATCCATACCGGCATGACGACGCTGGCCGGAAGCCCGCTGCATTATCTGGACCGGAACTGGAAATCGGACACAAACGGCAGCAATCCGCAAAACACGTCCGGCTACCGCAATGCAGCCTTCGATGCCTTAAGCGATGCGCTGGCCGCGGAAGCGGATCCGGCGAAACAGAAACAAATGCTCCTCGACATGCAGAAGATCCTGCTGGAGGATACGGCGGTCATCGTATTCGGGTATCCGAAAACCAACATTGTCAGCCGTACCGGTATGATCCATGCGGACGTCAGCCCCTGCGACGATTACCGGATCACCAAGGACTGGAAGAGAAAGGAATAACCTTACGAACGACAGCAGCCGTGGAATTGATATCATTCCGCGTACCGCGCCGCGCAGAGTATATAAAAGAGCAGAAATGATTTATAGTGGTTTATTTTTTCAAATTGTGCTATAATCAAAAGATAGTATAAAACCGATTTATGCGAGTAAAGCAGTACTATTATAAATGTAAAGGTCCGGGACCCGATGCAGCCGCCCGCTGCGCCAGCGTTTTCCGAATACTGGTGATGCAAAATGAATAAACTGAAAGAGGGTATATCCCTTCGCAAGATCCATAACTGGCTGATCATTATCGCTGTCATTGTGTCAGCTTTCATGATTTACACTACCTATCGGCTCACGAATAACTTCATGTATGTGCGCGACGCACTGAACGAGAATATCGCGTTGGAGAGCGCCATAGACAGCCTGATGGAAGCGTCTGACTACCTGACGGAAAATGCCCAGCGTTTTACCGTACGAGGCGACCGTCGGTTTATGGACCAGTATTTTAAGGAAGCCCTTAATTCCAAACGGCGGGAACAGGCTATCGACGAAATGCAGCTGGACCCCAAAGCCACCGCTGCCGTGGAACGGCTGCAGGAAGCGCTGCGGCATTCCATCAAACTCATGGACAGGGAATACTACTCCATGCGCCTGGTGGTGGAAGCAAAAGGCATCAAAGACTATCCGGACCAGCTTAAACAGGTAAAACTGACTGCCGAAGACGCCGCGCTTTCCCCCGACGAAAAAATGCACCGGGCTGCGGATCTGGTGCTGGACGACGAATACTATGAACAGAAAAACTCGATCCGCAGGGAAGTGAAAAACAGCCTGGAGGCCGTGGGGAATCTGATCCAGGCAGAAGAGACGAAAGCCCTGGACGGTTTCCAGAATGAACTGAACCTGGGCCGGACGGGCATTATCCTCCAGATCCTGGCAATCTTCTTTGTGGTGTGGCTGACCGCGTCCCAGGGCATCAGCCCCATCCTGCACGCGGTGGAGCAGATCAAGGCCAACAGCCCCATCCGGGAGAAAGGGGCCAACGAATTCCGGTATCTGGCCAAAGCCTACAACAACCTGTATGCCGCCTACCGGAAAAGCATAGCGAATCTTAATTTCAAAGCCTCCCACGACGAACTGACGGGAGCCTATAACCGGGCCGGCTATGAACTCCTGGTTTCGAGCCTGGACATGAAATCCACGTACCTGCTGTTTTTTGACCTGGATAACTTCAAAGTCATCAACGATACCTACGGACACGAAATCGGCGACAAAGTGCTGCAAAAGCTGGTGCAGGTGCTGAAGGGCAGCTTCCGCTCCGACGACTATATCTGCCGTCTGGGCGGCGACGAATTTGTGGTATTTATGGTGCATGCCGACGAAATGCAGCACCATCTCGTGGAACGGAAACTGGTCAATATCAACCGGGAACTGCAGACGCCGGGAGACGGGATTCCAGCTTTTACTGCCAGCGTAGGCATCGTGCACGGAACCCAGGCAGCGGATGCGAACGCATTGCTGAAAAAAGGCGACGAAGCCATGTACCAATCCAAGAAGCAGGGGAAACATAACTTTACCTTTTACACAGCGTAAGCTGCCGGAACCATTCCGCCGCAGCGCCTGTTTCCTGAAAAAACCGCGAAAAGAAAGCGAGGGATAGTTGTGGGCCGTGGTATTGCGAATCACGAAAGCATGATTTGTAGCGAAGAATTTCTGAAAATCATTGAAGCCATCGATCTCCAGAAAGAAGAAATCGGAGAAGTTTACCAGGAACTGAAGAAGTGTTTTACACCCATTGCAAAGCAGCTGCATCTTGCCAGGTCAATGGTAACCGTCAACGTGGCGCCCAACGTGTTTGCGCCGACGGGGGAAGTCCGAAATTTTGCCCTGGTGTATGACGAAAACAACGGGCCGGACGAACATGCCATTACGGTGGAGCATTATATCGTGCTGGACGCCAATGGCACAGCCCGGATGTGGCCGGTGGGGGACCATGTGTGGACCCCGGCGGAAGAACGCACCATCCGGGTCATGTCCAAGTTCATCTTTATGATGGTAAGCCGTTCCGTATTGATTAAAAAGATGGGGATGCTTTCCTTTATCGACCTGTTTACGGGTCTGGCCAATATGAAAGCCCTTCATCATTTTATCGATCAGATTGAAGCCCAGGGCAGACTGCAGGAGTATGCCATGTGTTTCTTTAACCTGAAAAATTTCAAATATTACAACGAGCGTTATGGGTCCAATCAGGGTGATTACCTGTTGAAACAGTACAGTCTGGAACTGTACCGGTTTATGAAACAGGGGGAAGAAATCGCAGCCCGTCCCGGGGGCGATAACTTTATGGTGTTCCTGAAAAAGGAACGCCTGGCAGACTTTCTGGAGTTTACCAGACAAATTACCATCCTTCTGCAGATGGATGGCAAAACCATTCCGGTACCGATTTCAGGACGGTTCGGCGTATATTTGGGCACAGAACACGATACGAAAGACTCCATGTTCCGGAATGTTTCCATTGCCCAGAGCCGCGCCAAAGAAGAAAAAAAGGACCTGGAGTATTTTACCGGGGAAATGCTGGAACGCATGATGGAAGGGCAGAAGATCGCCGCTTCTTTCCCACTGGCCATGTACAGAGGAGAAATCTTCCCCTACTACCAGCCCAAGGTGGAAGTGCATACCAAAAAGCTGTGCGGGGCCGAAGCGCTGGCACGGTGGAAGAAAAACGGGACGCTGTTGAGCCCCGGCCTGTTCCTTCCGGCGCTGGAACATGCCGGCGAGATCCACAACCTGGATATCTTCATGCTGGAAATGGTCTGCAGGGATATCCGAGGATGGATCGACTCCGGTCTGGAGCCGGTGCGGATCTCCGTGAATTTTGACAAGAGCGACCTGATGATTCCCACCATTGTGCAGGATACCCTGGAGATCCTGGACAAGTACGGACTGAACGGCAGCCATATTGAAATCGAGCTGACCGAGCTGTCCTCCTACGACAACATTGAACGGCTGGGACAGTTTATCGACGAACTGCACCGGCACCGGATCATGGTCACCATGGACGATTTCGGCAGCGGATATTCTTCCCTGAACTTTTTGAAGGATACGGATTTCAACATTGTGAAACTGGACAAATCCTTTGTGGACCATCTGGACAGCCACGTACCCAAAGACGAAGTGATGCTGCGGGGCATGGTCTCCATGCTGTCCGGCATCGGCGTGGAAGTTGTGGCGGAAGGGGTGGAAACCAAAGAACAGGCCACCTTTGTAAAGGACCTTAACTGCGATGTGATCCAGGGATATTACTTTGACAAGCCCATGCCGGCCGCCGAGTTTATCAAGAGACTTAAGAAACGGGTATACGACTGAGCGTACGTTAATCTGACAACAATAGCGGCGATGCAGGCAGATTTGCCTGCATCACATGGCGCTTTCCGTATCCTGCAACCGGAAACGAACCGGACGGTACTAACCTATGCATACGATTACGTTAAAGAAAGAAATCAGAAGCATCCTGAAACGGGACCTGGTACTGACCATCTCCCTGGTGCTGGCTCTGGTTTCTTCTTTATTTTTCAGGCCCCGCATTTCCTATATTGACTTTCCCGTACTGGGCATGCTGCTGTCCTTTATGCTGGTGGTGGCCGGCTTCCGGCAGCTGCACGTGCTGGAAAAAGCCGCCGGCGTCCTGTTCTCCCGCTGCCGTACCACCCGGCACGTGGGGGCGGTGCTGATTTGGCTGACCTTTTTCCTGTCCATGCTGGTGACCAACGACGTGGCCCTTTTAATCTTTGTGCCCCTGACCCTTATCACCGGCAAACAGATGAAACTGGACGTAGGGCGCATCGTCATCTTCCAGACCCTGGCCGCCAACCTGGGCAGCGCCTGCACCCCCATGGGGAACCCCCAGAACCTGTTCATCTACTACCACTACCAGCTGACCACAAGCTACTTCTTTTCCGTGCTGGGACCCCTGTCCGTGCTGAGCGCCCTGTGGCTGGCCGTCCTGGTATTGGGGCTGCCCAACCGGCCGCTGCAGATGGAACACCGGGAAACGGAAACCGGCCCCCGGCCGCGGATCCTGCTCTTTACCGCCCTGCTGCTGCTGTGCTTTTTGTCCGTGGCCCACGTGGTGAGCCCCCTGGTATGCACCGCCGTCGTAGTGACCGTGGTGGCCCTGACCGACCGCAGCCTGCTGAAACTGGCGGATTACTCCCTGCTGCTGACCTTCATCGGCTTTTTCCTCTTCATCGGCAACCTGTCCCACTGGGACGCCATCCGGCAGCTGCATCACTACCTGCACCACGCCCGGGGCATCGTATACGTGACCGGCATCGTGGCCAGCCAGTTTATCAGCAACGTGCCCGCGGCCATGCTGCTGGCCGGCTTCACCCGCAACGCCGGGGAACTGCTGCTGGGAGTAGACGTAGGAGGCCTGGGCACCCTGATCGCCTCCATGGCCAGCGTGATCTCCTATAAACTGTACGCCGCCGCCTATCCCCACCAGGTGATGAGCTACCTGCGCATGTTCCTGTTCTACAACTTTGCCGGACTCATCGGCATCGGGAGCATCGTGTACTGGTGGATGGTGAGGTGAAGGGAAAATAGTTCACAAGTTTTTCACAAATTTTGTCAAAAATTAGCGTTTCTTCGGAAAAAGACTGAAAACAGTCTTGAATTATGAATTTTTGTTCACAATTCAGCCGAAAAAACGCTTTATTTTTTTGTTGCATGTCTTTAAACTAAAACTTGCGTTACGGCGACGCTGATTAAATGAGTCTGTGCAATGGCTGAGTGCTTTTTGCGATTGATACAGTCAGTCACAAAAAAGCAACGGTCAGCGTGCAGACGAATTAATCAGCGCTTCCTAAGCGAAAGGAGGCTGATACGTTGCGGTTGTTCCGATGGCAAGCCAGGAGTTCGGGTGGAAAAGCATATAACGGCGAATACTATGCAGAGAACGAAAAACAGGTTATTGACTTCGTCCACAGGAATTATGGGTATGTCATAAACATTGAAAGAGTTAAAAACAAAAAGGTCTTTCATCATTTATTTAAACCGCGCTTGCAATTTTCAAACAGGGAAAGAGCGAACTTTTATAAACAGCTTTCCACGTTGTTGGATGCTGGCATCCCCATTGTGAAGGGGATTGAAATGGTCGCCGAGAGGTTGAGTGAAAAATACAAGCCGATTTGTACACGGCTTAACCTGAGTTTACAAAGCGGACGCCCTTTATCCTATGCCATGTCCTTACAGCCGGGGAATTTTTCAGAAATGAATGTTTCGGTTATTGAGGCAGGCGAAGTAAGCGGTCAAATCTCCCAAGTTCTGTTATCGCTGTCTGAATTTTATAAACAGCAGGATAAGCTTGCAAAACTGGTACGCAATGTCTGTATTTATCCGGGCTTTTTGCTCACATTGGCTTTTCTTACATTCATTTTTTTCAGTGTAAAACTGGTACCCTCTTTTGCAGACCTGTATCGATCGCTGGGAGTGAAGGAAACGACTCTTCTGCAGATGCTGCTTTCCGTTTCCAATCTATTGGAGAACCATGCAATTGCTCTTTCCTGCATGTGTGTGGCCGGCGGCAGGTTAATATTGCTGCAGCGTGCAAGCATTCTGTCTCTGCTGATGCGTTTCCCGGGAATCAGGCGGATTCGCCATTCCTTTCTGGAAATTCGGTTTACAAGGCTGATGGCTCTGATGTTACATAGCGGCATATCGTTTCCGGAAGCTATTCTGCGTGCTTCTGTTACGTTGACAGACGCGTCTATGAAGAATAACGCAAAAAAGTTTTCGGAGAATGTTCTGCGTGGTGTGGGCATTACAGAAGCGGCTATGCAGTCGGGTGATCTTTTCAGCCAAACGGGATTAGAATTTTTGAGTATTGGGGAAAGCTCCGGTAATCTGCCGGATATGCTGGACGAGTTTGCTAAAATTCAGGAACAGGAACTTTTTACACACCTCCGGGACATAAAGGCGATTTTAGAGCCGGCGTTGGTTGTCATAATAGCGACAATGATTTTTGCCGTAATGGCTGTCATGCTCTCGCCGCTGTTTGATTTGATGACCCGAATGCCGGAATATACCTGACAGGAGGGATAGCTTTGTTAAAAAGAATTAAAAAAAGGATGCGTTTTGCCGGGAAAGCCGGAGAAAAGAAGAATAATAATAAATGGAATGCCGGTTTCAGCCTGATTGAAGTAATCGCTGTTACGATTATTATCGGCGTAATGGCAACCATGCTGATGCCTGCGATTGACGGTGCAGGTTCCAAGGCGCGCAATGCTAAACTTAAAAATGATCTCGCGACATTGGATCAGGCAATTGCCACCTACAAGCTTGAACAGGGAAGCGTTCCGGCCTCTCTTGATAATCTGGTGCCTGGTTATATTGCCAAAAACAAGGGGTTCAAGGACGCTAAAAACGAAGACTTCCAATATTCCGTATCCGGCAATAATTACAGTCTGACCGGTTCAGACGCGGAAGGCAATACTGTAACTTCAAATGGCAGTGTTGCGGCGGAAACCCAGGGATAACGGATTTCTGCTTGCGGAATGGCTGGCAGGCATTTTTCTGTACGGAGTATTTTTCTCCGGGCTGTATACGGGGATTTCCGGGTATGAAAGAGTATTGGCAACGGTGCAGGTAGAAAACGCGGCCCGGGAGTTTGCTGAGGATATTCTGCGCACAAGGGAAAGAGCCCTGGCGGGTTCCGCTCTCGGATTTGTAGAATTAAGCAGTGGACGTAAAGGGTACAAGGTCTATCGGAGGCCGAATCTGGTTGATAAGAAACGGGATTTTGCGTCGGCTGGGTCTTCAGCGTTGCAATTCAGCAGTATTCCTGCTTACATCATTAAGTTTTCTGTCAATGGTTCTCCTTCTGCAACCGGAGTCTTCGTATTACAGCATGAAAAGTTCAGGTCTGTACAGGCTAAAGTCAGCCTTCAACCTGTTACCGGTAGGGTGCGGGTAGAACGTGTGAGCTTATGAAGCAGAAAAATACTATCTTAAAAAATTATCGAAAAAGGCTTCGGCCAGGAAAAACCGCAGAAGGCTTTATTACGGTGATGATGATTCCGGCATTTTTGACACTACTGGGATTTGCTACAGCAATCGCCGGTTCTGTCTCTTATTCAATACAGGCTATGACGCACAGGAATGAGGTGATGCAGGCGTATTCGTTGCTGGAAGATGATGAGGTGACCTGGCAGGACAAAGCGCTATCTGCCAAATGGGAAGAAATGTACAAAACGGATTATGAAAGAGTCGTATCCACACAGAAAGTGGGGCCGTACATTCTTCTTGTTAAAGAAATGCGCCATAAAACTACGGGAAAGACACTGGTGAACCGCATGGAATTTATACCAATAGGAAAAACAGGCGACGATGCATCCTGAAAAGCATGATAATTGCTGTAATAAAAGAATATCTGGCTCAATTCTTTTAGAACTAAACATTATATTCCTGATCATGGTCATGGTCAGCGGTGTTTACTGTAATATGTCTCAAACGGTTCTTAAGAACTACAGAAAAATCCTGGCGGACATTGAAATTGCTCAGGCAGCACGCTATACAGAAAGCATACTTCGTCGCGAACTTTCCTATAATTTGACGCAGGTGAAGCTGAGCAAAGATCTCAATAACAGGGATCAGATTGTCTGCCGGAAAACAGTAAACAATACGCAATCTAATTGGTATCTTTCAGGTGGGGTTTTATACCGCAAAACAATGAGAGGCGCTGCGACAGGAACTAATCCGTTTTCTGGTCCGGATGTTCAGATAACCGGTTTCAGAACCATTCCGTTAGGGAAGGAGAAACTTGGTATCGTGATAAATCTGAGGGAACCGGAAACCGGGTTGGAAAGACAGGCTGCTTTCTCTGTGTTTTTAAGCAATGGTTTAATCGTTCAGTGAAGTTCTGATGAGATGTTATGCAAGTGGGGCAAATGATCGGGATACAGCGGGAGGATCGGGAAGGAAGCAGGGTTTTATTGTGCTTCCGCTCCTGCTGTTCCTGATGGTTTGTTCAGGTTTGGCCTTATGTTATGGGCGCAGTGTGCTCCGGGAAACAGAGACGGCTCGGGAATTTATGTGTCGGAAACAGTTGGAAATCATTGCGCAAAGCTTTGTGTCTGTTGCCCTGCAACAGGAAAATGAAACGGAATTAGCAGACGCAGTTTATAAATTGCCCTCTTTGCAGCCCGGAAATGATGAAGTACAGGTTTCCGTTTCTGTTAACATGGTTTCGGATTTAGGCTTGCGGTTTCTGAAAGTTGACGTTTCAGATTCCTTATTGAACAGTTTCATATTGCGGCAATGTATGTTGTTGCTTCCTGAACATTTACATCATCAGTTCGTATCTTCGCCTGTTGTTGTGCTAAGCTCTGATGTGCAGGAAAGATCAGAAGAGAAGAATGCAAATACTATCACAAGCAAATCAGATGGCGTGGCTTTTCCGCATTTTTCTGTGGAAGAAATAGCAATCTGGACTTCGACTGATCTGCCTTCGGTGTCGGAACTGCAACGTGACGGACTGAACGGGTGGATATATTGCAGTAAGGGAATCTCTCTTACGGAAGGTCTGAATGTAAATGGAGACGGGATCCTTGCGTTTGCGGAAGATGCGGCAATTGGCGACAATACCGTGTTTACGGGTCGCATCATAATTCTGGCAAATCGCGATTTGCGTATAGGCAACCGTGTGAAATTAGAAAAAGCGTTGATTCTGTGTCAGGGGAATCTGACCGTTGGATCGGACAGTATTATCAATGGTGCAGTCATGGTACAGAAGAATGCAAAAGTAGACAGTAGATCAAAAATTACCGGTGACAGGGAGGTGTTAGAACCGTTTAAATCAATGGTCAGCTATTAAAGATACAGACTAATGTATCATATAGATTTCAGATGTAAAATTGAATAATGAAAATGAGTAAAATATAGCTCCTTTTTATGTAACAAATCAGATTGGTGCGTATGATACTCATGTTTTTCCTCCAATCCAATCCAATCCCCCGTTTTTACACAGCGGGGGATTATCATTTTCCCCAATTTCTCGTGTCCTGTCTCTTCGTATGTGATATAATAAACAGTAGAGACTGCGAATTCGCGCCCTGTAGGTTGCCTGCGCCCGGGGATGCCGGGTACGGCGCTTCGGCTCCGGAGCAGAGGAACAGACAGAAGGCGTCAGATCAATCACAACGAAAGGTGGACTGTGCTATGAAGAATTACGCAAAACCCGGTGAAGTGCTGTATCACGTTGGTTTATCGGTGGAGATGCTGCAGGGCGCCAAATATGCCCTGGTGCCCGGGGATCCGGGAAGGGTGGAAGGCCTGGCCAAAGCGTTGGACAAGAAGGCCGTGTTTCTGGCAAGCCACCGTGAATTTACCAGCTGGCTGGCCCGTGTGAAGGGGGAGCCGGTGCTGGTGATGAGCAGCGGCATGGGCGGCCCCAACATCACCTTTGTGGTGGAAGAGCTGGGGCGTCTGGGCGTCACTACCTTTATCCGGGTAGGCACCACCGGTTCCCTGCAGGAAGAAATCAATCTGGGGGATGTGGTCATCTGCAAGGCCTGCGTGCGGATGGACGGGGCCAGCAGGGCCTATGCGCCCATCGAGTTCCCGGCGGTGGCGGATCTGGATGTGACCATCGCCCTGCGGGATGCGGCCCGGGAGTTGAAGGTGCCTTTCGGTATGGGCATTGGCGTCACCACGGACAGCTTCTGGCCCGGACAGGAACGGTACGACAGTTTGAACGGCTATGTGCTGCGCCGGCTGCAGGGGAGCCTGAAGGAATGGCAGGCCCTGGGCTGCACCAATTTTGAGATGGAAGCATCCACGCTGCTGACCCTGTGCAGCGTCCACGGGCTTCGGGCCGGGGCTATCTGCGGCGTGGTGGCCAAGCGGACGGACAGCGAGTCCGTGGCGCCCCCCGGCGTATATAAAAAGGCGGAGCAGCGGTTCCAGAAAGTGGCCAAGCGGGCCCTGGAAAAGCTCATTGCCGCGGATAAGGTGTAAGATTTGTTCGGAATCACAGAGAAAGGTTTTCCTGTGTGATCGTGTGTGTGTGAAAATGTGACTGCGGGTTACAGGAGGAATCGCTATGTTGGAAGTTGGAACCGTGGCGCCGGATTTTACCCTGCCGGACCAGGACGGGAATCAGGTTTCCTTAAAAAGCTTCAGGGGACAGAAAGTCATTTTGTATTTTTACCCGAAAGATAATACCCCCGGCTGCACGAAGCAGGCCTGCAATTTCGGGGAGCTGTTCCCCCAGTTCCGGGAAAAGGGCGCGGTGGTGCTGGGCGTCAGCAAGGACAGCGTGGCGTCCCATAAGAAGTTTCAGGAGAAATACAACCTGCCCTTTACCCTGCTGTCGGATACGGAACTGAAGGTGCTCCAGGCCTATGATGTGTGGCAGGAGAAGAATATGTACGGGAAGAAGACCATGGGTGTGGTCCGTTCCACGTATTTAATCGATGAAAAGGGCGTCATCGTAAAGGCGTTCGGTAAGGTGAAGGCGGCGGAGAATCCGCAGCAGATGCTGGAGGTGCTGTGATGGCTCGTGTGATCATTACGCTGCTGGATTCCTTTGGGATCGGCTGGGCCCGTGACGCGGCGGCCTTTGGGGATAAGGGGTCCGATACGTTAGGACATATTGTGCAATGGATGGCAGAAAACCGGAAGAACCCGGACGGCTCGCCCCGGTATCTGGCGCTGCCGAACCTGGCGGTCATGGGGTTGGAAACGGCCCACTGGATCAGCACCGGGGAAGATATGGCCCATACCATTTCCGATAAGCCGCTGGAAGACCTGTCCCTGAATGCCGGCCGGGTAAAGGCGGCCTATACCTGCGCGTCGGAGGTGAGCAAGGGGAAGGACACCCTCAGCGGCCACTGGGAGATCGCCGGTGTGCCGGTGGATTTTGACTGGGGCTATTTTCCCGACCAGCCCCACTGTTTCCCCCGGGAGCTGGTGGATGCTATTATAAAGGAAGGAAACCTGCCTGGGGTGCTGGGGGAAAAGCTGGCCAGCGGTACGGAGATCATCAAAGAGCTGGGCGAGGAGCATATGCGCACCGGCAAGCCTATCATCTATTCGTCGGCGGACAGCGTGCTGCAGATCGCCTGCCATGAGGAGAGCTTCGGCCTGGAACGGCTGTATGATCTCTGCAAGCTGAGCTTTGAACTGGTGAAGCCCTATAAGATCGCCCGGGTCATCGCCCGTCCCTTTGTGGGCGCCAAGGCGGACGATTTTCAGCGGGTAGCGGCCCATCGGCACGATTACGCGGTGCCGGCCCACGAGGATACGCTGCTGGATAAGCTGGTGGCGGCGGGGGGCAACGTGTATGCGGTGGGGAAGATCGCCGATATTTTCGCCCACCGGGGCATTACGAAGCATTATCCCGCGGCGGGGCTGGACAAGATTTTTGACGCTACCCTGCAAGCGGTGAAGGATGCGCCGGACCGGACGCTGGTGTTTGCCAATTTTGTGGATTTTGATTCGTCCTTCGGCCATCGCCGGGACGCCCTGGGTTACGGGGAAGGGCTGGAGTATTACGACAGCCGCCTGCCGGAACTGTGGGCGCTGCTGCAGCCGGACGATGTGCTGCTGGTGACGGCGGACCATGGCTGCGATCCTACCTGGAAGGGAACGGATCACACGAGGGAAAAGATCCCGGTGCTGTTTTACGGACAGAATGTGAAACCGCAGCAGCTTCCGCCTTTTAAGATTTTCAGCGATATCGGCCAGACTCTGGCGAACTATCTGGGCGTGGGCCCGTTGGGGCACGGGACCGCGGTGGATATCTGGAAATAGCAGATGCGTGGCAGAGCCAAAGGGCGCTAGGCTGCAGCAGGTGTTTTGTGAAGATGTCGCGGCTTGCGTGGATTTCGGTTTGCCCTTTCCGGTTCCATAAAAATGACACAATTGTTTTGTAAAATAAACCCAGGTAGTAAAAGTGCCAATCCGGTTTCAGATTATATATATTGGAAGAAAGAACGGATTTCGGATTGGCAGGAGGGGATAGAAAATGAAGAAACTGTTTTTGCTGCTGGCGATGCTGGCAGTCTTTTGCAGCGGCGTCGCCGGGGATATTTCCCCGTTGGAAGGGGCGCCGGTGCTGGGTATGCCAAAAGCGGAGGCCTTTGAGACGAAGCCGGTGAATTTTGTGGTCATCGACCGGGCCCGTAGCGTGGGCAAGGCGGATATGCGGGGCTGGATCCAGATGGTGAAGATGGATTACCATGTGCCCTATTACCGGCTGATGGACGACAACACCAAGGCCAATGCCGCGGTGGATGAGATGTTCGCCAAAAACCCGAAGCCGGACAAGGAAGCCATGAAGACGGCGGCGGAGCAGGCGGGCTGTGGCGCCCTGGTGGTGATGGTGGTGCATCGGATGGATTCCTACCTGGTAACCAGCCATTCGCCTTTTGATCATGACATGGAAACCTATGTAAGGACCTTTGCCTATGCAGATATGTATGCCTACAATTCCGACGGCAACAAGTTTATCCGGCGGTTCCTGCGGGAAACGGACCTGAAACCCCTGGGACTGGCGGAAGAACCCTCGGATACCATTAAATGGACCCTGGGCAATCTGTTAAATAAAATGGAAGGAAAACCGCAGATCTGATGACCGTTCTACAGGCTGCGCCCTCGGGGGAGGCAGCCTGTATCCCGTTGCCCGGGCCCCGGGCCGGCTTGGCGGAAGAACGGGAGGGAACGCTGTGGTACGTGAATATCGTTATGCCAAAACCGGAAGATTTTGAAGTGATTAAAGCTCGGCGCCCGAACTGGGAGTTTCTGCAGAAGCTGCCCCGGGAGCTGCATGGTTTTACGTTTAAGGAAGGAGGGTCCCAGTTCCGGCATGAGTATATGCTGGCGGCCTATGAGAATGTACCGGCCCGGCGACGGCTGGAGCTGGTCTATACGGATGAGACCTTTGATTATGTGCCCGTCCGCCAGGTGGGGCTGCAGCGGTACCGGGATTTCCGTTACATCACACGGGACAAGGACCAGTTTGAGGAATGGATCAACCGGTATATAGACCGGCTGGTGGAGGAGACGACGCCTACCCATATTCCCCATTCCCATTTCGTGCTGGAGCACAAGGGAATCTTTGACTGGCATTTTCCGGACAAGCTGCCGGAACGGATCGGGCCTTTTGAGAAGTTCATCATCCCCCAGTATCCGCTGCCGTTCCTCAACAACTGCACGATTATTCTGGACTACGCGGACTTTGCCACGGGCAGCGAGGTGGTGTTCCTGTATAACCAGGTGCGCAACATGTTCTATGCGGAAAATAAGATCCGGTATATCCCCAACACGATCCACGATTTTGACGCGAAAAAGTTGGTGGATCTGGAAGAGCTGCTGGAGGAAAGGCTGGAACCCTACCTGCGGGAACTGGCAAGACAGTTGGGATATCCGGACGTTGCTCCATGAAATTGTGCCGCGTTTTTGTAAAAAAGCTTGACAGCGGCGAAGAAATAACCTATACTAATAATGCTTGATGAAAAAACGGCCCGGTGGTTCAGTTGGTTAGAATGCCGCCCTGTCACGGCGGAGGTCACGAGTTCGAGTCTCGTCCGGGTCGCCATTATGCCTCGGTAGCTCAGTTGGTAGAGCAAGGGACTGAAAATCCCTGTGTCCACAGTTCGATTCTGTGCTGAGGCACCATGTTGCGGAAATAGCTCAGTTGGTAGAGCACAACCTTGCCAAGGTTGGGGTCGCGAGTTCGAGTCTCGTTTTCCGCTCCATTGTTTATAAAAGGAGAGATCCTTTTCATGTATGGGCAGTGTAATTCCGCAGCCCGGGCCGAAAGTCCGGGAGGCTGCAACCGCTGCCATATACAGAGTAGGTACGGCGACATAGCCAAGCGGTAAGGCAGAGGTCTGCAAAACCTTTATCCCCGGTTCAATTCCGGGTGTCGCCTCCATACCTTCTGCCGAGGTGGCGGAACTGGCAGACGCACGGGACTTAAAATCCCGCGGGTAGAGATACCCGTACCGGTTCGATTCCGGTCCCCGGCACCAGCGTGTGTTGCCTGTCTTTCCAATTGAAAGACAGGTTTATTTTTATTTCCGTATCAAAAACTTCAATACTTTCTACGCAGGCTAAAACAAACAGCCGCAGCTGCTCCTGGTTCTTACGATCCTGGAGCATTTTTTTATACCGGCTGATGATGGCCATCAGCTGTTCCTGATCCGGGACCGGCTGCTCATGAACCGATTTGACTTTATCTATTTCCGCCTGCAGATCGTTCAATTTTTCCTTCACAGCGTTGAGACGGTTGATGTTGGTATCATCTATCCCGTTGACCTCTAAAAGCTCGTACAGATGGTCCAGGCGCTTTTCCAGGGCCTTCTTTTCTTTGCCCAGGATCCTCAGCCGGTCTTCTGCAGACTGTTTTTGCTTGTACAGCTTTTCGATCTCCTGGCCGATGGCCTCCATATTCAGATCAAACACTTTGTCCATGATCGTATCGATGACGATATTTTCCAGGTAGTCGCAGCGGATCCGTTTCATGTGGCAGTAGGTGACGCCCTTCCGGTCCTTGTTCCCGCAAATATAATTCCGGTATTTTTTCCGAACGCACTGGCCCACCATCCGGGAACCGCAGTTCCCGCAGATGACCAGCCCGGTCAGCAGATACGGATGTTCTGTTTTGACTTCGGAATACGATATCTTTCTGTTATCCATAAGCTCCTGCACTTTCCAAAAAACCTCCTCGTCTATGATCGCCTCGAAGGCGTGGGGAATCCGGATGAAATCTTCCGACGGTTCGCAATGACTGTTCCGCCGGCCGCCGTACATCTTGGCCACGCGCCCCCAGGTGTAGGTGCCGATGTATTTTTCATTCCGGAGGATATCATGCAGCGAGTTCTTGCCGAACGGTTCTCCCTTCCGGGTACGGTATCCCTTTTTATTAAGGGCGGCTAATATTTTGTTGTACCCGTTGCCGGCAAGATACAGCCGGAAGATCTCCTGGATAATGGGCGCCTCATCCCGGTTGACGGCATAATGCTTGTCTACGACCATGTAACCCAGCGGCGGGGTGCCTCCGTTAAAGATCAGGTTCCTGGCGTTCTCGTTCATGCCCTTTTTGGTCTCTTCCTTCAGGTTCAGGACGTAGTTGGCGGCGAAGGCTACCATGACACCTTCCATCAGCTGGCCGGAAGGGCTGCTGTCAATGTTCTGGGCGGCGTACTCATACCGGACCCCGGACCGCAGAAGCAGGTCTTTTGTCTTGTAATAGTCCAGCTCGTTCCGGGCGGCCCGGTCCACCTTGTGGAAAACGATGATGTCAAAGGCTCCCTTCTGGGCAGCGTCCAGCATCTCCAGGAACTGTTTGCGGCCGGCAAGCTTTTGCCCGGACGCGGCCTCATCGGCATAGTGGGCAACCACCCGGTAACCCTTTGTGGCGCAATACTTCTCAATGATAGCAAACTGTGCGCCGATGGATTCCTCCCGCTGCTTGTCGGTGGAATAGCGTGCATAAATTGCAGCGTTCAGCATAGAAAATCTCCTTTCTTTTGAAAATATGATATGTTATAATAATGATGCAGTGTTTAAGTAGCCCCCTTTTAAGGCAGTGTTTAAATAACTCCCCCTTTTAATGGGCATACTTCTCCTATCGTGTTGTTGTGTCATGGTGGGGACTGCGTCGGCCGTCCGGAGGTGGTGCTCCGGGCGGCTTATTTTATTTGGCATTAAAATAAGAGTAAGTAATTCTTAATTTTTGCTCTTAACAAAAATAAGAGCAGAAAAGTTTCAGTTTTTGTTCTTAACAAAAATAAGAGCAGAAAAGTTCCGTTTTTTGTTCTTAGCTAAGGAATCAGTCAAGAATATCAACTAATCGCTTGAAAATGTATTTTGTTTTTCGCTCAGATCCAGTTCTTTCCAGGTATCCAGCAGCAGTCAGATCGCGTAGCGTGGCATAAACAGTGGATGAAGACAACTTCGAACTTTTTAGAAATTCCTTTGGCTCTAATCTTAAGTAATCAAACAGATAATTAATAATTGGATATTGATCTGTTCGTTTAATTGCTGTGTGCAACTCATCTGAAAGCTTAAGAATTTTTTTGGAAAGATCTATGTGTTTAGCACTTTCCTGTTGAACCCCTTGTAAAAAAAAGGTCATCCAGCATTTCCAAGCATTTACGAGTTCCACATCATTTGCTGCCTTTGAAATATCTGATAAACATTTTTTGTACTCGTTGTCATTAGCAGCAAAATATCGGCTGATGTAAAAAGTCGGAAAAGGAATAGCGTTTTTACAATACAAGAATAGCGGAATTAATAGACGACCAATTCGGCCATTTCCGTCTTTAAAGGGGTGAATCATTTCAAATTGCGCATGTACTGTTGCGGCTTGAATTAACGGAGAGACTTCATTATACGTGTTAATATAATCAACTAAATTATCTATATACTCATCCGTTAAATAAGGGGGCAATGGTGTAAAGTTTCCGATAATATCATTTTTAATAAAGTTTTGTTCAGTCTTGAATTGACCGGGAGTTTTATTTGCTCCACGAACATTATTGGTTAGGAGAATTTGATGTAAGGAACAAATTAGAAATTTAGAAAACATCCAAGAGCGGTCTTTTAATTCTTCTCTACCAAAATTCATGGCTGATACATAATTCTCAATTTCAACAATGTCATTCTTTATTGTTTCAGAAGAAGGTTCCCCCTGAACAACATCTGAAATCGTAGCGATTGTACCTTCTATTTTTGAAGATAAAACAGATTCTTGTAGCGTTAAAGACGAAACGAGAATTGCTGGATTGGGTAGATTTTGCAAATATCCAATAAACTCAGACAGCCTGGCACTGGATTGAAAACAAAGACGTAAGAAGTCGGAGTCGGAAACAATTTCTTTTATTATAACCTCCATAGGTAATTTATTGGGAATATGGGGACTTGGAAATTGAGACAGATCAAATATTTGGTGCTCCATAATTATCTTCCTTTCCGCCTCCCGGCCGGGAGGCTTTTTTATTTATGCATATTGTTATGCATATTTCGAGATCTCGCAATATCAATCATACCGGGAATACCCGGCCGTCGTTCCCAGGTACTTGTCGGTCTTCGCGTCATACTGGGTGATAACCATAAACTTCCCTTCCGTCTTCGGCGCGTATTTCTTCAGCAAGCCGCTTTGACCGGTCTTCGTTACCTTCCGGATCACGCCGTCGTTGGCCTCCTCAGCAGGGTGATATTTCGCGTCCTTCGGATACATGCTGTCCGCGTATGGAGGGACCGTACCCAGCGCGGTGTTCTGGAAGCTGATGTTGACCGCCCGGTTGTCCGCGAACACGACGA
>JAFSPK010000058.1:0-18271 GCA_017443005.1 Acidaminococcaceae bacterium
CGTTAATCAAACATCACATTTCTAAGTACTTTTCTCACTATCTGAAATACGCTGATTTCAGATGGTTTGTTTGCTATGCTCTTTTTTAGCTATCAAAAAAATTGGTCTCTAGCCTCTTGACTTTTAATAGTTTGTCACCTCCGCCATTTGTTTTCACTTGTAAAAACATAAGGGTAATGATATGATAGGCACATTGCAAAGCAGATAAATCTATTGCAAATTATATTCACAGAAAGAAGAAATACTATGTACACACCGGAACACAACACCAAAGTCAGCGGCAGCGCCCTGCTGCCGTTTGCAGTTTTTATCGTCATCTACCTGGGCGCGGGCCTTATCCAGCAGGCCCGGGGAGTGCAGATGGCCTTCTACCAGTTCCCGTCGGTAACGGCTATGTTCTTTGCGGTCATCACCGCTTTCGCCATGACCCGGGAACCCTTCAACAAAAGCATACACATCTTTTCCAGGGGCGCGTCCAAAGAAGACGTTATTACGATGCTGCTCATCTACGTACTGGCAGGCGCATTTTCTGCCGTAGCCGGCGCCATGGGCGGGCGTGATGCCACGGTCAACCTGGGGCTTTCCGTCATTGCACCACAGTACCTGACAGCCGGCATGTTCATTATCTCCGCTTTCATGGGCACCGCTACCGGCACCTCCATGGGAACCATTGGAGCGATCGTGCCGATCGCGGCAGGCCTGGCCGATAAGGGTGGGCTTTCCATGCCCCTGATGGTTGGCGCCTGTATCGGGGGCGCCATGTTCGGCGACAACCTTTCCATGATTTCCGACACCACCATCGCAGCCACCAAAAGCCAGGACTGCGAAATGAAGGATAAATTCCGCCTCAACTTTTATATCGCCTTGCCTGCAGCCGTCCTTACCATTCTCATTCTGCTGTTCATCGGGCGTCCGGAACACGCGGTGAACATCGCCGGTCTGGCCTTTGACCCGCTGAAAGTATTGCCTTACCTGGCCGTTCTGCTCATGGCCCTCTTGGGAATGAACGTCTTCCTCGTACTGACCTGTGGCATCTTTCTGTCCGGCATAATCGGCATGCTGACAGGCAGCATCGATCTTTTCATCTTTGCCCAGAACATCTGGAAGGGCTTCACCAGTATGGACGAAGTGTTCTTCCTGACCCTGTTCTGCGCAGGCATGTCCGAACTGGTGATGCACAACGGCGGCCTGGCCTGGCTGGTGCAAAAACTGCAGACCATGATGAAAGGCGCCCGTTCCGCACAGCTTGGCATCGCGGCGCTGGTATCCCTGACCGACTGCGCTACCGCCAACAACACCGTAGCCATCGTCATCAGCGGAAACGTGGCCAAAGAAGTCAGCCGCGCCTACCGGGTGGATCCAAGAAAAACCGCATCCCTTTTAGACATTTTCTCCTGCATCGTGCAGGGCTTTTTGCCTTACGGGGCTCAGATGCTCAGCGCCACGGCGCTGGTCAACGCCTACTACGGAACCGGCGAAGTAACCTCCCTGGACTTCATCCCCTACGTGTGGTACTGCTGGCTGTTGCTCCTCTTCGGCTTGCTGTCCATATTCTTTCCTTATGCGGATGGAGTGATTCGAAAAAAATCGTGGAACTGGGAATAACAGGACTCATTATGAAAAAAATCAATCTTCCATATTGCATGTTATTTTTTTCCTTATTTCTACACATAAACAGCGACAAGCATATATACTACCGTAAAAATACCGGCACTTTCAGCCGCCTCTGCTTTACCTCTGCGGCTGATAAATCGTTCCGCCCTTCTCCATATAGTTTCTAAGCGCCTGCTCGCCTAACTCTCGCTCAATGTTTCCGTACACGGTGATGCCGCGCTTCTTAAACTCTTCCAGCCATCCGGGTTTGAAACCTTCATCAAACCCCGTAATCCTTTCCACGGATTCGGAAGGCACACCGTAATATACTTCCCTTATGCCAGACCACATAATACCGCCCATACACATGGAACAAGGTTCAGAAGTTGTGTAGAGCTTCAGGTTAAACGGGCCCAGGTCATAGGTACCCAGCTTTTCCTCCGCCACCCTTATGGCATTCATCTCCGCATGATTATGGGAACACTTGTCCAGCGCAACCGTATTGGGCATCTTTGCGACCAGATTCCCCTCCGCATCATAGATTGAAGCCAAAAAGGGGCCGTTTCCCCGCTCCGAAAGATCCTCCAATTCATGCTGCAGCGCCGCTATAATCCGCCGGGCCCTGTTGATCTTTGCCGCATCAGGTTTTTCGTTGGAAACGATATCAGAAGACGCAAACGTAGAAACAGGCTGCGACATCAGACCTATACACAGAACACCCGCGTTACGAATCAACCTGCTGATTTTCATTTTCATGTCGGCGATTCTCCTTTCCAATTACATTTTTGCTGAATTACATTTTTGCTGATTTTATTTTTGCTGAATTATTTTCATTTTTATCTTGACTATAACGGAAAATGGCAATGTTTCCTTTTTGTATTATTCTGCCAACTTTTACAATTCCAGCAGACTATAGCAGGCCTCACCCGTCTTCATACATCCTGCTTATCTGCCGGATTTCCTCTTTCATGCGCCGGACGACGCTCTCCGGCCCTATGATCCGTACGCCTTTTCCTAGCGCCATGATCCAACCCAGGAACTGATTGCTGACCGCTACGTTCACAATCGTGCGGAAGTGGGTTTCATCCACCTTCTTGACAGGCATATCCTTACCAAACCGGTCAATCAGGACCCCCACCATCCCATTCTCCACCTCCAGCGTGACCTGTATCTCTTCGCCGCCGTACATACCGAACAGGTTCTTAGTGTACCGGGGCATGTTGAAAGCCTTGAACTGTTCCTTCCCTTCCCGTTTCTTGTTAACCAGTGAAATACGAAGCATCTTGTCCACCCGGTAGTGCTTGATCTTCTCGTCTTCCGCATCATAGCCTACCAGATAATAATTCTCGTCGTCCCACATCAGGCCCCAGGGACTCACCTGATACCACGCGCCGCCCTTCCGGAGCTCCATCTCTTTTTTTAAGTTCCACTGGAAGTACTTGAACTTGATCTGACTGCCCGTACCGATGGCTTCATGCAGTTTATCTACATTAAAATAAATACTTTCGTTCATGGCCTTGACACGCCCGGAGATGATGACCTGCCGCTGGAGCTGCCTCGCCTCATACTTGCTGACCATGCCCTCCAGTTTCCGGATCAGCGCATTGGATTTCTTGTCCGTGATGAACTTGGCTGACTGCACGGAATCCACCAACAGTTTGAGTTCCGGCAGTTCAAAGTCACGGTTGCCGATGTGGTAATAGTAGCTACGCTGCATCTGTACGCCGATGATATCCACCCCGAAATCACGCAACAGTTCAAAGTCCTGGTACAGCGTCTTCCGTTCCGCATTCACCCCGTAGGCATGCAGTTTGTCCACAATCTGCGGCAGCGTAAGCGCATGTTGGTCATCCGTATCTTCGGTAAAAATCTTGACGAGATACAACAGCTTCAGCTTCTGGTTATTGATTGCCATCCGAAGTCACCTCCATATAATAGAAGCACGGAGATATCTTTGTAATCCAGTATATCACGGTTTGAGGTTTCGTAGAGAAAAAGGGGGTTCAATTCTTCTGATGTTCTCCAATTATTTTCTCCATCCAGACCATATTATACCAGCGGTTGAATTTATATCCGCAGTTATGGAACCGGCCAACCTTAGTATAACCGAGATGACTGTGAAAATGCTCGCTGTTCCTGGTCAGATATTCATCCTCGGTGACGGGATCCGCTATACAGGCGTACAAGTTCAGAATGCCCGCCTTTTTTAACGCAGTCTCAAGCGCCTCGTAAAGCATTCGGCCGTAACCGCGTCCTTTTGCATGTCGTTCAACATAAATGGAAACCTCACAGCAATGGTCATACGCGGCCCTGTTTTTAAAAACACCGGCATACGCATACCCCAGAATAACTCCCTTCTCTTCCAAAACGAGATAAGGATATCTTTCCAGCGTGCGGACGATTCGCCCCTGAAACTCATCCAGCGACGGCACGTCAAGCTCAAACGAGATTGCAGTGTTTTTTACATAGTAAGAATAGATTGCAAGAATTTTTTCAGCGTCTTCTTTTACAGCGTTACGAATCATAATTACCGCCTTGTCTTTCAAAATCATAGCAAGATTTGTATGCGTAACTCCAATTCTCTTTCGTTACAGTTACCATACGTAGTACGGCTCGTCTCCGTAAGCCTTCTTAAGAAGCTCGCGCGTTTTCTTCGAAGGATCGGAAACACATTTCCATTTTTCCTTTTCTATGACCATGGTGTCTCTTGTACCGGTGTTATATTTCTTCCACAGGACGCCTTTGACAGACGGATCGCCCGTCCCAGCAAAGTTTACCCACGCTTCCTGTACTTTGGCGGCAGTCCCGGGATCCACCTCTCCGGCGTATATATCGTCCTTAAGATTGTTAAATACATAAGCCAATTCAACCGCGTGGACAGCGCTCTTATACATATTTTCCCTGGTCGAAGGAACCTTCCACAGATAAACCCGGATATCCCCGCCTGCATCCGCGAACCTGTCTGCAAAATCAAGTATCTCGTATCTCCACATTTCTGACACGAGCCCCGACTTGACAAGCGCTTCTTTCACTTTCCTGTTGCCTGCATATTCCTCCGGCACGATGCTCTCTTCGTATTTGATCAGTTCTTCAAGGGCGGCTTTTCCTTCTTTATCCGTATCACCGAATGCTTCGTTGTACTTGGCATCCATATCTTTTACCCACGCATCCAGTTTTTCTTCCTCGGTATCGCCCTCGAAATCCTCCTTAAAATAATTCCATTCATCGCTATTGGAACCCATGATTATCTGCACTCCGCTCTTAGCGGCATCTGCAAAAGCCTTGTCCAGGTCCTTCGGAATGATGTCATCGTCAATAACAATATAACAGTTTGCATCAGCCAGATTCTTCTCGCTGTCAAGCTTCATCCATTCCTCTCCAGAGATCGCCATGAGTTCTTTCATGTTTTTGGCGCCGGATGCTTTCATGATGAAATCGGCGTACTTCTGCGCTTCTTTTCTGTCACGGGCAACCATCTCTCCGCTTTGGGCAATGACTCTTCGGAACAGGCCCCTTGCCTTCGGCGAAACAGCCAGCGCTGTCACAGACCAGCTGCCGGCTGATTCTCCAAATATGGTGACGTTATCAGGATCTCCGCCAAATCCGGCTATATTCTTTTGGATCCATTGGAGCGCGGCGATATGATCCCGTAACGCAAGATTAATGTCCGTATATTCCCCGCCGCCTTCGATCTTTGAAAAATCCGGGAATGCCATAAGACCAAGACGATAGTTGCAGGTTACCAGAATTACGTCATCATGTGCCTTCGCAAAGTTCTGTCCATTATACATAGGGTCAGTTGTCCCGCCCCATCCATAGGCGCCTCCATGGAAGAAAACCATCACAGGCTTTGGTTCTTCAGAATCCATGACTCTTTTATTCTCCCAAATGTTCAGCGTCAGACAATCTTCATTTTTAGGAGAATAGGATGCTGGTTCGGAAGCCCATTCATACTGCAGCGCTGTGTATCCGAAGTCGTAACATTTGATTTCGTCGCCGCTTGGATCCGGAGCCTGAGGCGCCTTCCACCGAAGTTTACCTACCGGCGGTTTTGCAAAGGGTATTCCTTTGAAAGATACGACTCCCTCTTCAGACCGCCCAAGCATTACACCGTTTTCGCAGACGACCTTTACCGGATCTTTTACCTGCGTACGTTCCCCTGACCCGCCTGAAGACAATGGAGCGCTATATACTGTAAACCCGGACAAACAAACCACAAGCACAGCAGAAACTATGAGCCATCTGATAATCTTATTCACCATAATCTAACCTCTCCCATTGATCGTTTAGTATTTTATAAATGCCGAAGATACAGGCAACGATCCATTCAGTTCCTCACTCCATCGTATACAACCGCAGAAATTTCACGGCTGTTACGCTATGCTAATTCAACTATGCAAACTATTGCTTTAATCACTCCGTCTTTAACCGTAAAGATAAGGCTCCCGACTTCACTATTGTAAGAATGACGTTCCGGTTTATCGGCACTCTGGAACGACGGGCCCAGTATTTTTTTCATCTCCGCTTCTTTCATTCCAACGGTAAGACCGTCCGGTGTTTTCCAACCGTTTTTCCCTGTAGTCTCTATTTTATATAATCTCATTTCCTTACTTTTACTCAGCATGATAAACGATAATTTGACCGTTTTACCATAGTAGGCATACACTTCGTAATAGGGTTCCGGGAACAGCACATCTCTTTTAGGATTCTTGGTACGATGTACTTTGGTGGGTTCGCCATGTATATTACAAACCTGCTCATAGTTGAAACCGGATGTAAGACCACCTAATCCGATATGCGCTGGATCATTAATGTTGTAAAATTCCGTCGATGTTTTCGCAAAGGCAACGGAACTCATTAGTATCGTCAAAAACACAGCCAAAACACGTAAAAGCTTCTTCATTGTAATTCCTCCACAAAATCACGCTTTGTTTCAACAGTTGCATTTAACACACCGGCTAATATTGATATACCTTGTTCAGTGTAAACATATGGCACGTATCTACGTCAGTCGTAACTTTCACTTGAGGTTCCAGTTTGGAATCCCAAGTTCTCAAACTCATCTTTTGTCAAACTAATGCTTTACACCGTTTGTAATATTATAACACGTTATGCGTCAAAAAAATACTTTTACAAACTCCGCATGACGCTAATCCGCTTCCCATGCAGGTTACAGGGATTAACAGTAAAATCAGCCAAAAATTCCTGCCGCCACCCCCGGCCTCGCCACCAGCCTTGACTTTTTGACATTTTTTGACGGTTTTTTAGGTATTTTTAGACATTTTGTCTTTATGTTTATTATTATAATGACTATATTCCATATTATTTTACTATTATTAACTAAAACAATCTGTAAGACATGTTTATCACTTAAAATTTCTTATTTTCTCTTTATTTCTTTTATTTTCTTATATATTTATAATAAATATGAAGACAAATCCGGTTTTTTAGCACTTTTTCAAAATCCGATTTTTGGCAAATACCCCTCAGACCTCCATATAACCCCGTAAAGCGATTTTGACCTTTACGCGATGTTTGTATCGTATTTTTGCTAAAACGCGTTCTACGGGGATTATACGAATTCATACTATTTTACAGGTATTTGAAAATCGGATTTTTAACATGATTTTTCTTTTATTTTCATGTTTATATTCAAGTTCATTTCGTCTTTTTAAATAAAAATTTCAAAATTTTATTTTTCTTTAACGATTCATTTATTCTTAATATCTTCCCACAACAAAACAGCCGCAGAAAAAAATCCACGGCTGTCTGAGAGGCTATAATTCTATTAGCACCATTACTCATATATTAAAGTAAAACTACTGTTGTAGAACGTGCTGTAAAAAAATATCTTGAAAAAAATTTTGAAAAAATGCGTAGTTTCAGTGATGATTTGTAAAAAAAACAACCCCCCTACAGTTTTTAGAAACTTGTAGGGGGAATTGTATTATAAGGGTGATTTTGCTTAACTGAATAGCATTGAACATAAATCCCACGACTGTCTTAGTTTTATATGATTCAGTACGCCGACAGTTTTCTATATCTGCAGTAATCAGGTAATAGAGGCTTCATAAATAGAATCTACCGACTCTTTCAGCAACGCGTCAAAGTCTGCAGCGGACTGGTTTACATTCAGGCCTTCCGATAACGCGCGGGAGAAGCTGGCGATCAGGCCGTGGTTGGCCGCCAGTTTTTTATTGGAATCTTCCCGGGTATAACCGCCGGACAATGCAACCACGCGGACAACACGCGGATCGGCAATCAGTTCCGCATAGGTGTCGGGAATATCAGGAATGGTCAGCTTAAACATCAGCTTGGTATCTTCCGGCAGTTTGGCCAGATGTTCCATAATATCTTTTTTCAGAATTTCTTCCGCTTTCGCCTTGTCCGGACAGTGAATATCCACTTCCGGTTCGATAATGGGAACCAGCCCGGCCGCAGCAATCTGCAGGCCGATTTCAAATTGCTGGTCTACGATTTTTTTGATACCGGATTCCGACGCTTCTTTAATAACGCTGCGCATTTTCGTACCGAAGATGTGCCGCTCATCACGGGCCCGGGCCAGTGTTTTATCCAGGCCGGGAATCGGTTTCATCAGCTGTACGCCGTCATCCAAATCCGCAAGTCCTTTGTCGATTTTCAGGATAGGAATGATTCCCTTTACGTCCCACAGATAATCGGCCGTAAACTTATCTTCAATTTTACGGTCCATTGTATTTTCAAATAAAATGGCTGCCAATACACGGTCGCTTGTGAACGAAGGGCTGGTGATGATACGGGTCCTCATTTCGTGGACCAGATTGAACATTTCTTCGTCATTGGAATAAGCGCTTTCCGCGACGCCGTATAACCGTAATGCTTTCGGTGTGCTCCCACCGCTCTGATCCAGCGCCGCAATAAATCCTTTGCCGTTTTTCATTTTTTCCAATTGTTTCTGGTTCATGTCGTACCTCCATTCTTTTTTTAATTTAATACTATCTTCTCCATGTATCCCGAGAGCCTTTAACAATACTTTTTAGCAGGGTGTACCCTTATTGTTATTATACCATAAAGCGGAACCGTTTTCAGAAAAATGTCAGGCCAGGTCCGCAGGCCGTTGATCCTTCTCTTCCCAATTGTCCCAGAATGCTTTCCGGAATTCCTGAAAACGATCCTGTTCGATCGCTTCCCGTATCTTTTTTGTGAAGTGCAGAAGGAAATGCAGGTTGTGAATCGACAGCAGCCGTAAGCCGAATATTTCTTCCGCCTTGAACAGATGACGGATATAGGCCCGTGAAAAATTACGGCAGGCGTAACAGTTGCAATGTTCATCAATAGGACGGAAGTCTTCTGCATACATGGCGTTCCGGACCACCAGACGCCCCCGCCAGGTCATGGCCGTACCGTTACGGGCCACCCGCGTCGGGAACACGCAGTCGAACATATCCACGCCCAGATTAATTCCTTCCACAAGACAGTCCGGTGTTCCCACCCCCATCAGGTACCGCGCTTTCTGCTTATCCATCCAGTCAGTGGTCTGATCCAACACTTCGTACATCATCGGTTTGGGTTCTCCTACCGAAAGCCCACCGATCCCATAGCCTGCAAAGTCCATGTCCTGCAGGGACTGCGCGCTCATTTTCCGCAACTCCGGAAACATCCCGCCCTGGACGATTCCAAACAGCGCCTGGTCTTCACGGATATGCGCTTTCAGGCAGCGCTCTGCCCAACGCGTCGTGCGTTCTGTTGATGTTTTTGTGTAAGCAAAATCCGAAGGGTACGGGATACATTCATCAAAGGCCATGGCGATGTCGGCGCCCAGTTCTTCCTGCACCCGAACAGAAACTTCCGGCGACAGGAACTGCTTGCTGCCGTCGATGTGGGAGCGAAACATAACGCCTTCTTCCGAAATTTTCCGCATTTCTCCCAGGCTGAACACCTGGAAGCCACCGCTGTCAGTAAGCATACCGCGGCTATAATTCATAAACCGGTGCAGTCCCCCCGCCTTCTTTACCAGTTCGCTGCCGGGACGCAAAAACAGATGATAGGTGTTGGCCAGTATCACCTGGCTTTCCATATCGTACAACTCTTCCGGCGACAGCGTCTTAACAGTCGCCTGAGTTCCCACCGGCATAAACATGGGTGTCTCAAAGGTTCCGTGCGGCGTATGCAGCCGGCCCCGGCGGGCCTTTCCCTTTGTTGCTTCTTTAATCAATTCATACGTAACTGCGTGCATAACATCTCCTGAAAAAAATTAGTCGGCTATTTCTTATCCAGTTCTGTAATAAACATGGCGTCCCCAAAGGAGAAGAATCGGTATTCCAGTTTGACGGCTTCTTCGTATGTGCGCAGCATTACTTCCCGCGACGACAGGGACGATACCAGCATCAGCAGCGTGCTCTGGGGCAGATGGAAGTTGGTGACCAGCGCGTCGACAATATGCCACTGATAGCCCGGATAAATATAAATCTGCGTCCAGTTTCCTCCGGCCTTCACTACTCCTGTAACGCCTGCAGACTCCAGCGTCCTTACGGCGGTCGTGCCTACCGCAATGATCCGGCGTCCCTCTGCTTTCGCCCTGTTGATGGCGGCAGCGGCTTCCGGGGTCACGCTGTAAAATTCTCTGTGCATGGGATGGTCTTCAATATTTTCTTCCGTAACCGGACGAAACGTACCCAACCCTACATTCAGAGTGACAAACACTTCTTCACAGCCCATGTCTTTGATTTTCTGCAGAAGTTCTTTTGTAAAATGCAGGCCTGCAGTAGGCGCCGCAGCAGACCCAGGATCCCGGTTATAAACTGTCTGATACCGTTCCTTGTCTTCCAGTTTTTCCGTAATATACGGTGGCAGCGGCACTTCTCCCAGCCTGTCCAGGATTTCTTCGAACACTCCTTCAAAGGCAAAACGGATAATACGTCCGCCAAAATCCGTATGGTCAATAATCGTCCCGGACAACTCGTCCGAGAAATTGATATGGGCCCCCACCTGCAGTTTTTTCCCGGGACGCACCAGCACTTCCCAGTCCGTATTGTTCAGGCGGGTCAGCAAAAACACTTCTACATGGGCCCCGGTATCCTTAAAGCCGTACAGGCGGGCCGGAATCACACGGGTATCATTAAAGACCAGCAGATCGCCGGGTTTTAAATACTCCGGCAGATTATAAAAATGACGGTGCTCCATCTCGCCGGTTGTTTTATCGACAACCAACAGCCGGCTGTGGTCCCGCGGTTCTACAGGGTGCTGGGCAATCCGTTCTTTCGGTAGTGCGTAATCAAAATCGGTAACTTTCATCGGTATATCTCTTTTCTATATGCAGGAAACACGGTCCAATCGCATTCGTAATCCATCGCAGCAGTTCGTTGCTTCCTGTATTTTTTAGGGAAACACGGATTACATGCGCTTGTACGCTGCAAGTGCGCACGAAGACGAATTAATCAGCGTTTCCTTAGTACGCAGAAACCAGATAGGTTCCAGGATAATAATGCAGTAAAATCGTTTTATAATAGTCTTTTGCTTTTTCCGGCGCCGTATCGGCCATACCCTTAGCGCCCCACTTGGAAAGGCCAAGCCCCCGTCCGATTCCTTTTCCTTTAAACAAAAGAGTTTCATCGGCCGTCCCTTCTAAAAAGTGATACCCGGGGATTGCGGATTTCCATGTGCTTTTTTCCCGTCCTTTGATTGCAATCGGAATTTGTTTCTTCCCGATTTCTATACCATAACGGTTTTCAATCGGCACATCTAACTTTTGCGGAACCGGATCCGTAAGGTAAACGTCAAACCAGTTGCTGCTTAAAGCCAGCATATCGGCAAGTTCCTGCCCGCTCAGAGTAACGCTGCCAAGGTCTCCCTGCCAGTAAATGATTTTGACTCTGCCGCTAGGATACCGGTCCTTTGTGGCCGGCTTTTCACTGTCGGATATGCGATAACCCCGCAGTCTTCCGATTTTATGCCCGCCTTGTTCCAGCAGCCGGCTGATGGTCGCAGCCTGTATTTTCTTTTCCCAGGTAAAGCTGGGACAATCTGTATCATAATCCTGAACCGCCCGCAGATACGGAATATCTTTTTGCAGGACTTCTGCCGCACTTACGGTCATGCCGCCGCTGCTCTCACAGGTATACGCTGCAGCAGGCCTGCCGTTATAATACAAAACCTGGCCGGCAGTCAGCGCTGCAACCTTCGTTATATTCTTATTTTCCGTACGGATGCCGCCGTAAAACGTTTCGGGTTCCACCGCCCGTACGGCAAACAAGCCGCTTTCCGGATTATTTTTATAGTACCAGGCAAGACTGCGAACGGCAACCGCCTGTGCTTTAATCGCCTCATCCGGCCAGATTGGGGAAGACTTGGGCCCCAGCACGGAATTCACATAATACTCCAAAGGTACCCGGTTGACTACCGTAAGATTTTTGCCTTCATTTGTTATGTAGATTCTCAATGCTCCGCGGTATTCCTGCCGGTTCACAGTAAACAGATGCCGGGAAGGGTCAGCGGAAGCCTGGTCTTTATTTTGTTCTTTATTCCGGTCTTGCTTTTGGTTTGCAGTTTTGCCAGAAACTTTATCAGAATTAGTAGTTGCGTTTTTGTTTGTTTTTTCCTCTTTGTCTTTCGGTTCCGCCATTTCCAAAACCGTACCGCTGGCCAGTTGGTGACTGCCCAGCATAATTTTGCCTGAATTGGCCGCAATAAAGTACTTGCCCTTCTCCAGTGTCGTCTGATTTCCATCCGGCTCTGTCGCTACGAAGGCAGACGGTGCGATTACTTCTGCGGAAAACTGGGAAACGATCAGACCCACATCGATTTCAGAAGATGCCTGGACGCGGCCTGTAAAAAGACAGGTCAACACGAGAGTAAAAACAAAAATATATTTCAAAATCAATTTTTCTGCAGCCTGTTTCATCATATCGTTTATCCTCAATCATCACTTGCATACTAATTGAAAAATATTAAATCGATTCCGCACTATTGCGTTAAAAAACAAAACCGAACGCATTGAAAAACAAAAACAAAATCGGAAAAACCCCTGGGCAAAATAATGATTAAAAATTAGATAACCGTTTGTACAGAACCAATTATTTGTACAGAATGGTGTCCTGTTTTGGAAGCTGAATAATATGTTTAGTTATGCGGACAAAGGGTTTGCCTTCCGCTTCATCAGTCCCCGTGACAACGCCATTGGAATTGCGCGTGTTCCCTGCTTCGGTTTTGGTTTTTTTCCATTCCATATAGCGGTCCCGTTCACTGAACACACAACCGCAATAGGGCTGGCGGTATAATCCCAAAGCCAGGCTGATATCCACGCCTTCCTGATAATGAGGCCGCCAATCCTGATAAAAAAACTCCACACCAAATTCTTCCGCGGCTGCTTTCGCTATCTGCACGATCAGTTCATGCTTCTGATACGGACTGTACAGCAACGTTGTAGAGAATGCGGTAAACCCGTTGTCTGCCGCATATTTTGCCGTATACCGCAACCGCATCCGGTAGCAGAACGCACAGCGGACGACCGGTTCCTCCAGCATCCCTTTCACACATTCTTCCAGCGGATAAGTCTTATCAATGATCAGTCGGTAATCCTGTTTTTCCGCCAGATCCCGTAATGCAGCCAAGCGGTGTTTAAATTCTTTATAAGGATGAATATTCGGATTATAATACAACAACGTAAAATCTACGTCCTGCGACCTCAGTATTTTTGTCGGATAACAGGCACAGGGACCGCAGCAGGCATGTAATAATAATTTCATCGTTCTATCTTTCTCAATACACAGTAACCATCAAGGGAGACGCTGATTTATAGTTCCACATTTCTGTCGGGAAACTATCGCCTGTTTTCCTTCCTCACATAAATCAGCTCATTTTACAGCAGCGACGGTTGTTCGACCTTTGGCTTGCCACTTGCATCCTCCGGGTAGGGAATTCCCAGATAGCGATAGGTTTCCCTGGTCGCCACGCGGCCACGGGGTGTGCGCTGCAGCAGACCTAATTGCATCAGATACGGTTCCACCACATCTTCGATGGTGCCGGCTTCTTCACTGACAGCGGCCGCAATGGTATCCACGCCCACCGGTCCGCCGCCAAACGTCCTGACAATTGTCTGCAGGATACGCCGGTCATTCTGGTCCAGACCGTAACGGTCAACTTCCAGACGGGAAAGAGCCTCATCAGCCAACTTCTGATCAATGACAGCCTGTCCCAGAACCTGGGCAAAGTCGCGTACCCGTTTCAAAAGGCGATTTGCCACGCGGGGCGTTCCCCGGGAACGGCGGGCGATTTCCAGCGCGCCTTCCGGCGTCATCTCCACATCCAGTTTTTCCGCGGACTTGTTTACGATAATGCGCAACTGCTCCGGCTGATAAAACTCCAGCCTGCACTGCACCCCAAAACGGTCACGCAGCGGCGCCGCCAAAGAGCCAAGCCGTGTGGTGGCTCCAATCAGTGTAAATTTCGGAAGAGGCAGCCGGACGTTCTGGGCACCCGGTCCTTTACCGATGACAATATCCAGTTGGTAGTCTTCCATGGCTGAATACAGTATCTCTTCCACTGCTTTCGGCAAACGGTGGATCTCATCGATGAACAACACTTCCCCTTCCGACAGCGTACTGAGAATCGCAGCCAGATCGCCCTGGCGCATAATGGCAGGACCTGATGTAACACGCATGTTTACATGCAGTTCGTTAGCAATAATATTTGCCAGTGTCGTTTTCCCCAGACCGGGAGGGCCGAAAAGAAGTACATGATCCAGCGCTTCATTCCGTTTCAGCGCCGCTTCAATGAATACCGAGATATTCTGTTTAACTTTATCCTGCCCGATATATTCTTCCAGCGTCCGGGGGCGAAGACTGTACTGTTCCCCATCAGACTCCATAACTTCCGATGTCACCAGCCGGTCATCAAATTCCATTCCGTTATCCCCTTTATTCATCTTAATTATTAACGAAAATAATAAATTACAATATCAATCATGTGTCGATTCTGTTAAAATCGACCAGGTACTGAAGATGCTCCTGTCTTACTTTTTAGCAAACATCTGCAAAGCTTTGCGAATCAGTTCATCCCGTTTTAATGTGCCATAGTCCGGAATCTTCCGCAACACCGGCAAAATTTCCGAATTGGAATAGCCTAACGCAGCCAGTGCAGCCATGGCTTCGTTGATTGCTTCCGATTTGCCTTCGCCGCTGACTGCGGCGGCAAATTCTCTGTCATTCTCTTCGCTTTCCAGTGTACCGATCTTGTCCTTCAGTTCCAACACCATGCGCTCTGCCGTTTTCTTTCCGATACCGGGGAGCTTGGTCAGCATTTTAAGATCCCGGCTCTGCACCGCCAGATAAAAATCTTCCGGCCTTGCCGCTCCTAAAATGCCAATCGCAACTTTGGGCCCTATGCCGCTTACGCTTAACAGAAGCGCAAACAGATCATAATATTGTTGTGTCAAAAAGCCGTACAACTGAATTGCATCTTCCCGAACCGACGTATATGTCAGGACACGAACTTCCTGTCCCATGGACAAGGTCCGCATCTGGGACACCGGCATAAACACACGGTATCCGACACCACCCGCCGTTTCAATCAGACAATATTCTGCCGCCTGATACGCTACCGTTCCTCTTACTGAACCAATCATAATACACGCTCCAAATGCCGTTTATCAAAACCATAATTATAATACAGTTTATTTATTACAGTTGTCTTTCATCTCTTGCTCAGCGGGTTCCGCTGTTTTTCCAGAATCTCCCCGATTCGTGCGCCGCCTTTTGCCTGCAGCTGCAGCACCCTTGCCTGATTCAGGCCGCAGATCGCGGCAGCCAATGCGTCCGCCGTATCGTCCGGATTAATTTCTTCACGAATCCCCAACAGTCGCCGCACCATAAAGATAATCTGGTTTTTTTCCGCCCCGCCGGTCCCTGTGACCGATTTTTTTATCTGCATCGGCGTAAACTCCAAAATCGGCAGATTATGCTCGGCAGCGGCCAGTAATACTACACCGCGCGCCTGGGCAACCGGTATCGCAGTGTTGACGTTGCGGTTAAAATACAATTTTTCAATGGACATAAATTCCGGTTGAAAATGACCAATAATATCAGAAACATCCTGATGGATCTTCAGCAGCCTCTCTTCCGGACGCCAGTCTTTGTCAGTCAGTATGGAACCGTAAAACACCGGCTTCATAACACTGCCTTTCATTTCCACCACACCATAACCGCAGATAGCAGTGCCGGGATCAATTCCTAACGCCAACATACTGTTTCCTCCAGCCTTCTGCATCAAAGCATCAAACTATCTTAGTACAATCTATTATACAGGGTACAAATGACGAAAATGTGAAACAATATAAAAAAGGCAGGCTCATTTGAAGCCTGCCTGCTCTTTCTTATTCCTCGTCGTCTTCATCCGGCAAGTCAGCGTTGGTATAGACTTCCTGTACGTCGTCCATATCGTCAAACATATCAATTGTTTTACGGACTTTTTCTGCATCCTCATCAGACAGCGTGACCATTGTGTCCGGAACCATAGTGATTTCCGACATAACGGTTTCAATATTGTTATCGGCCAGCGCTTTTTCTACGGCATCGTAGTCTTCCGGCTGGGTCACAATTTCAAAACTGTCTTCATTGGATTTCATATCTTCCGCACCGGCATCCAGCGCGATCATCATAACTTCATCTTCATCGTAGCCGGCTTCTTTATCAATCGTAAAGATACCTTTGCGTTTGAACATCCAGCCAACGGAACCGGTTTCGCCCATATTTCCGCCGTGTTTTGTAAATGCATGACGGATATCTGCCGCCGCACGGTTGCGGTTGTCAGTCAGCACATCCAACATGATGGCCACGCCGGCTGGGCCATAGCCTTCGTACGTAATTTCTTCGTATTTTGCACCGTTCGTTTCACCGGCGCCCTTAGCAATCGCGCGCTTAATGTTATCTTTCGGAATGTTATTGGCCTTTGCCTTCGCTAACGCCAGTTTCAGACGCATATTGCCAACCGGGTCTGGACCGCCCATCTGTACGGCAATCGTGATTTCACGACCGATCTTTGTGGTTATTTTTCCTCTGGCTGCATCTGCTTTGCCTTTTTTGTGTTTGATATTTGCCCATTTAGAATGTCCGGACATACTAATTCCTCCAATTACATTGCTCAAGGAACCAAAGACCCATCAATCTGCACACCCTACGGGTGTCATGCAAGCTTCTGCAGTCAGTGTTTCCCTTATGAGATAATTTAAATTTAACTATTGTATTATACTATATTTTCTCTTTCATGACAATCCTTTTCTTACCTTTTATTGTCACTCCCTTGCACATTTATTATCATCATCCCGCAAATGTTTCAGACATCTTGAAGAACTGTGGAACAATCTGTCCAACAATTCCCGTTTTTATCTATATTTTTCATTTCATTCCTGTTCAAACATTGATTATTCGTATATAATAATTACATGAACCTGCTGATTATTCGTTATCTTACTTTAAAAGACGAAAGATGGGAGTGAAAACATGGAAATCAAAAAAGTGCAATTAGGCAAAACCGGTCTGATGGTGACAAAAACTGCAATGGGCTGCCTGCCTATTCAGCGCATTTCACACGAGGCTGCAAAAGCACTGTTGCGTAAAGCCTATGATAACGGCATCAATTATTTCGACACAGCCAACATGTACACTGACAGCGAAGAGAAAATCGGTGAAGCGCTTCACGATGTCCGCCACAACATTGTCATTTCCACCAAAAGCGGCGGAACTGATTACAAAACGGTAACAGAGCATATCGAACTGTCTTTGAAACGGATGCAGACAGATTATATCGATATTTTCCAGTTCCATAATCCGGCTGTGATGCCTTCGCCCGAAGATGAAAAGGGTGCATATACTGCAGCACTGGACGCCAAGAAGAAGGGTTACATCCGTCATATCGGCATCTCTAACCACCGGCTCAAGGTGGCGCATCAGGCGATTGAGTCCGGATTATATGAAACACTGCAATTTCCGTTCTGCTATCTGGCAACAGAGAAAGACATCGAACTGGTCAAAGACTGTAAAACACACAACATGGGCTTTATCGCCATGAAAGGCTTATCCGGCGGAATGCTGACCAATGCAGCCGCCTGCTATGCTTTCATGCAGGAATACGATAACGTCGTACCTATCTGGGGCATCCAGCATAACTGGGAAATGGACCAGTGGCTGAAGCTAACGGAAGCCGACCAGCAGATGACGGAAGAATTAAAAGCTGTTATTGAAAAAGACAGAAAGGAACTGTCCGGTAATTTCTGCCGAAGCTGCGGCTACTGCCTCCCCTGCACAGTGGATATCGACATTCCACAGGCAGCCAGAATGGCGATGCTACTTCGCCGTTCGCCCTATAAACGATTCATGACCGATGAATGGCATGCAAAAATGCAGAAGATCGAAGAATGCGTGCATTGTGATTTATGCAAGAGCCGTTGCCCTTACGGACTGGACACGCCGTCTCTCCTGCAATATATGCTGAAAGATTATAATGAGTTTTACGCAGAGCATCATAACGATTAAATCACTTGATCCAAGCTATATATATAATACAAAGTAAAAGCCCCCGCACTTAGTTGTACGGGGGCTTCGTCTCTGACCGGCAACAATCTATCCTCCCAGGCCGCTTCCAGCCCAGTACTTTCGACGCGTGAGAGCTTAACTGCTGTGTTCGGGATGGGAACAGGTGGATCCTC
>JAFSPK010000059.1:0-8273 GCA_017443005.1 Acidaminococcaceae bacterium
GCCTTCCCGCAGTGCATCAATAATCTGGGCCCGTTCAATGGTGGCGATATCGGAATGGAGATAGCGCACCCGCACTTCGTTCTGTTTCAGATAATCCGTCAGGTCCTCCGCCATCCGCTTGGTCAGGGTGGTCACCAGCATACGCTCACCCCGGGCAACCGTCTTGCGGATCTCGCCCATCAGGTCGTCGATTTGTCCTTTAATGGGACGAACTTCTACATGGGGATCCAGCAGTCCGGTAGGCCGGATGATCTGCTCTACCACCTGGGCCGCCTCGCCCAGTTCATAATCCGCAGGAGTTGCGGAAACATAAATCACCTGGTTGATTCTCTCATAAAACTCTTCAAAGGTTAACGGCCGGTTATCAATAGCGGAAGGAAGACGGAAGCCGTAATTTACCAGCATCTCCTTCCTCGCCCGGTCCCCGTGGGCCATAGCCCGCACCTGGGGAATCGTCACGTGAGATTCGTCCACCACCAGCAGAAAATCTTTTGGGAAATAATTCACCAGCGTGAAAGGGGCCTGCCCCGCTTTCCGGTTGTCCATGTGGCGGGAATAATTCTCAATGCCGGTACAGTAACCCATCTCTTCCATCATTTCCAAATCGTAATTAGTACGCTGCTCCAGACGCTGGGCCTCCAGCAGCTTGCCATTGGCTTTCAGCTCCGCCAGCCGCTCTTTCAGTTCCACGCGGATATCCGCCATGGCCCGCTCCATGTTTTCCTTGCTGGTCACATAATGGGACGCGGGAAAAATCGCCACGTGGGTACGCTTCGCCACCACTTCCCCTGTCAGCACGTCCACTTCCATGAGCTGCTCCACTTCGTCGTCAAACATCTCGATGCGGACAGCCTTTTCGCCAAAGCTAGCAGGAATTACTTCGATTACATCGCCCCGCACACGGAAGGTGCCGCGATGAAAATCGATATCGTTCCGGGTGTACTGGTTCTCCACCAGCTTGCGCAGGATCGCGTTGCGGTCAATGACCTGTCCTACCCGCAGCGAAACCACGGAGTCGTAATAATCCTGCGGCCCGCCCAGACCGTAAATACAGCTGACGCTGGCCACCACGATCACGTCCCGCCGTTCAAACAACGCGCTGGTGGCGCTGTGACGCAGCTTGTCGATTTCGTCATTGATGGAAGAATCTTTTTCTATGTATGTATCTGTTTGGGGAATATACGCTTCCGGCTGATAGTAATCATAATAGGAAACAAAATATTCCACCGCGTTATCCGGGAAGAAGGCTTTCAATTCGCTGGCCAGCTGGGCCGCCAGCGTTTTGTTGTGAGCCAGCACCAGCGTGGGCCGCTGCACTTTGTTGATGACCTGGGCGATGGTATAGGTCTTGCCTGTACCTGTCGCACCCAGCAGCACCTGGGAGCGCATGCCCTGCTCAATGCCTGCCGCCAGTTTTTCAATGGCCTGGGGCTGGTCGCCCGCCGGTTCAAATGGCGCTTTGATTGCAAATTCCATAGAGACCTCGTTGAATATAAATTGAAGTTTAGTTGCCTGGTTTATGCAGCATGAAAAGTCATCGCAAACCCGTCAGTGATTCCTATTCCATGGATTCATTCGCCTGTGGCTTCGGAACTCGGGACTGCGTCCCTCAAACAGCCTCGCCACGACGGCGAATTTCATCTCATGGAATAACGCAATCGCTGCCGATGGTTTGCTCATGCCTTCCCCTGTCTGCATAATGCTAAGGCAACAAAGCGAAAACATACTGGCCCGGGCTGACGCCGCCTGAATAAGCGTCGCGTTCCCGGAAGTCGCAATTCTACGTTGAGCATCAGAGGTTATCCCGGAAGGGCTTGCCCCATCGCGACGCACAGACGGCGACCGCGCAAGCGGGATGCCGCCGACGCGGTCGCGGGGGAGGGAGGGATAACCTCTGTGCGACTGCGAGCGATCACACACCGAAGCGTTCGCGACGTCTTATGAAGGCGGCATCACCCGGGCAGCTATCACATAACTTCCTGCTTATTCTTTTAACAGCAACCCTACCGGGCAGTGATCGCTTCCAAATACGTCCGTGTAGATTAAGCTGTCTTCAATTTTATCCTGCCAGCGGTTTGACACCAGCCAGTAGTCAATACGCCACCCTGCGTTTTTCTCTCTGGCCCGGAAGCGGTAGGACCACCAGGAGTAAATGCCTTCTTTATCCGGATACAGATAGCGGAACGAGTCGGTGAAACCGGCGGACAGCAGTTCCGTGAACTTGCCCCGCTCTTCATCGGTGAAGCCGGCATTGCCCCGGTTGGTCTTCCAGTTTTTCAAATCGATATTGTTGTGGGCCACGTTCAAATCACCGCAGACCAGCACCGGTTTTTTCGCGTCCAGTTCAAGCAAATAGTTGCGGAAGGCATCCTCCCAAACCTTCCGGTACGCCAGCCGGGTCAGTCCATCCTGGGAGTTGGGCGTGTACACATTTACCAGATTAAACTCCGGGAACTCACAGGTGATGACACGGCCTTCGTGGTCATGCTCGTCGATACCAAGGCCGTACGTAACGTTAAGCGGCTCTTCCTTCGTGAACACAGCGGTGCCAGAATAACCTTTCTTCTCCGCGCTGTTCCAGTATTCAAAATAGTTGGGGAAATCAAAGGTCGCCTGTTCCCGTTGCATCTTTGTTTCCTGCACGCAGAAGATATCCGCGTCCGACGCCGTCATAAAATCCGCAAAGCCTTTGGTCATACAGGCCCGCAGCCCGTTCACATTCCAGGAAATCAGTTTCATAAATATTCCTCTTTCTTTTTAAAACTCATCAACTATAAAACGCAGAACCGGTTCCGCATACTATAACAACATAAAAATACACAGCCCAATTATCAAAATCATTCATACAACACGGTTTTGCCAAACCCCAACAGCATAAACTCCTACACTACCTGAAAAATATAAAACTTCAGGTAATTCGTCTCCGGCACATTCCATAAAACAGGATGGTCCGGCGCCTGCTGCCGCGCTTCAATCTGCCGCAGCATCACATGGGCTTCCGCCGCCGCGTCATGCAACATTTCCACAAACAGTTCTTCTTTCATAAAATGCGAGCAGCTGCAGGTGGCCAGATATCCGCCCCGGGGCAACAGCTTCATGGCTTTCATGTTGATGTCTTTGTAACCTGCAGTGGCGTTTCGCACCGTCTTGCGGCTCTTGGTAAAGGCCGGCGGATCCAGAATGATAAAATCGTAGTCCCGATTGTGTTCCGCCTCCAGTTTGTCCAGCAATGCAAACACATCGGCCTGCACTACCTCCATCCGGTCTGCCACGCCGTTCTTTTCCGCGTTCAGCGCTGTCATCCGGCAGGCCTCGCCGCTCACATCCACTGCTGTCACATGAGCCGCTCCGCCTTTGGCCGCATTCAGGGCAAAACTTCCGGTATGGGTGAAGCAGTCCAGCACGTGTTTGCCTTTCGCAATACGCGCCACACTTTGCCGGTTATATTTCTGATCCAGAAAGAACCCCGTCTTTTGTCCATTCTCCACATCAACATCGTACACAATTCCGTTTTCACAAATCGTAGTCACAGGAGATACGGGAGGAACTTCGCCTTCCAGCGCAAACCAGCCTTTTCCCTCTTCCAATCCTTCCAGCAGGCGGATTTTTACATCGTTCCGCTCATACACTCCGGTAATGGTTTCACCATCTTTTCGCAACAGCTTAACCAGCAGCGGGATCAGCATATGTTTGCGCTGTTCTATTCCCAGGGATAAGGTTTGGATTACCAGCAGGTCGTTGTAGCGGTCCACCGTCCACCCGGGGAACTGATCCGCTTCCCCGAAGATTAAACGGCAGCATTTAAAATCGTCCCCGGGCATCACCGTTTTGCGGTAATCCAACGCGTATTGCAGCCGTCGTTCCCAAAACGCTTCCTCAAATCTGTCATTGGTATTGGTGCTGAGGATACGCACGCGAATCTTGCTGTTGTCATTGACAAAACCGGTGCCCAGATATTTTCCCTTATCCGTCACCACGTCCACCAGGTCGCCGTTGGCATAACGCCCCTCTACCCGGGTCACTTCTTCCCCGTACACCCAGGGATGCCCACCCCGGGCTGCACGCTCTCCTTTTTTTGTTATATAAAACTTCGGATAGTTTCGCATCGTCGCCCTCTCGTTTAACTATATTACGCCACACATTCAAACTGCATACTTTGATACGCTGTTACATCTTTACAGATTTCTTTACATAATTTATCATTATATTATATCATATTCTGTTCTTATAATAAAATGTTGATTAATGTAATTGCTGCCACTGCTTTACATGAACGTATGCAATTACATTGTGTCAGCTTATCTAAACGAAAGGAACGCACCATGAAATACAACCAGGTTGTGTCAGGAACTTTCCTGCAACGTCCCAACCGTTTCATCGCCCATGTGCTTATCGACAGCAAGGAAGAAATCTGTCACGTGAAAAATACCGGACGCTGCCATGAACTGTTAATCCCCGGCTGTACCGTTTACTGTGCCGTAAGCGATAACCCGCAGCGGAAAACGAAATTTGATCTGATTGCAGTGGAAAAAAGAGTAGCCTATCCAACAGGAACAAATCAGCAAGGCATTCCTGTAACCACTACAACTTCATCAGAAGCAATCGAAACGAATGGCGCATCAAATAGCAAAACCGATCCCGGTTCAAGCCATGTGCTCCTTGTCAACATGGACTCCCAGGCGCCTAATGCCGCCGTAAAAGAATGGCTGCAGTCCGGCACGTCGCCTTTCGGAAAAATCGATTACCTGAAGCCGGAATGCAAATTCGGCAATTCGCGTTTTGATTTTTATCTGGAAAAAGAAAAACGCAGAATCTATCTGGAAGTCAAAGGCGTCACCCTGGAAGACAAGGGCGTCGTCCTATTTCCCGACGCGCCGACGGAACGGGGCGTGAAACACGTGCAGGAACTGATCCGGTGCCACGCAGAAGGATTTGAAACCTACGTCCTGTTCGTGGTGCAGATGGGATGCGCGCTTTATGTTACCCCCAACAGAACAACGCACCCGCAATTCGCGGATGCGCTGCATGAAGCCCAACAGGCCGGTGTGAAATTGTTGGCTTATACGTGCAACGTGGTGCCGGATGAAATGAGAATAGATAAAGAATTGGAAATCAGGTTGTAACGAACGGAAAAGGGCGGTTATTGGCCAGATTGGCTTCCTGATAATCGCAAAAGTCTGGTTTTGGCGGAGAAACTCTCAGCCTCCACAGCCTTGCAGTTTGACAGTTGTATCTGACGGCTTCGCCTACAGAGACATATACACTGTCACTCATTATATTAAAGAGTATAGGGAACCAAACCCCAGTATCCATGCTGGTTTGCGTTTCGAAGTTGGTCGTTTTTACGACCAGGATGGAGGTAAGCAGAACAACAAAAAGAACAGGCATAAACAAAAATCGTGGCCTGCACAAGCCACGCCCGTGTGCGAATAGAAATTTGCAGAGACAACTAAAAGCAAAAAAGCGCCTGCTTTTTTGCAGGCACTACAGATGAATCGTCCGGTCTTAACTTTTTTAAAATATAAATGTAAAAATAATCAGGCCTTGTGCGTTGCTTCTCTGGCAGCAGCTTCCTTCTTCAACTCTTCAATTTCGGATTCAGACATGCCATATTTTTCACGCAAAATCTGCGCCATTTCTTCATGCCCTTCTTCTCTGCCCTCGAGCATCCCTTCCTTGCGGCCTTGTTCAAGGTACCTTTTCTTCATAATCCGCAAATCCATTTCCCAGGTCACAATGCGCTCCCTCCATTTCGTGTCATTCTTTACCCGTTTCGTTTCTTCGTCAATCTCCTGTGTAAAAGCACTTTGCGCCAGACCACTGTGTACATAACGTAAAAACGCAGCAAGTTCCCTGTCATCTGTATTGTCCGCTGCCTTCGCGTTCAGGAAGATGTTCTCTGTCAGGTCACCCATCTCCAGCGCATCATCTTCCTTGCAGCGATACGTGAAATGGTAAACCGGCAGGCCTTTTCCATACGGATCAAAGGTACAGATGAATACCACATACGACTTGCGAAGTTCCGGGTAATCCATACCTTTGCGCAACATGTCCATGCTAATCAGGCTCTGGTAATACCGCGTGCGAAGCGGCAACTCGCTTTCCACGGCCTCTTCCTCAGCGTCACGGTAAATGGTGCTGCCTTTCCCGGTCACTTGCATTTCTAAATCTATCACTGTTCCGTCCAGGGTTTCCACATACACATCAAGACGAATGCTTTTACTGCTAAGCCTTGGGCTGCTTGTATGCCGTTCTGCCGCAATGTGCAGAACTTGCTTAATAGGTATGTGCAAAACCTTCTCAATCAGGTACTGGCAGCGTTTCTTGTTGTTCATGACCTCCAGAAACACATAGTTGTTGGCAAAGGTCATGGAATCCCAGTCAATTTCTTTTAATTCTTTCAAACTGTCCTCACTTTCCGACCGGGACGATTCTTCCGTACTTTAATTATAGCACGGAACCCTGCGAATTTCCATGAAGTTCATGTGAAATCAAGGGAACAAGGAATGAACTAATACAAAATTTAAAAGCGTGCCCTGCCATCGGCGCAAGCCGAGCCTGTAAATCATAACGTATAGTAAGCCATTCCTCTTGCCCAAATAAGGCAGAAATGTCGGGGAAACTCTCGGCCTCCACTGCCTTACAGTTTGACAGTTGTAGCTTACGGCTACGCCTACAAAGACATATAAACTGTCAATCCTTAAATATTAAGAGATAGAGGAACCAAGCTCCAGTATCCATGCGGCTTTGCGTTTTAAGGCTGGTCGTTTTCACGACCAAGCCCTGTTTTTTAGTTCGTATTGTCATAAATTTCAAATTTTACGTTTACTGTTTGGCAGATTTGAAGAAAACCGCTGCAAAAACAGTCATAAAAATAGCCATAGTTAGAAAAACTTCCCCGAATTTGCATCCGGGGAAGTTTTTTCATTTCATGATTCAGTTTTCAAATCGTACGAACGGTAAGCCGCCTTACCTTTCAGCCAATCTTATTTCGCTGCAGTTTTCATTGATTCCACAACTGCTTTCAGTTCTTCCAGCTGTGCCTTGATTTCCGCATTTTCTGCCTGCAGGGACTTGATTTCGGCATTGGCTGCCGCATTGCCAACCGGTTTCACAACCTTATCCAGCGCGAAGGAAATGCCGCCGCCAAACATGTTGTGTCCGCTGCCCACGGTGCCGCTAAGGTTGAACTGAATTCTGTCCGTCGGTTTATAGAACATACCAATTGCTGCAGCGGTTTCACTGCGATAGGTACCTACGCCCAGCGCCAGACTGAACTTGTTGCCGCTTTCCACCGGACGCAGATTTGCCATAGCAGCTGCGCCTGCGCCAACCTTCTTAATGTCTTTGCTCAAGTCTTCTCTGATATTATACAACTGAGACCCGTTGACGGCATCTGTGCTGTTCGGGCCAATGTCACCAGGCGCCACGTTGGTAATCTTCTGGTTGTTGGCGTTGAGACCGTTGGAATCAATGTAGGTCTTACCGTTTACAGCGAACGCCTGTGCCTGGAAGGTATCATTGACAACCAATTTTTCTGTAGTCAGGGTTCCGCCTACCGTCACATCTCCACCTACAGTCAAATCATTAGTTATTTCTGCATACAACCCTTTAATGCGTCCGTCTGCTCCAATTGCCGCTTTGGCTTCATCCCATGTATGGCCGCCGGCATAGAAGCCCTCATCATCAACCTGACCACTGTTCAGACCGATCCGGATACCGGTTGTATCAATCTGAATCTGGTTGGTTTGGCCTTCATTGAAAATGGTCTTTGTAGCATCGATATTAATCTGGGAATCATTCATCACGATACTGGAACCGCCAACCGTATTGGAAATCTGTGTGGTTGCGGTGTTGCTGATGTTGGCTGCCGAATTGGAAATATCACCAGTAGCAGTTGTAGTCTGATTTCCCGTCACATTTGTCTTCAGGCCGCCGTTGTAGTTCTCTGTCGCCAGACCCGTTACCGTCGTCGTCACAGTGTTGCCGTACGTGTTCGTTACTGCGCCGTCAACCTTGTTCGTCTGCGCTCCCGTTACACTGTGGCTCTCATCACCATCTACCGCCGTCGTCAGGCCGCCGTTGTAGTTCTCCGTCGTCAGGCCCGTTACCGTAGTCGTGGAAGTTCCGGCAATTTCGGTTTCAGCATTGCCGCCTACCGTCGTACTCTGGTTGCCCGTAATGTCGGTAGTCACGTCTGCGCCATAGGTGTTCGTTACATTTCCGTCAACCTTGTTCGTCTGAGCGCCCGTTACACTGTGGCTCTCGTCACC
>JAFSPK010000060.1:0-7101 GCA_017443005.1 Acidaminococcaceae bacterium
CGGCGCCAGCACCACACCGGCCAAAGGAATATTATAGGCCATAGCCTGCAACGTATTGACACCACAGATACCACACTGCCAGGCATAGGCCATCGCTTCCGCCGCTGCCAGCCCGATACGCAGTCCCGTAAAAGAACCGGGTCCGATACTGACAGCAATCCGGTCTGTATTTTCTTTTTTTATCCCTGTACGGGCAAACATCTGATTCAGCTGGGGCATCAGCCCTTCCGAATGGGTCAGACCGACGGAAATATCATATTCCGCCAGCACATGTCCGTCCTGCACCAGCCCCACCGTACATACACGCGTCGATGTATCAAGCGCCAGCGTTAACATACCGCAACACTTCCTTGCTTATGGCTTCGTACCGGAGACCAAATGGGATCAGTTCCACAATCCGGCCTTCCGGCACAATTGTCAGATTCACCTGTAAATATTCCGGGGGCAGTTCCGACTGGAACAGATCGCCCCATTCAATCAAAGAGACCCCTTCGCCGCCAACATATTCATAGAACCCGATATCAGCAAGTTCTTCCGGGGAATCAAGCCGGTACAGGTCAAAGTGGCGCACTTCCATAATCTTACCATTATAAATATTCATCAGGGCAAAGGTAGGACTCACTACGTCCTCTTCTTCCACACCTACTGCCTCGCAGACCCCTTTGCTCATCAGGGTCTTGCCGGCACCCAGGTCACCGCTGAGACAATACACATCCCCGTCCGCAGCCAGCGTTCCCAGGAGCCTGCCAAAATTTTCTGTCGCGTTTTCATCAGCCAGAAAGAAACGGATTGTACGTTTCCCTGACTCCTTCTGCCAGATTATGCCGGTCAGATCCGGCCGGGTTTCGGGGACAGGCCCTGCGTTGTCAGAAGCCGCTTCCGTCTGATGCTTTTTTATACGCGAGTGAGTATCCATAAATCTTTTTTCTCCTTACTTTTTCTCTTCCTTCTGGTTTTCCGGTTTTTTCAGTACGTCCGGATTTCTCGTCAACGGATCCAGCAGATCCATATGACCGCTGATAGTATCTATTTCTTTGCCATCTACCAGGAATTTAACTTTTTTGATTTCAGGGAATTCCGTTAACGTGCAGACCACGGCATTGACCATCATCCGTTCCGTATAGGAACCCTGCCCCCGGGAAGCAAAGTTCTGGTTAAAGTCAGCGGTAGCTGTATCTCCTTGAACTTTCACGCTGTGGACATCTGTTCCCGGCGGGAACAGATTGGTAAGCTGCTTGGATACCGGGTCGGTATGGATCAGGGCTTCCAGCGCAGCTTCTTCCCTTGATTTCTTTCCGGCCGCATAACGAACTTTCTCCGGAATCAGAATCTCTTCCCCGTTTTTCTGGACCCGGTACACCACATATTCTTTGGTCAGAGGGTTCGGATCTTTAACAACGGTGGTAATGGGATCTTTCTGCCCGGTAACATCTTTTACTTCGCCCTTTTTCCCGGTCAGTTTTTCTGTCGGTTCGCATCCCGTCACTGCCAATAACAGGACAAGCATCAGCAACAAGCCTATTTTTTTCAACATTGTTACGCGCCTCCTGTCCTCAACCGCCAAAATACTCTTTTAAACCGTCAAATACAGCTTTGGCAATGGTCTTCTGGAACCACGCACTGCTGATCAGCTGTTCTTCCCTGTAATTGCTGAGGAAGCCCACCTCCAGCAGAACCGCCGGCATATAAGAACGTTTTACAACATAGAAGTTAGCCTGCTGGGTTCCTAAATTCCGGAGTTTGGAAGCAGCCGCCATCTTATTCTGAATAGCGCGGCCAAGCTTGTAATCATAGCCGGATTTTGGGAAATAATACGTAGCAATGCCGCCAATGCTGCGGTTATTGTTAGCATTATGATGAATACTGACAAAAGCGTCTGCCCGGTTGCGGGTGCTCACATCCACCCGGGCTTGCAGTTCGTTTTTTGCTGAAGCGTAAGGACCGTACACGTCCTTGTCTGACGTCCGGGTCATAGACACAGGGCGCCGGCCGAGGTAAGATATGATTTCAGATAATTGGCAATCAGCAGGGAGGACGTTTTTTCCTTGTTGCCTTTAGGGCCAATGGCTCCGGGATCTGAACCGCCGTGACCCGGATCAATAGTGATGCGCTTCCCTTTCAGTCCGCCGGTGGTGGCAAAATTGACCCGGTTGCCTACCGGGGTGGAAGGACCCTGGGAGGGGCGGATTACTGGACGGCGCACCGAAGTTGCCCCATATTTCATAGAAGCGTTTTTTACTTTATTAGCGGAAACGTCCACCACGATACGGGTCGGCCTGCCCGTTGCACCATCCTTTTTCAGGATAAAGTTCTTCACATCCGAGCGTTCAACTTTTTTTGTCATGGGAACCCGGACGACGACACTGGCCTTGTCCCGGTCCACACTGAAGCTTTTTGCAAGGTCGCTTTTAATCGTCCCTTTTCGGATTACCTTGGGGTCCAGCCCGCCGCTGACTTTGATCTGCAGCTCTCTGTCGTTGACGATGTCAACAGCATAGCGTGCGTTTTCAGACAGATCCACTACCATACGGAGCACGTTAAATTTATCAACGCCCCAGTTTACATCGGTAACCATAGCTGCAGCAGAAGCAGTACAGGTCACCAACAGGCAGATGCCCCAGACCAGAAACGCAAAAAATCTTTTACGCAAACCGGTACCTCCTTGCATTTATCACAAAAATTAAATTAAAATCTGTATCAGTCATTATTATAACGATTTATTTTAGCATGCGGCAAAAAGAAATGCAAATAACTGCCTGTACTAAAATTGTGTATTTTATAAATCTGCAGAGAATTTATCCGTTTTTTATCTTCGCCTGCAGCACCAGATAACAATTCCCTTTAAATTTTTTTCCGCGCTTCCGGCAACATCATCAAAAGTTCAGACGCTGCCATTCCTATACTGCCCTTTGCCGCCAGTTCCCCTGCCAGACCGTGGAGATAAACCCCGGCCACTGCCGCGTCTGCTACGGAAAGTCCCTGACTGGTCAGAGCAGCAATCAGGCCAGTCAGTACATCCCCACTGCCACCGGTAGCCATGGCCGGCGTGCCGGTGTTGTTCAGATACACGGTTCCATCCGGCAGCGCAATGACAGTGGGTACACCTTTCAGTACAATGACCGCCTGCCACTTTTCCGCATAGAGACGGGCTACTTCCACCCTGTTCTTCTCTATTTCCGCAACGCGTATGCCGGTTATTCGGGACATTTCCCCAGGATGGGGTGTCAGTACTTTTTCCGCCAGCATATGGGAAAGCAGTTCCGTATGATCTTTCAGGGCCGTTATGGCATCTGCGTCGATAACACAGGGAACAGCCGTAGCGACCAGTATTTCCCGAATCAGGTCACCGGTCTCCTCCGACACGCCAAAACCCGGTCCGATAGCCAGCACGTCGGCCTTATCCAATGTTTCGGACACAACTTCCAGGGCTTCTTCTGTCACCAGCCGGTTATCTGATACTGGCAAACCTTTCACCATAACTTCAGTCAGCTTTATGGCCAATATCTCCCTTGCATTCTCCGGTGTCAGCAGTGTGACAAGGCCGGCCCCGCCTTTAACCGCCGCAAAGCTGCTCAGGGCAGCAGCCCCGATGTAGCCATAAGAACCGGCAATTACCGCAACTCGCCCCGCATTTCCTTTATGGGCATTTTTAGGGCGGTCCGGCAACAAGGTCTTAACCATGTCCCCGGTAATCAGGGTACGGTTTCCTGCTGTTTCTTTCAACAGGCTTGCCGGCATGCCGATATCCGCCACCTGAATCGCTCCTGTATATTCTGCCCCGGGATACAAATACAGACCCAGCTTCGGCAACGCCATGGTTACCGTTGTGTCGGCCCGCACAGAGCTGATATCTGCCTCGCCCGTGTCTGCATTGACGCCGGTGGGAATATCCACTGCCAATACACCGCAGGCAGGGTTCGTTTCTTTTACTCTGTTGATGCAGCCGCACAAACGGATGAACAGGGGGCGCATTTTACCGGAAAAGCCGGTGCCCAGCAGGGCGTCGATTAGCAGGTCAGCCTGCAACACCAGGTTTTCAATTTCCGCAAAGCGCAGGTTGTCATCTGCATCCGTAACCTCCAGCACAGTAGCATCGCAGGCAATATAATACTGCAATTCATCCGCGGCGCTGCCGGAAAGTTCCTCCGCCGCACAGGCCAGGACCAGTGTCACTTCTGCCCCCCGGTTATGGAGCCAGCGCCCCGCACCGCTGCCGTCGCCGCCGTTGTTGCCTTTGCCTGCAAAGATAACGATTCTTTTATGGCAACAGGTGCCCAGCATCTTTTCTGCCTCATCTGCTACGGCCCGGCCTGCATTTTCCATCAGCACAAGGCCGGGAATACCGATTTCTTCTTCCGCAGCCCGATCCAGCGCCCGCATTTCTTCCGCCAGTAAAATCTGCATGGGTAGGCCTCCTTCTGTCAATGTATTGAGTCTTTACTGTCAGCAAAAGGATTCGTAAAACCGTCAAGGATCGCTATTTCATTACTCTAACACGATTACCGCCATCGCTGTTGAGGCAGTATGACTGAGGGTCAGGTGGATCTTTTTCACACCCATCTTCTCTATGTACGCTGCAAAATAGCCAGTTACTTTCAGCTCCGGTTTACCCAATTCATCGTTGGTGACAGAAATTTCCGTAAGTTGTCCCCCGCCACGAAGCCCGGTGCCGATGGCTTTCAGGAACGCTTCTTTGGCAGCGAACCGGGCTGCATAACTCTGGGCTTTGTCACCGTGTATTCCGGTACAGTAGGCAATCTCTCCCGGCGTAAAGACTCTTTCTTTAAAGCCTTTATGCGCTATGGCTTTTTCAATTCGTTCTACATCTGCCAGATCGCAGCCAATCCCAAGCATTTGTATCCCCGTTTCTGTCAGGAAAAACTTAACAAACACGGAACGATTGCTTTTGTCTTTCCTGACCGCATATGATTACTCTTTTGTCTTTTCAGCAACTTCTTCTGTAGTAGTTTCAATTGTTTCCACAACGTCTTCCACTTTGGCTTTTACTTCTTCCGCCACTTCTTCCGCTTTGTCCGCAGCGGCCTGAACATTTTCTGCAGCCTCTTTTGCTGCGGCTCCGGCTTTTGCAGCCGCTTCCTGTGCTGCCAGTTCCGCTTCTTTGGCTTTGGCTTCCGCCTGCTCCGCCGCTACTTTTTCCGCTTCGGCCTCTGCGGCCATACCCTGGGCATCAAATTTCTGACCGGAGCCGTAATTGTACACAGCGATTTCTTCCGCGTCATACTGTTTTCCCAATGCAATGGCAATTGCTTCTGTCTGCGATTTATCCTTCACATACACGTTCATGAAGAACGGCTCGTCAGAAATTACATAATCCGCCGCGTCACTGTAAACATACAGCTTGCCTCCGTCTTCACTGTAAGTCTTCACCTGCTTTTCAATGGGGTAATTCTTTTTATTGTCATAAAGACCGGTGACACCGTCTGCCAGATGCACCATCTCTATGCGTTTTTCCTTGCCGAAGGTGTAGATTTTCCTGCCTGCCGGCTCTCCATCTTTTGTCGTCGGCACTACGCCGGCAGCCTGTCTGGCAAACTCTTCCGCTTTCTTTTTGGCGGAATCAAATACATCTTCAGCCGTCAGGTTGTTTTCTTTTAAATATTTCTTTCCTAATTTATAGGCCACATAGCAAACCACGCCTGCAGCCAGAATTTTTTTCATCTTTCCCATAATAAAAAAACCTCCTCATATTCAATAATACCCAATTGCGTATATGAATTCATTTTATTTTATCATAAAGAAGAAACGCAATAAACCTTTAAGGCCAACATTTTAAAAATATTTTATAAAATGAACATAAAAAAGACACATTATGCCGTAATTTTACAGAAGTAATGCGATTACAGCATAAATTCACAGGAACACAAATAAAAAACTGCGCGAAATGAAAAGACAGGCTCTCATTTCGCCGCAGTTTTAATATTTAATCAAACCAGTTGTATACTTGGGGCATCAGTCACTTTACATCTATTGCCCCGTTGTTCACATAAATTTCCACACTGTCCCCGGCTTTGACTTCCCCGTTAACGATTTTCTTGGACAGTACGTTTTCCACGCTGTGGACAATCAGACGTTTCAGCGGACGGGCGCCGAACTGGGGATCGAAACCTTCTTTGGCTAACAAAGCCGCAGCTTCGTCCGTGCAGGTCAGCTTGATTTCAAGCTGCTTGTTCACCCTGTCGCCCAGTTCTTTCAGGATCAGTTTCACAATGTCCTTGATCTGGTCGGGCTGCAGGGCTTTGAAGGTAACGATGTCATCCACGCGGTTCAGGAATTCCGGACGGAACCGGGTCAGCAGCAGCTGCCGCACCGCTTCACTGTCCATGGTTTCTTTTGCTTCCATGATCCGCTGGCTGCCGATGTTGCTGGTCATGATGATCAGCGTGTTCTTAAAGTCCACGCTACGGCCCTGTCCGTCGGTGAGACGACCGTCGTCCAGCACCTGCAGCAGTGCATTGAACACATCGGGGTGCGCCTTTTCAATTTCATCAAAGAGGATGACAGAGTACGGATGACGGCGCACCGCTTCCGTCAGCTGGCCGCCCTCGTCATACCCCACATAGCCGGGAGGGGCGCCAATCAGGCGGGACACGGTGTGCTTCTCCATGTATTCGCTCATATCGATGCGGATCATGTTCTTCACATCATCAAACAAAACTTCTGCCAACGTTTTCGCCAGCTCGGTCTTGCCCACGCCGGTGGGTCCCAGGAAAATGAAGGAACCGATAGGACGATTGGGGTCCTTGATGCCCGCACGGGCCCGGATCACCGCATCCGCCACAGCCTTCACCGCTTCGTCCTGGCCGACGACATGCTCATGGAGGGTTTCTTCCAGATGTACCAGCTTCTCCCGCTCCCCGGTACCCAGCCGCTGTACGGGGATGCCGGTCCAGGTGCTCACAACCCGGGCGATGTCGTCTTCGTCCACTTCTTCTTTCAGCAGGGCATTTTCCCCGGCAGTCTGATTTTCCAGTTCCTGCAGTTGCTTCTGCAGTTCCGGCAGACGGCCGTATTTCAGTTCCGCCAGCTTGTTCAGATCATAGTCCCGCTCCGCCTTTTCCATTTCCTGCTTCACGGCGCCGA
>JAFSPK010000008.1:0-7654 GCA_017443005.1 Acidaminococcaceae bacterium
ACGGAAGCTGGGGCTGAAAGATCTGCAGCTGAAGATCAATACGGTGGGCTGTCCGGAATGCCGTCCGGCCTATCGGCAGAAGCTGCAGGATTATTACCGGCCTCATCTGGAGGAACTCTGCGAAGACTGCCGTTCCCGTTTTGACCGGAACCCCATGCGCATATTGGACTGTAAAAATGAGAAATGCCACGCATTGGCAGCCGGAGCCCCTAAACTGGCAGAGTGTCTGGACGAAGGCTGTAAAGAACATTTTGCAAAAGTGCAGGAGCTGCTGACTGCTTCCGGCGTTGATTTTGTGGTAGATCCCACCCTGGTTCGGGGGCTGGATTATTATACAAGAACCGCCTTTGAGATCCAGTACACGCCGTTGGGCGCCCAGAGTGCCGTATTAGGCGGCGGCCGTTATGATGGTCTGGTAGAAGAAGTGGGCGGACCTGCTACGCCGGGAATCGGTTTTGCCATGGGAATGGAGCGGGTGATCCTGGCGCTGGAAAGCCAGAACCTGTTGCCTGCCTCAGATGAAACGATCGATGTGTTTGCCGTTGCGCCGAAACCGGAAGCTGCGGCTCTTGCTTTCACTACGGTGGAAAAATTAAGAGAAGCAGGTGTCTGCGCGGCTTACGATTACCAGCAGCGCAGCATGAAAGCCCAGATGAAAGCGGCGAACCGTCTTAACGCAAAATTCGTGCTGATCTTCGGGGAAGATGAACTGTCACGAAACATGGTGACACTGCGTGATATGACCACGGAAGATAAAGATAATAACCAGCGGGAAATTCCCATTGCTGAAATTATAACTATTTTAAAAACAGAGGTGCAGAAGAATGAGTGAAAAGTTTAAACGCGATCATCATTGCGGAACCCTGACGAAAGCGGATTCCGGCAAAGAGGTGGCTTTGTGCGGCTGGGTATCCAAACGCCGCGACCATGGCGGACTGATTTTTATTGACCTGCGGGACCGTTCCGGTATCTGCCAGGTAGTCATCGATCCGGATGCAGGGGAAAGCTTTAAAAATGCGGAAGCTGTCCGCAGCGAATATGTGATCCAGGTTTTCGGCAAGGTACGGGAACGGGATGCAGAGACTGTGAATCCCAACATTGCTACCGGTGAAATTGAAGTGGTGGCCCATACGCTGAATGTATTGAACGGCGCCAAGACACCTCCGTTTTATATTCAGGACGGCATCGACACCGATGAGAATCTGCGCCTGAAATACCGCTATCTGGACCTGCGCCGCCCGGAGATGCAGGCCAATCTGATCCTGCGTCACAAAGTGACCAAGCTGATGCGGGACTATATGGACAACAATGGTTTTCTGGAAATCGAGACTCCCATGCTGTGCAAGAGCACGCCGGAAGGGGCCCGGGACTATCTGGTACCCAGCCGTGTGAATCCCGGCAAGTTCTACGCGCTGCCCCAGTCTCCTCAGATTTTCAAACAGCTGCTGATGGTAGGCGGATACGAACGCTATTTCCAGATTGCCCGCTGCTTCCGTGATGAAGATCTGCGTGCTGACCGTCAGCCGGAATTTACCCAGCTGGACGTGGAGATGTCTTTCGTAGAGATGGACGATGTCATGGACATGATGGAAGGTCTCATCGCCTACGTGTTCAAAGGAGCGCTGGGTGTGGATATCCAGCGGCCCATGCAGCGCATGACCTGGGACGAAGCCATGGATAAATATGGCAGCGACAAACCGGATCTGCGTTTTGACATGCCCCTGATCAACATGGTGGATGCGGTTTCCGGTTCCGACTTCAAAGTATTTAACAATATCATTGCCGACGGCGGCATTGTGAAAGCGATCAACGTAAAAGGCGATGCCAACATTCCCCGCCGGGAACTGGACGGGCTGGTAGATTTTGTGGCGATCTACGGCGCCAAAGGCCTGGCCTGGATGCAGATCCAGCCGGACGGCAGCGTGAAATCGCCCATCGCCAAGTTCTTTGACGAAGCCCATCTGAACAAAATCAAAGAAACTGCCGGCGCGGAACCGGGCGACCTGCTGCTCTTCGTAGCGGACAAACCTGCTACCGTAGCGCAGGCTCTGGGCGCCCTGCGTATTGAAATGGCAAAACGCATGAACCTGATCGATAAAGACAAACTGTGCTTTACCTGGGTTACCCGTTTTCCGATGTTTGAGTGGAACGAGGATGAAAAACGCTGGGTAGCCATGCATCATCCGTTTACGGCGCCCTGCGACGAAGACCTGCCCATGCTGCAGACCAACCCCGGCAAAGTGTATGCCAAAGCGTACGACATGGTGCTGAACGGTGTCGAACTGGGTGGCGGTTCCATCCGTATCCATCGCCGGGACGTACAGAATGCAATCTTTGAAGCTATCGGTCTCACCGATGAAGAAGCCCAGGAAAAATTCGGCTTCATGATGCAGGCCTTTGAATATGGCGCGCCGCCTCACGGAGGACTGGCCTTCGGTCTGGACCGTATGATCATGCTGATGGCAAAACGTCCGTCTATCCGCGACGTCATCGCCTTCCCCAAGACACAGAATGCCAACGATATGATGAGTGAAGCACCTAACCTGGTAGACGAGAAACAGTTGCGCGAGCTGCATATCCGTCTGTCGCTGTTGGCAAAAGACAAGAAGCAACAGTAAGCACAGACGTAAAGGTATGCCAGTGGCGGAAAGCCAAAAAAGACGTTCTGCTTTTTGTGTACACCCTTAACAAACTGGCAATACTACGTATTGTGTTTAAAAAAATGTGTTAAAAGAAAAGTAAAAGCAGGCCCGAAGCATTGAAAAAATGCTCCGGGTCTGTTATATTATAATTACAAAGTTACCCTGCGATGTTCGTTACATCTTTCTACGTGCTGAGCCAACGAATTTACCAAGGGAGCCTGATGTCGCGCCTTTCAAAAACCGGCCTCCTTCGAGTGGACTTTTGCGACTGGCGGTAAGGCACCCACCTGCACATGCAGGTTCAATACCTTGAAGATGAACGGCCTCGTGGGGCAATTTGTTTATACATAAAGATTTGCAATGAACCCGCTGCCACCGGAAACGCCATTTGTAAAGATACGGAACCAATAAAACGGGACTCAAAAAATGACAAAATGGGCTGAAAATTGTCAATGACAAATGAGCGGGACCTATTTCAATCCACTGGAAATTATCGTATAATAATTGCATAAAGGAAACTCATATAATTAGCGTCTTCTTATAAGAGGTAGTTTAGCATGATGAACAGGAGATACTATTTTTTTGATATGCTAATAGCAAACGGGAATTGCACAGCAGAAAAGAAGCCATCCTCTGTGTACACTGTACGCAAACATGTATTGTGGGGGGGTACTGCGACACATTAAAACCGGCAGGCAGCAGCACGTCGGCTTCTTGTGATGCAGCGGCCCGGGTAACCGTGGCGGTCAACAATTTCATAATTCCGTTTTGTGATCCACATTTGTCTGTACGGCGATGCCGCGCAGGCTGATGTGGATTTTTTATATTTGTTTATTAAATCATATTATAAAACCGTATGCCTGTTGCAAAGGGCGGAAAGGGTGGACATGATGAACAAAATCTACAAAGTAATCTGGAGCAAAACGAGGAACTGTTATGTGGCGGTGAGTGAAATCGCAAAACGCAACGGGAAGGATCGTACTTCCGTAACCGGCGGCGCTGCCGGCAGCAGGCAGGCGGCGCGGGTGCTGTGCGCCTTGCTGCTGGGCGCGTATCTGACGGCAGGTTACAGCATGCCCGTGGCTTGGGGAGAGGTAACTGGAAATGGTACAGTTTACGGCACATTTAACGGTACAGTGGATGGCGCAGTGATTAAAGCCCGTTCTGGCTATGTTTATGCAACTGGTGATTACGCTTCTGCATTTGGTGAATTTACAGAGGCTACTGGAAGAAGCGCAGTAGCATGGGGAATGGGCTCCCCGGTGTACCATGTAATTGCGAGCGGTCAATATTCTACCGCATTTGGTTATATAACACAAGCAACTAAAGATGGCGCAACTGCCTGGGGATATTACTCAGAAGCAACAGGCAAGTATTCAACAGCTTGGGGCGACCAAGCAAGAGCCAGCGGCACAGGATCTACTGCATTTGGTTACCAGACAACCGCCAATACGGTAGGTTCCACTGCGTGGGGTAATGGAACGATAGCGGGTACAGATACTGGATTGGGAACTGGTGACTATGCAACCGCATGGGGTAATGCAAGTAAAGCAACTGGAAACTACGCAACGGCTTTTGGCGATTCATCAACAGCAAATGCAGCGAATTCACTTGCAGCGTTAGGCGCAACAGTTTCCGCTGCAAATTCCGCTGCAATCGGTAAAGGCGCAACAGCAAGTCTGGCTGATACCGTCGCACTGGGCAGCGGATCGGTAGCAAGTCGTGCGAACTATGCGACGACTGCTTATACAGCTGCATTTAGCGCAAATGCTTCGGACGCAACAACGACAGCGTGGAGATCTACCAATAATGCAATCGCAGTCGGTAATGATTCTACTGTCACCCGCCAAATCACCGGCGTGGCGGCAGGTTCTGCAGATACAGACGCAGTCAACGTGGCTCAGCTGACTGCCGCGGTAAACAGTGCAGGCGGCGGAACTGCCTACACGGCAGGCGACGGCATTGCGATTGACGATACAACTAAAGCAATCAGCGTAAAAGCAAATACCGATGATTTTGAATTTGATTCCTCTACCAAGGCCTTAAAAATTAAGAAAAACGGAGCAGTTGCTTCTGGTAATACGGGTCTTGTAACCGGTGGAACGGTGTTTACGGAAGTACGTCCTTCTTCAGATGGAACTTATGTGAAGAAAACGAGCACCACAGGAGCGAACCTGACAGCGTTGGATACACAGGTAAAGACAAATACGGATGCAATAGGGACGAAAGCTAATTCGGCTGATGTATATACGATTACTGCGGCAGATGCGAAGTTTGCGGCAAAATCGACTACGCTGGCAGGCTACGGAATTACGGACGCAGCTATGTTGAATGCCTCTAACATTAATGTAACTACATGGGCATCGAAGTTAGGTACGGGAACGGTTACATCTTCCAGCGCCAACCTGATAACGGGCAAAACCGTTTATACGGAAGTGCGGCCTGCTAATGATGGAACTTATGTGAAGACAGCGAATACCACAGCGGCAAATCTGACTGCGCTGGATAATCAGGTGAAAGCCAACGCAGACGCGCTGGCAGGAAAAGCGGACAGCACAACGGTTTATTCAAAGTCTGATATGGATACAAAACTGAACGCGAAAGCAGACGCCAGCAATGTGTACACTAAAGCCGAAGCGGATACAAAGTTAAACGCGAAAGCCAATGCGGCAGACGTTTACACAAAAACGGAAACGGACAGCACCTTTGCAAAAAAATCTGATGTGTATACGAAGAGTGACGTGGATACAAAGCTGAATACGAAAGCAGACAAAGATTCCGTTTACACAAAGACAGAAACGGATACAAAACTCAATACGAAAGCGGATAAAGATTCTGTCTACACCAAAACAGAAACTGATACCAAGCTAAACGCCAAGGCAGACGCTTCAAATGTTTATAGCAAGAGCGATGTAGATACGAAACTGGACACGAAAGCAGATAAGACCGAACTGGCAACAGTAAAAACTGCAGCGGACACCGCTAAGAGTACGGCAGAAACTGCCAAAACGACAGCCGATGCAGCAAAGGCTGCGGTTGATACGATTGCCGATACGGAGAAGATTAATACGCTGGTGAACGATGTTGACACGCTGAAGAAAAATGAAGGCGGCGAAGTGGTTCCCAGCGGTGAGTCGGCGGACAAGAATGTGAGTGGTGAAAAGGTTTACAATTACCTGAACAAAGATTCCCTTGAGTTGGGCGCAGGCAGTACGAAAATTGCATTGGGCAAAGGAAGCAAAATTAAAAGTGGTACAAAATCCGTTGCTATCGGTTTCGACAATACAGTAGACGGAGATCAAAATATCGCAATCGGTACAGGGCATACGGTAAAAGGCTCTAATAATATTGTCATCGGTGACCCAAACACGATTGACGGTAATAACAACGGAATCTTCGGCAACAATGTGACGGTGAATGGAAGTAATACCTTTGTGATAGGTCACAACGTGAAGACCAGCGCGAGCGACGCAGTGGTATTAGGAAACGGATCGGAAGGTGTGGATGGCGCCGTGTCCGTTGGCGCGAAGGGTAAGGAACGGCAAATCAAACACGTGGCGGACGGCACGGACGGTACCGATGCGGTCAACAAACGTCAGTTAGACGCGGCGATTGATCAGGCTGTTGGCGCCAACATGGTGAACATGAGCAACAGTATCAACAAGCTGGACAGCCGTATCAACAAGGTGGGCGCCGGTGCAGCGGCTCTGGCAGCATTGCACCCCATCGACACAGATGATAAGTTCACCATGGGCCTGGGCTACGGCAATTACCGGAGCGCGCACTCGGCGGCGATCGGCATTTTCTATCGTCCTACAGAGAAGATCATGTTGAGCGTTGGCGGCGCAATGGGCAACGGCGAGAACATGATCAACGCGGGCATCAGCTTTGCGCTGGATAAAGGCAAGGGCTTTGGCACCAGCAAGGCGGCTATGGCGCGGAAGATTGCGGCGCAAGATGAGGAGATTGCAGCATTGAAGGAAGCGCATGCAAAAGAGAATGCGGAAAACAAAGCAGAAATTCAGGCCCTGAAAGAAGCCCTGGCCCGTTTGGAAGCTAAGATAGGAAAATAAGCAGTAACAAAATGGAGAAGGAACAGGTATAAGCAAAACATAGGAAACGATTGCGAGATTCTATGAGACGAAATGAGACGCCCGTGGCTTCGGCTGTTTGAGGTGCGAAGCACCGAGTTTCGAAGCCACAGGCGAATGAGTCCATAGAATAGTAAACGTTTCCGTTTTTGCGTTGTCTGTTCCTTTTGGTTTGTTAGTTTTCATTTTCAGGTTTAAAAGCGATTCAAATCCTCATATTTTATTGTATAGCCTGGGATTTTCGCGTCGGCGCAGTGGCAGCTTTCCCGAACAAAGCAATAAGATGAACGAAAGATGTGTCACCTGGAGACAGACAATTAAGCTGTCTATATTTATAACAGAAAGCAGGCTGGAAAACCGCGTCACTGCTGGAGTTACGAAAAAAGTCCGGTCACTTAAGTGACCGGGACGGGTAATTAGGAACTTGAGGACTTGTGAAATCTTACATCCTTCCTTGCGTTTGTTTTCAAACCGCGCTACAATACTATTAGAAAAGCCAAAATACATACATTGCGTACCTCTCATATTAAAATATAAAGGAGATTACGCAATTGAAAGACAAAGATATTGCCGAGAAGATACTGGAAGATTATCCGGACGTCTTCGCGGATATCGTGAATGGGTTTCTTTTCAACGGGAACGAGGTAGTAAGGTCGGAGGAACTGGAAGACATGAAGCTTCGTTCCGCGTATCGTGCTGAACTGAAACTTCATGACATGGAGCGCGACGTTGCCAAGCGCTGGAAGAAGAATGGCATCCGCATCGCCTGTGTTGGGTTTGAGAATCAGACCGCACCGGATTCCCGCATGGTGTTGCGCGTATTAGGTTATGACGGAGCGGAGTACCGGGCGCAGTGTTTAAGGGAGAACCTGAACAATGCGCCATATCCGGTCATAACGATTGTTCTTTACTTTGGGTATG
>JAFSPK010000009.1:0-9743 GCA_017443005.1 Acidaminococcaceae bacterium
ACGGTGAAGTTCACGCTTCAGGTCTACAGGGACATGATCGCTACCATGACGGTAAATACTGACCGGATGCGGTGGGCGGTGTCTCACGATTTTTCCAATGCTACGGATCTGGCAGACTATCTGGTCCGGAAAGGGCTGCCGTTCCGCAAGGCCCATGCGGTAGTGGGACAGTGCGTGGCCTATGCCATTAAAGAACATAAATTCCTGCTGGACATGACGCTGGATGAATATAAGCAGTTCTGCGAACTGTTTGAGCCTGACCTGATGGAGGCCCTGGATCCGGAACATTGCGTTAACGCCCGGGTTTCTTACGGAGGCCCCAGCTACGTGGAAAACGACAAGCAGCTGGAGAAAGGCGAAGCGATCCTGAAAGAACAGGAAGAAACGCTGAAGGCATTGCGGGAAAAAATTTGAGAGAGACAAAAGTGAAAATGCCGGCAGAGGAAAAAGACCGGCCGCTATGCAGATGAACGGCTCAGCGTCTCCTTACATAAAGCTGACAAGCTCTTTTGTCTGAAGATTTTCAATTTTTTTGAAGATTTTCAGCAAAAGGGTTTGTTTTTTATGGCGAAATTTACTATAGTTTGTTATAATAAAATGTACAGGTTTATGACAATTCAAATTTTAGCTGTTGATAGAAAGACAGGGTGAATCCATTGCTGGAACAATTTCAGGCATTAGCAAGGACGATAGGTATCCTGGATATAGTTGATACCGGTCTTGTTGCTTTTTTTCTGTACAGAATTTATATCATGCTGAAAAATACCAGGGCTGCGGCATTAGTCAAAGGACTGATGGTGCTGGCATCCCTGGTTATCGTCAGCAAATGGCTGAACCTTCACGTCATCAACTGGATTCTGGAAAAAGCCATAACCATGATGATGGTTGCGCTGCCCGTGGTTTTCCAGCCGGAACTGCGCCGCGCTTTGGAGCAGATTGGCCGGGGCCGTTTGTTCCGCAAACGGATTGAACTGGATGAAGCGGAATTGAAAGATATGATCGAAACGGTAGCTAACGCTACGGTTATCATGGGACAGCGGAAAATCGGCGCCCTGATCGTCTTTGAACGGGCGGTAGGTTTGGAAGAGAGAATTGAAACCGGTGTTGCCATTGACGGTCTGGTGACGGACAGTCTGTTGCTGAACATCTTTGAAAAGGATACGCCCCTCCATGACGGTGCGGTCATTATCCGGGGCAACCGGATCGTGGCGGCTTCCTGCCTGCTTCCCCTGACTGAGGCCAGAGGGCTGAGTCAGGAGCTCGGCACACGGCACCGGGCTGCTATCGGTATTTCGGAGCAGTCGGACGCCCTGGTAGTGGTTGTCAGTGAGGAGACGGGTACGGTTTCAGTCACCCGTAATGGTGAGATTTACCGCTATCTGCGGCGGGAAGATGTGGTAGATATGCTGGAGTCCGCTTTAATGGGACATCACCATTTTACGTTTAAACAGTTGGTCCTGGAAAAACTGGATGATTATCGTAATAAAAGAGCGAATGAAGCAAACGACGCCAGTAAGATTGCAAAACCGGGAGGAAAATCATGATCAACAAGAACGCTGAGAATCGTGATAAATGGTTCGCCCGGTTCATGTGCATATTCATCGCCTGTTGCCTGTGGGTATATGTGATGAGCGAGCAGAATCCTATCGTGGAAAAGGAGTTCGCGATTCCGCTGGCTTCCCGTAATCTGGCGGAAGGGATGATCGTGTTCAATGTTCCTGAAAAAGTCAGTGTGCGGGTAAGGGGCACACGAACCGCGCTGGCGAATATGCCCGAAAGCGATATTTTTGCTTTTGTGAATTTAAGCAAGCTTTCTGTGGGTACACATACGATACTGGTCAATGCCCGCTTTGCCAGGGGGGATGTAATTCAGGTGACACCGCCTGCAGTCAACCTGTTTATTGATATGAAGAAAGACAAGATTGTGCCTGTTACGGCAGAAATTGTCGGTTCTCCCAATAAAGATTTTGCGGTGGATTCGCACCTGCTCACTCCGTCGGAGGTCAAAGTGGAAGGCGCTGCCACCCGTCTGGAAGCGTTGGATAAGGTTTTCGTGCCGGTGGATGTGGGCGGCCGCAGCGAAGAATTCACTGTGACGCAGAAACCGCTGGCTGTGGCAAAGGACGGTATGGATATGCAGGATGTGACCATTAATCCCGCAGAGATCATCGTCCGGACAAAACTCAAAAAACGTATCCAGACTGCTACCTTACCTGTCAAGATTGCCTATAAAGGTGAACTGGCAGAAGGACTGAAAGTCACCAGCGCTACGGTCAATCCGTTTAAGGTTACCGTTTCCGGCGCACCTTCGGTAATCGACAACCTGAAAGAACTGGATCTGGAGCCGGTGGAACTGGAAAAGATAACCAAAAATGCCACGGTGCCGGTGAAAATCATATTACCCGAGGGGGTAAGCGCGTCCAGGCAGACCGTTGATGTGGATCTGACGGTGGATGGGACTGGCGCGGAAAAAACAAATGAATAGTATCTGAAACTGCAGAGGAAAGAGATTTGTGAGTTTGCCGGCTGCCTGTGCAACTGGCGGGATAAACAGCTCTTTCCTTTTGAAATTGTAATAATAACGATTGTTTTGAACAATTATGTTACGCGATTTAATCGACGCGTTTTACATGTAGGATGGATACAGGAGAAATAATACAATGACGCTGATACGGCTGCGGGTCAACGATATACGTGTAAGCCTGCGGAAAGAAAAAACGTTAAAAGAGTGTGTGGCAGACAAACTGGGAGTCAGACAGAACGCATTGCAGAAAGTGCAGGTATTGCACCGGGCCGTGGATGCGCGTCGCAAGAATAACATCGGTTTGCTGTACCACGTAACCGCGGAAGCGGATCTTCCGCAGTCTGTAACCCGGAAAATACTCAGCCGGCCGGGGGTAAGTGAATTTATACCCGCGCAGCCGGAAGCTCTGCAACTGGGAGAAATGCCTCTGGCAGAACGTCCGGTTATCATCGGCGCCGGACCGGCAGGCCTTGTGGCAGCGTTGGAACTGGCGAAATACGGATATCGGCCTGTTGTGCTGGAACGGGGGCGGGCCCTCCATAAACGGGTCGAAGATGTGGACCGGTTCTGGCGCACCGGTCAGTTTGATCCCGCGTCCAATGTACAGTTCGGTATGGGAGGGGCAGGTACCTTTTCAGACGGAAAGCTGACCACCCGGGTCAACGATCCGGTGATGGCCGATATTTTGCAGGCTTTTGTTAAAGCCGGGGCTCCGCCGGAAATCCTGACCGAACACAAACCCCATGTGGGGACGGATAAGCTGCGGGCTATGGTACAGGGACTGGCAGCGGAGATTCAGCGGTGCGGCGGTGAGATCCGGTGTGAGACACAGGCTGTTGACTTTTTAATAAAAAATGACAGGCTGACCGGGCTGCTGCTGAATGATGGAACAACGCTGGCGACAGATACGGTGATTCTGGCCTGCGGCCACAGTGCAAGGGATACCTATAAGGTGCTGGCGATGAAAGGCGTGGGGATGGAAGCGAAGGCCTTTGCCATAGGCGTTCGTGTGGAACATCCCCAGGTGCTGATCGATAAAGCCCAATATGGAGATTTTGCCGGACATCCGCGGCTGGGTGTAGCGGATTATGCGCTGGTTTATCATACGGAAGACAAAAAACGTGTGGCCTATTCTTTCTGTATGTGTCCGGGCGGTCAGGTGGTGGCGGCAGCTTCCGAGGAAGGCGGCGTTGTGGTCAACGGCATGAGCCTGTACCGGCGGGACAGCGGGATTGCTAACAGCGCCCTGGTGGTGAATGTGACCCCTGATGATTTTGGCGCGGATCCGCTTGCAGGGGTCACGTTCCAGAGAAAATATGAAGAAATGGCCTTTGTGGCAGGCGGTAAAAATTATAAAGCCCCTGCCCAAAGCGTACAAAGCTTTTTGCAGGGGACAGTTCCTACGGTACGGGACGCACAGAATTATCTGGCAGAGTCAGCCATGCATTATCGGGATGACAGGCGCCCGGAAAAAAACGATGCGCCCTTATCCGTCGCGCTGCCCAGCTACCGCCCCGGTGTAAGGCCGGCTGCGTTGGAATCCGTTCTGCCTCCTTATGTGACTGACACATTAAAGCAGGGGATACAGTATTTCGGCCGCAGGATCCAGGGCTTTGATGGCCCGTCAGGTATCCTGACGGGAGTGGAAACCCGGACTTCGGCGCCGTTGCGGATTGTGCGCGGAGCAGATTATCAGAGCGTGACCCATGGGGGCCTTTATCCTTGCGGCGAAGGCTGCGGATACGCAGGAGGTATTATGAGCGCGGCGCTGGACGGTTACCATGTGGCCCGGGCGATTATGAAACGGTATAAACCCTTTTAAGAAGTCAGGAACAAAAGAACTGATGCCTGAATGATCAGCGCATCAGCCTGAAAAGGTGAACAGAAAATAAAACGAGTTGTAACAACGGCTTATGGAAGCATTGTTACAACTCTTCTATTTTGCTTTCGTATTCCCTGAGCAGGCTGCGGTAAAGCGCCCAGGCTGAGTAGCAGTCCGCCAGGGCCCGGTGTTCACCTTCTGCCTGAAGATTATAATACTTCATCAGCGCGTCCAGACCGAATTTTCCTCCTGTCTGGGTAGGCAGCAGGCGTTTGGCGATGCGTTCCGTGTCCAGAAATCTGGGCAGGAAAAGATCCTTGCGGTGAAACCGGCGGCAGGCCATGTTGATATTCATGATGTCGTTATAGCCGATGTCGTGGCCTAACACGATACTGTCGCCAACAAACGCGAAAAATTCATCCAGTACATCTGACAGCTTTGGTTTGTCTGCCAGCATATCTTCTGTGATTCCGGTTATGGCAACCACTCGTCTGTTCAGTTTGGTGATAGGCTTTACCAACTGCTGATAGATATCCAAAATATCACCGGACGCAGAGACCCGGATCGCGGCAATTTCGGTGATGTCCTCTTCCAGAAAGCCGGCGCCTTCCAGATCGAACACAACGAAACTGCAACGGCAGGGATTGGGAATCTCATTTTTGTTGACCCGGTTCTGCACCTGTCTGCGCCAGTTTTGCCGCCGCTTTTTGGCCAGTGCAAGCTGTTTCTGTCTGGGCGTCATGGCGACGGGCTGTTTTTGTCTGGGTGTGATTGCTTCTTCTTTCATATTTCCATCCTGATTATAAAATAGAACTGCAACCATTATACCATATCTGACAGATGGTTCCAAATGAAATATTCCGTCCGACAGCAATGAGTTTTATGGAATGCTGGAAATTTACGCTGAATTTGTCTTAGAAACTGGAAAATGAGCAGAATATAGAGTATAATTATATAAAACAGCAGTTATAATTGTACCCAAGATTATGAATCCTACGTTTATTTACGAGGTCAGGTCAGATGTCACGGCGCGGCGCATTGTATCAGGCGGTCATTTTAATAAGCTTTCTTTTATCTGTGTGCCTGCTTCCGGTAATGGCGGAGGCAGAGCATCACCGGTCTCTGTTTGCGTCTTATAAGGAGACGCTGTTCCACAGCGGGAACGGCATGCTGTCCGATGAGGCGAATGCTATTGCCCAGAGTCATGATGGCTATTTGTGGATCGGAAGTTATGCGGGGTTGATGCGGTATAATGGTCAGTCCTTTCAGCAGATGAAAGATGAAAACAACCAGGCGATTGTCAGGGTGAGCTGTATGTTTGAGGATTCCCGGCAGCGCCTGTGGATTGGTACCGCGGACGAGAGCCTGTATTGCTACGAAAACGGGCTGATCCGCAAAAAAGAAGAAATTACTGCCACTAACCAGAAAGCCATTGCGGAAGACCGGGAGGGAAGGATCTATGTTGCTGCCGCCAACGGTGTGGCCGTCTATAATGAAAAGGCCAGGACGCTGCAGCGTTGGATCGACGATCCGCGGCTGCAGCATCACATGGTTGTTTCCCTGGCGGCGGAAGACATCGGAAGGATCTGGGGTGTAACCTATGACGGCGATGTGTTCCTGTTGGATGACCAAAGGGTCATTGCGTATTTTGACAAACGCTATTTTAACGGATACTATCCCAATCATGTTTTTTGTGACAAGGATGGCATCATCTATCTGGCAACGACGGGCAATGCGATTCTTCGCCTGGATACGTATGTCAATCAATATACGGACGGGGAAGACCTGCGGATTCGGACATTTGCCACCGGAGAACTTGAAGATCATCGCAGTCTGTGCCAGGATCAGGCTGGGCGTCTTTTAGTCTGTGCCCGTAACGGACTGGGCTATTTTGATCGGGACATGGTATTCCATAAGGTTGAGGGAGGGCTGTTTGAATCTTCTGTGGAACAGATCATGCAGGATAATTATGGCGGTTACTGGCTGGCGTCTTCCAACAGCGGCGCGCTGCATATTGCCCGGACCCGCTTTACGGATATTTCCGCTATGGCGATGCTGCCGGAGGTTACCTATAATGCAGTGATAAAATATCAGGGCCAGCTGTATCTGGGGGCGAATAACGGCCTGCATATCCTTGACAGCCAGTACAACGTGATCCACAACCCTCTGACCCGGATGCTGCGGGGGACGCGCGTGCGTTATTTTGCGGAAGATACAAATGGAAATCTCTGGATTGCCACGTATCGCAGGTTCGGATTACTGCGTTATAAAGACGGGCAATGGCAGAAGTGGGGCGTGGCGGAAGGCATGCCTACCAATAAGATCCGTACGCTGCTGGTGCGCAAAAACGGGGATATTGCGGTAGGAACCGGAGACGGTCTTGTTATTATGCGTAATAATGCGATACACCGTATCTATGACCGTGATACCAGTGCGGTGGAAAATGGGGTCATCCTGTCCCTGTGTGAAGATTCCCAGGGCAATCTGTATATTGGCAGCGACGGCGACGGAATCTACAAGCTGGAAAAGGATAATACCGTACAGGCGATTCCCATGGCAGACGATGGCAACCGGCTGGGTTCCGTTATTTCCATGAAATGGGATACCCGGAAGAACGGGATGTGGATCAACAATGGCCGGGGCATATACCTTATGAAAGATGACATGATTCATAAGGTTGATACAGGATCCCTAAACGTCAGCAATCTTCTGGAAGTGGCGCCTTCCGCGGATCATCTGATGGAGGAACGCCTGTATCTGTTTTCTTCGCAGACGGCTCAGAGCATGGATGTGGCAGAATTGTTGGATTCCAGGGTGGAAAAGAGCGAGAGAATGAAGTCTTACCGCTCTATCTCCTTCGATAACACGCTGGATTCTTCCCTGACTATGAATGCCTGCCATTACTATGCGCCGGAAGAACAAAAGCTGTATCTGGCCTGTTCCCGGAACGTGCTGACGCTGGATGAACTGAAAAACTGGGAAGGGGCCGCGCAGCCACGGGCGATGATCGACAGTATCCAGATCCGGACGCCGGATGGCAATGTGATCAACGCCTCCTATAATCAGGAGATTATCATCCCGCAGGATTTCAGCCAGCTGGATATTACCTTTGGCGTATTGTCTTTAGCCGGGGTAAACAGCGACCTGTATTATTACATGGAAGGTTACGATACCAAGCTGATACACGTGGAAGGCAAACAGAGCCATGAAATGCACTACTCCACGCTGCCGGGAGGGAAGTACGTGTTCCACGTGCTGGCCAGAGGCCGCGACAATTCATTCCAGAGCGAAATGTCCGCCTCCTTTAACAAACCCAAAACCCTGGCGGAAGAAACCTGGATGCGTGCTCTCGTTTTGCTTGTGGGCGGCTGGCTCCTGATCCGGTTTACTTATTTATATACGAAAAAACGGAATGAGAAGAAACTGGCAGAAGCGGAAGCCAGACGTAAACTGGAAGAAGAGTTCACAGAGCGTACCATTCTGATGATGTCCAATACTATTGACGCCAGAGACCAGGATACTAACGGCCATTCCCGCCGGGTGGCCCAGTATACGGTAGAGATTGGAAAACAGGAAGGGCTGCCTGTTGATGAATTAAGAGAGTTGTACTATGCGGCCCTGCTGCACGATATCGGAAAAATAGCTATTCCGGATAATATTTTGAATAAACCCAGCAAACTGACCGATGAAGAATATGGAGTTATTAAGAGTCACACCAGCCGGGGGGCGACTATTCTGAACCAGATGAAAAACCAGCGGCTGGCTGACGGGGCCCACTATCATCACGAACGGTATGACGGCAGGGGGTATCCGGAAAAGCTGGCCGGGGAAGCAATTCCGCCTTACGGACGTATGATTGCCGTGGCCGACGTGGTAGACGCCATGTACTCGAAGCGGGTGTATAAAGCAGGTATCACCATGGATGTTGTCATTGCAGAACTGAAACGTTGTGCCGGCACGCAGTTGGATCCCCGGTATGTGGAAGATATGGTACATATCCTGGAGAACGGTTTTGTTGCGGATGAGAACCGGGAAACAATGTTTGATAATGAGTAAGGAAGAGAAAAGTGTAATGAAAAAGACCGGGATTGTTTATCAGCTTGTTGTTTTTTGCTGTTGCCTGCTGAGTTTTTGCTTTGCGGGCCGGGCACTGGCGGTAGAAAATCAGCGTTCCATGTTTGCTGCTTACAAGCAAACACAGTATAATTCGGCGAATGGGATGCCTTCCGATGAAGCGAATACCATTACCCAGACCCGGGACGGATATTTGTGGATCGGCAGTTATTCCGGCCTGATGCGTTTTAACGGTCAGGTCTTTCAAACGATGAAGGATGTTGACGACCAGATCATTTCCCGGGTTCGCTGTCTGTATGAAGATTCCAAACACCGGTTGTGGATCGGAACTACGAACGATGGAGCGTATTGCTACGAGAACGGCCTGATCCGCCAGACAGACAGTATCCGTGCCACCAACCAGAGAGCTATTACGGAAGATAAAGAAGGGCGGATTTTAATTGGCGCTGCGGAAGGCGTTGCCATTTATGATGAACGGCAGGCTGAACCCTTATCCTGGATCGAAGATCCCCGCCTGAAGAATCATATGACGGTTTCTCTTACGGAGGATCTGGAAGGAAGAGTCTGGGGCGTTACGTATGACGGGGATGTGTTTGTCCTGAAGGATGCCAGGATTGCTGCGTACTTTCCCAAAATGGGATTTAAGGGGCAATCGCCAAAACATGTTTTTTGTGATATAAACGGAGTTGTGTATCTGGCAACATCCGGTAATACGGTACTGCGTGTGGAAGACTCTTCAGATGCGGCATTTTTATCTGAAAACCTGAAAGTTGCTGCGTTTAGCACCGGCAAAATCGAGAATCACAGTTCCCTGTATATGGATCATGAAGGGAAACTGATGGTCTGCGCTAACAACGGGTTCGGTTTCTTTGATAAGAGTATGCAATTCCATGAAGCGGAAGGCGGACTGTTCAATTCTTCCATTGAAAAGATTATTCAGGATTATCACGGGAACTACTGGCTGGCCTCTTCCCGTTCCGGCGTGCTGAACATTGCACGCAGCCGGTTTACAGATGTATCGGGAATGGCTATGGCTCCCAAGGATGTATATAATGCGGTCATTAAATACCGCGGCGACCTGTATATGGGAGCGGACAACGGTCTGTACGTGATGGATGCGCAGCAGAAGCTGATATCCAATCCGTTAACGGAGCTGTTAAAAGGAATCCGTATCCGTTACTTCCTGGATTCCCGAAATACCACACTATGTAGTCGGGAATATATTCGTAACTACTGTTGTTCTGGGTGAGCCAATAACGGTTTGACGCCCAGGTCGCGATAAATCTGTTCCTGTTTCATCAGGACTTCCCCTTGTATAGGCGC
>JAFSPK010000010.1:0-10161 GCA_017443005.1 Acidaminococcaceae bacterium
ATGGCTCAGTCCACAAAATGTCTTATTCTTCTCGCGGTGATTGCCTTATTCTTCATTACTGAAATTATCCCTCTGGCAGTTACCGCTATGGCCGGCTCTATCGCCTGCGGCTTGTTGGGATTTATCCCGGCTAAGCAGGTGTTCAGCGGCCTGTCCAACTCCACCGTTGTTCTGTTCGCAGGCATGTTCGTTGTAGGCGCAGCAATGTTCTACACCGGCCTGGCCCAGAAAATCGGTGAAACCGTTGTAAGATTCACCGGTACCGGTGAAAACAGCCTGATGATCGGCGTTATGCTGGTTGGCGCGGGGTTATCCTCCGTTCTGTCCAACACCGGTACGGCTGCCTGCTTACTGCCTGTCGTATTGGGCGTGTGCGCGGCGGCAAAGATTCCTGCTTCTACCGAACTGATGCCTCTGGCATTCGCCTGCGGCCTCGGCGGTATCATCACCCTGGTAGGTACGCCTCCCAACATCATTGCTTCCGGCGCTCTGGAACAGGCCGGCTACCGCGCTTTCGGATTCTTTGAATTCGCAAAGATCGGTATCCCCCTGACTCTAGCAGGCCTGATTTACATGATGTTCATCGGCAAACATCTGCTCCCGAAACGGGAACTGGATGCTAATCAGGAAATCGAACAGGAAGTAGAAGCGACTTCTACCTCTTCTTCGAAGATGATTGTTTCCGGCGTTATCCTGTTAGCCGTAGTTCTGACCATGGCTCTGGGTATCAAAGGTGTTACCCTGGAAATGGCTGCCATCACCGGCGCTATCATTTCCGTACTGACCGGCTGCTTAACTGAAAAACAGGCTTATGCCTCCATCGACTGGGTAACCATTTTCCTGTTCGCCGGCATGATGCCCGTATCTTCTGCTATGAGCAAAACCGGCGCCGGCAAGGTTATCGCGGAATGGGCAGTAGGTCTGATGGGCGGTTCCCCGTCTCCGATGATCGTGACCGCTGTACTGTTTATCCTGTCCTGCGGCCTGACCCAGTTCATGTCCAACACTGCATCCGCAGCTCTGCTGTGCCCCATCGGTATCGCAATTTCCAAACAGCTGGGCGCTGATCCGGCAGCCGTTCTGATGGCTATCGCCGTTGCAGCATCCTGCGCATTTGCTACCCCGGTAGGCACACCTCCGAACACCCTGGTATTAGGCCCCGGCAAGTTTACCTTCATGGACTATGTAAAATGCGGCACCGGCCTGGTAATCGTGTGCTTCGTTCTTTCCCTGATTCTGATTCCTATGTTCTGGCCTTTCTTCCCCGGCAAATAATTATCTGGGAATATTTGTTAGTTACATAGTAATTTAATCAAAACGGACAGGCCCGGCAAGCCGGGTCTGTCCAATCAGTATTTATTATTTTTTGTTCCCTGCCGGTTAGGGCGGTGTTCCGGATCTCTCCGGAGCCGGCTCGGACATAATTTTTAAAAAATACTGAAGAAAAGCTTGTCAATTTGTAAAAAATAAGCTATAATAGCCAAGTGGGTTGCCTTTGCGGCAATGAAACGGAGTGGTACTCAAGCTGGCTGAAGAGGACGGTTTGCTAAATCGTTAGGGGTCGCAAGGCTCGCCCGAGTTCGAATCTCGGCCACTCCGCCATATTTCTGGCATACAAGCATCTGGTGAAAATACCGGATGCTTATTTTTTTTGCCAAATAAAGAACAATTACAGCAAGCTGTGATATAATAATATTTAATAATGATAATGATGCAGATAATCTATGTTGTTATGGAGCTGAATTACCCGGAACCCTGGGAGAAAGGAAAAATCCAATCACATTTTGCTGATTGAATTAATGGAACGCCATGAGTATATATCTTTCTTTTAACAGCGATGCTAACAAATATTCCTCTCGTCGCAGCGTAGTGTACGGAAAAAACGGCATGGTCTGTACGTCTCAGACGCTGGCGGCCCAGGCCGGCCTTGACATCTTGAAAAACGGCGGCAATGCCATTGACGCAGCCATTGCAACGGCTATCAGCCTGACAGTACTGGAACCGCCCAGCAACGGCATTGGCAGTGATTTGTTTGCGCTGGTCTGGTACAAAGGAAAGCTGTACGGATTGAACGGAAGCGGCCCGGCGCCGGCTTCCCTCACCAGAGAAAAGGTGCTGGCGAAGTTTGGCATGGAGGCGAGAGCAACGGGGCATTATTCAGACGGCGGCGAAATCCTGGACCTGTCTGCCTCTGACATGCCGGATCATGGTTGGGAGACGGTGACGGTCCCCGGAGCGCCTGCTTCCTGGAAAGCGCTCAACGAACGATTTGGCGTTGCCGATTTTGCTTCACTGTTTGATGCGGCGATCCGCTACGCGGAAGAGGGGTTTCCTCTGCAACCGATCTGCAGCAGGATATGGAAGAAAAATGTGCCCAAGGTTGCCGGACTGAAAGACGAAATGATGTATCAACCGATGTTGGATACGTTTTTCAATCACAAAAAACTGGAAGCCGGAGATGTGGTAAGGCTTCCGGAAATGGGAGCGACGCTGCGCAACCTTGCGGAAACCGGCTGTGACAGCTTTTATAAAGGGACGATTGCCCGGGAGATGCTCCGCTTTGCCGATGAAACCGGCGGTTATTTTACGGAAGCAGATTTACAAAACTACAAACCGGAGTGGGTAGAACCGATCCGGCTGCAGTACCGAGGCTATGAGGTGTGTGAGATTCCGCCTAACGGACACGGCCTGGTGGTTCTGATGACACTGAATATTCTGCGCCAGCTATCTCTTGGAGAGAAAGAAGACCCGGAAACCGTTCATAAGCAGTTGGAAGCCATGAAGATCGGATTTACTGACGGTAAGATGTACATTGCGGATCCCCGTTACATGAAAGCCAATGTGGAATATTTCCTCAGTGAGGAATACGGAAAGAAACGGGCGGCGGAAATTGAACATAAAGCACAGCTTCCCAGACCGGTAGATCTGAACTGTGGCGGCACGGTCTATCTCTGCGCGGCTGACCGGGAAGGTAACATGGTGTCGCTGATCCAGAGTCATTTTAATAACTTTGGCTCCAAATTAGCCGTGCCGGGGACAGGCATCCTGCTGAATAACAGAGGAAAGAATTTCAGCCTGAACCCGGAACAGGATAACTGTCTGGCCCCGGGAAAGAAGCCGTACCATACCATTATTCCCGGCTTTTTGCTGAAGGACGGAGAGGCCGCGGGCCCCTTTGGCGTCATGGGCGCGTTCATGCAGCCCCAGGGACAGGTCCAGGTGGTCAATAACCTGATCGATTTCGGGTTAAATCCCCAGGAAGCGCTGGATGCGCCCCGGTGGCAGTGGACCGGCGGGAAAACCGTGGAAGTGGAAGCCAATTATGACAGGAAGATAGTAGAAGACCTGAAACAGCGGGGACATGATATTAAGGTTATGAAAGATTTCACCTCCTTTGGCAGAGGGCAGATGATTTTGCGCCAGCCCGACGGCGTTTACGCAGCCGCAACCGAGCCGCGCACCGACGGCGTTGTTGCCGCATGGTAAGGACCTGTGGTATAATATAAGATAATATATATCGAAAACATTACCTTTGCACAGTGACCCGTAACGTAAGCTCCGTAAGAATGCAACGGCCCTGGTTGCTTTGAGAGATATTGAAGCAATCAGTCACAAAAGCTTCGGTTACCGTGCCTATGTATTAATCAGTGTTACTGTAAAGGAACAAAACAGGAGACTCGCATGTTTATTGATAAAGCAAGGATATATGTAGAAGCAGGCAACGGCGGCGACGGCATGAGCAGCTTCCGCCGGGAAAAGTTTGTGGAAAAAGGGGGCCCCAATGGCGGCAACGGCGGCCGGGGGGGCAATGTGATCTTACGGGCCGATAACAGTCTGAACACCCTGATTGATTTCAGGTACAAGCGGAAATTCATCGCAAAACGCGGTGATAAAGGCGGCATTTCCAATATGACCGGACACCGGGGAGAAGATGTGATTATCAAGGTCCCCCTGGGTACGGTTGTGCGGGATGACGAAACGAATATCATGATCGCGGACCTGACGGAAGACGGCCAGGAGTTTGTGGCTGCAAAAGGCGGCCGGGGCGGTAAGGGAAACGCCTGCTACGCCACCAGTACCAAACGGGCTCCGACCTTTGCGGAAAAAGGAGAACCGGGAACCAAAGGATGGCTGCGGCTGGAGCTGAAGCTGCTGGCGGATGTGGGGCTGGTGGGTTATCCCAGCGTGGGGAAATCCAGTATTATCTCACGGGTCAGCGCGGCCAGACCGGAAATCGCGGCCTATCATTTTACCACGCTGACTCCGGTTTTGGGGGTTGTCCGTTTAAGCGAGGAGCAGAGCTTTGTGCTGGCGGACATTCCCGGGCTGATTGAAGGCGCCGCGGAAGGCGTGGGTCTGGGTCATGATTTCCTGCGTCACATTGAACGGACCAAGGTGTTGCTTCATGTGGTGGATGTTTCCGGCTGCGAGGGCCGGGACCCCATTGAGGACTTTGAGAAAATCAATCACGAGCTGGAGGCTTACAGCGCTAAACTGGCCCGCCGCAAGCAGCTGGTAGTGGCTAACAAGATGGACCTGCCGGACAGTGAAGATAATTTTGTTCTGTTAAAAGAATATGTTGAGGCAAAAGGCTATGAGATCATGCCGGTTTCCGCAGCCACAGGCGAGGGCCTGCAGGATTTGATGTGGAAAGCCTGGGAGATGGCCCGGCAGTATGTGGCGGAGCCGGAAGAAGAAATCGGAGTTATCGACGAGGGAGACCCGGACAGCTTTGAGATTATCCGGGGCGCCGAGGACGCGGATTTTGAAGTAAAAGGCAAGAACATCGAACGACTGGTAGCCATGACGAACTTTGATAATGAGGAAGCGCTGTACCGGTTCCAGCTGATCTGGAAACGCCTGAAGATTGAAGAAGCGCTGCTGGAAGCCGGCATTCAGGAAGGGCAGACGGTACGCATTCTGGATATGGTGTTCAATTATCAGAAGAGCAAGTGGGCTGACAAAAAATAAGAACGGTTTGCTTACTCTGTAGTTTATGAGCAGCCGCTTGCTGTGACATCGAGACGGGTTACGCAGAAATGCCGGTATCCCGTTCTCCATAATTCGTCTGAACGAGACCTTGGACGAGGGGAAGTGTATGTAATGATTCGTAACCGCAAAGATCTGGCAAAAGTAAAACGAATTGTTGTGAAGGTGGGTACCAGTACCATCACCTATCCTAACTGCAGCCGCAACTTCACCCGGATGGATCACCTGTGCCGGGAACTGGCGGATCTGCACAACCAGGGGCTGGAAGTGATTCTGGTGACCAGCGGCGCCGTAGCGGTTGGGTCGGAACGGCTGGGACTGAAGGAAAAACCAAAGACCATTCCGGGAAAACAGGCGGCGGCAGCGGTTGGACAGGGTATCCTGATGAATACCTATGAAAAGCTGTTTGCGGAGTACGGGCAGATCGTGGCCCAGGTGTTGCTGACCCGGACGGAAGTGCTGGACCGTCACCGCTATACCAATTCCCGCAACACGTTTATGGAATTGTTGAAGCAGGGGGTCATTCCCATTGTCAACGAGAATGACGTGGTGGCCCTGGATGACCTGAAGATCGGCGACAACGACAATATGTCTGCGCTGGTGGCAGGTATCGTGGATGCGGACCTGGACATTCTGCTCAGTGATATAGACGGGCTGTACACAGCCAACCCCAAAACCCATCCGGATGCAAAGCTTGTGTACGAAGTACGGGAAATTACACCGGAAGTGGAAGCCAGTGCCGGAGCGGCCGGCAGCGGATTTGGCACCGGCGGCATGTTTACCAAGATTCAGGCTGCAAAAGCGGCAACCAGTTCCGGTATCAGCATGATCATTGCGTCGGGTACGGAACCCAACGCCATCACACGGATCCTGAAGGGAGAACAGCTGGGAACCTTATTTATTTCCCGGGAAAACCGGCTGCAGTTCCGCAAACGCTGGCTGGCTTTCGGCTCCCGCATTGAAGGTTCCCTTCTGGTTGACACCGGCTGCGCGAAAGCCATCCGCCGTCCGGGAGGCAGCAGTATCCTGCCTGCCGGCATTACCGCTGTTACCGGTGAGTTTGAAGCCGGACACACGGTAAGCGTCCGGGATGAAGCAGGGAATGAGCTGGCCCGGGGTCTGAGTCATTACTCATCCCAGGAGCTGGAAAAGATTAAAGGCCATAAGAGCAGCGAGATCGTAAGTATTTTAGGGGAAAAGACCTATGATGAAGTGATTCACCGGGACGATCTGGTAATTCTTTGATGCATCGGGCGGGCGGCCGCCTACAATTGGGGCGGCAGTCGTCAGATAAAGTGAATGGAAGATAATTATTATTATAGAAAACCAATATAATGACTGATGTGTAAGTTTTGAAAAGAAGGTGCGAAGATGACAATACGGGAACAGGCGATGGAAGCTGCGGCAGCGGCAAGAAAACTGGCTGCGGTTTCGCCGGCAATCAAAAACAAAGCCCTGGAAGCCATGGCTGATGCGTTGCTGGCGGAACAGGAAGGGATTCTGGCGTCCAATGCAAAAGATATGGAAGCCGGCAAAGCGAAAAATATGAAAGCTTCCCTGCTGGACCGGTTGCTGCTGACCTCCGCCAGGCTGGCGGATATGGCCGACGGGTTGCGGCAGGTGGCTGCCTTGAAAGATCCGGTAGGGGAAATTATTGGCGGCAGCACACTGGCCAATGGGCTGACTGTGACAAAAATCCGTGTACCGCTGGGAGTCATCGGCATCATTTATGAAGCCCGTCCCAACGTGACGGCAGATGCTATCGGGCTGTGCCTGAAGAGCGGTAATGCGGTCATCCTGAAAGGCGGCAGCGAAGCGATCCATTCTAACACAAAAATTGCTGCGGTGCTGCGGGCCGCAGCAGAAGAAGCCGGTATTCCCGCAGGCAGCATCCAGTTCATCACCAGTACGGACCATGCGGCGGTGCAGGAGCTGATCACCCTGAACGGGCTGGTGGACGTGGTGATCCCCCGGGGCAGCGGCCGTCTGATTCAGGCCGTGGTAGGCAACGCCAGTGTGCCGGTCATTGAAACCGGCGTAGGTGTCTGCCACACCTTTGTGGATGCGGGTGCGGATTATGGGATCGCAGAGGCCATCATCATCAATGCAAAAACCCAGCGCCCCGGCGTGTGCAACGCCATGGAAACCCTGCTGGTGCATAAAGGTGCGGTGCAGGAGTTCCTGCCCCATATGTTGCAGGCACTAAAAGAAAAAGGCGTGCAGATCATTGGCGATGAAACGGTCTGCGCGATGGATAAAGAAGCCCTGCCCGCTACGGAAGAAGACTGGGCAACAGAGTACGGCGACCTGCGTCTTTCTGTTAAAGTGGTAGAGAATACAGATGAGGCGATAGAACATATTAACAAGTATGGCACAAAGCACAGTGAGTGCATCGTGACCCGCAGCTTTGCCAATGCCAGAAAATTCCAGCAGATGGTGGATGCCGCCTGCGTATACGCCAACGCGTCCACCCGCTTTACGGACGGATTCCAGTTTGGCTTCGGGGCGGAGATCGGTATCAGCACACAGAAATTACATGCCCGGGGTCCCATGGCCCTGCCGGAATTAACCACCTACAAATATTTAATCAGTGGAGACGGACAGGTTAGACCATGATACCAATTCGGTTAGAAAAACAGAAAAATATTCGTGACCTGGGGGACACTGTGACCCTGGACGGACGCGTCATACGGCGGAACAAACTGATTCGCAGCGGCCGCTTAAGCGAGCTCAGCGATGCCGATATCATGTATCTGCTGGGAATCTGCCGGGTCCGTACGGTTGTGGATCTGCGGAGTGCCAAAGAAAGTGACGAACGCCCGGATCCCCCCTGGGGAGTTGCCGCTTATTCCCGTATTTCCCTGTTGAGCGACGACCAGATGGGCTTTGGGTCGTTTGCCGGTTCGCCACAGATCAAGATCAGCGTACTGGATGCGCTGATCAATATGACCAGCGGGCCGGTCTATACGCCGCAGCAGTATCTGCAGGATATCTACCGCAAATTTATCACATCGAAGCAGGCCCAGAACGCCACACGCCGCTTTTTTGAGCTGTTGCTGTCCATGAAGGGCGGCGCGCTGCTGTATCACTGCAACGGCGGCAAGGACCGCACCGGTATCATCACCGCATTTCTGCTGACAGCCCTGAATGTATCCTGGGATATCATTGCGGCGGATTACATGGAGACCAATAAAGTGGTGGAGCCCTGGCTGGAGCGGAAGCTGGAGAACCTGCCGGACAGATATCAGAATAAACAGGCAAGGGCTGTGCTGCGCATGATGTACCTGGCTGATGCCGACTGCCTGCAGACGGCCCGGGAGGAAATGTGCAGTCTGGGAGGTACGCCTCTTGGATATTTGAAACAGGTGATTGGGATTACCGACGAAACCCTGGAGGAATTGCAAAGCCGCCTGCTGCGATAAGAATTATGGATTTTTGCAGTTCCCAACATAAAAATGTCACAATTCATTGTTACAATAAAACTGTAAAGAACCAGCAAAGCATGCATTGTTGTAATGATACAGGAAAATGCGGTACGGGAGTGTGGTCAGCATGTTGAAGTTTTTAAAAAATAATCTCTATGCCCTTGTGTTTTTGGCAATTCTTCTCGGAGCCTGTTTCGGGGGCTACAAATATTACAAGAGCCAGAAAGCCACAAAAACGGAAACGGTAAAAACGGTTTCCGTGGAATACGGGAACCTGCAGAAAAGCGTTTCTGCTACCGGCAGCCTCAGCGCGCTGGATAATGTGGATATCAGCTCCAAGATTACCGGTCGTATCGTAGAGGTACTGGTAGCGGAAAACGACCACGTCACCGCCGGTCAGCTGTTGCTGCGGCTGGATGATTCGTCCCTGAAAGCTACGGAAGAGCAGCGGGAAGCTACGCTGAATGAAGCCACGCTGACCATGAACCGTTATTCGGCGCTGTTGAGTAAAGGCGCTATCTCGCAGCAGCAATATGATACGGCCCTGATGAACTACAGGGTTGCCAAGGCGGCTCATGAGCAGGCGGTTTCCAACACCAATGATACCTATATCTATTCGCCGATTGACGGCTATGTCATCGGCAAACCGACCCCTGTCGGCCAGACCATCAGCTCCGGTATCAGTTCGCCTCAGGTCATCATGTCCATCGCCAACCTGGACAAGATGCAGATTGAAACCCTGGTGGACGAATCGGATATCGGGCAGATCAAGGTAGGCCAGAAGGTTGAGTTCACGGTAGATTCTTATCCGGAAGAAACCTTTGAAGGTACGGTGCGGCTGATTTCCCGCAGCGCTACTACCACCAACAACGTAGTTTACTATAAAGTGTATGTGGATGTTGCCAATTCCAAAAACAAACTGTTCCCCACCATGACGGCCCGGGCCAGCATTATCATTCATGAGGCCGGCGACGTGCTGATGGTTCCCCAGAACTGTATCTTCTATGACGGCGGCCGTAAGTATGTGAAGAAGTACGACCCCCAGACCAAACAGGAAACGGAAATTGATGTGGAAGTGGGCATGGCCGGCGACGACAACATTGCCGTCAAGAGCGATCAGCTGCGTCAGGGCGACAAGGTGATGGTAAAAACGCTGAAAGCAAAACAGACCAATAATGCTATGCGGGGCGGTCCGCGGTTTTAAACAGGGGCAGCCGGAGAAGGCTGTATGATAGCGGGGCTGCAGCGTAAGTGAAACCGCAACGACTGTAATGGCACAAGTTCAGGCGGGCCTGTGCAAATGTAACGATGGAATGAGGGATGAGCATGGCAGATGTCATTGTACTGGAAGATATTGTGAAACAGTTTACCATGGGCGATACCATTCTGCAGGCGCTGGACCATGTGAACTTCAGCGTGGAAGAAGGGGATTTTGTGGCCATCATGGGACCTTCCGGCAGCGGCAAATCCACCATGATGAATATTCTGGGCTGCCTGGACCGTCCCACTTCCGGCAAGTATTATCTGGACGGGAAAGAAGTGGCGGGACTGAGCGACGACGAGCTGGCCCGCACCCGGAACGCCAAAATCGGGTTTGTATTTCAGAATTTTAATCTGCTTTCCAAGATTTCGGCCCAGCAGAATGTGGCGCTGCCTCTTGTGTATGCAGGCGTGTCGGAAGAAGAACGCATGGAACGGGCCCGGATTGCCCTGCGTGATGTAGGACTGGAGGACCGTCTGGACCATA
>JAFSPK010000061.1:0-5779 GCA_017443005.1 Acidaminococcaceae bacterium
CTCATTCAATCAGCATCTCTTCACTTGATTATTTCAGTTTGCTGTATTCCGCATCCGTTACCGGTTCGCACCATTCGTTACTGGTTTCTTCGCCGGCCACTTCAATCGCCAGATGGGACATCCAGGAGTCTGCCGCGGCGCCATGCCAGTGCTTCACATTGGCAGGAATATTGACCACAGTTCCGGGCAGCAGTTTTACCGCCGGTTTGCCGTATTCCTGATACCAGCCCTGGCCGCCTACGCAAATCAGCATCTGGCCGCCGCCGGATTTGGCGTGATGGATATGCCAGTTATTGCGGCAGCCCGGCTCGAAGGTCACGTTATACATGGCAACCTGCTGCGTGGAAACCGGAGCCAGATAGCTCTGTCCGATAAAATACTTTGCATACGCCGTGTTCGGTTCGCCAATGGGGAACATGATCTCCTGCCGGAACTTTTCTTTGTCTGTCACAGCCGCTGCCGCAGCCGCCGGTTCCGCATACACTTCCTTCGCCATGTTGAACGCCGCCCAGGCTTTCGGCCAGCCGGTGTAGAAACCCAGCTGGGTAATGATTTCCGCCATCTCCGCTTTGGTAACCCCGTTATTCTTTGCCGACTGGATATGATACTTCAGCGAACTGTCAATGACGCCGCTGCCTACCAGGCCGGAAACGGTAACGATGCTGCGGTCGTGCAGGGAAAGCACGTCGTTCTTCGACCAGACTTCCCCAAATAAGATGTCATCATTGTAACGGGCAAAGTCCGGGGCAAAATCTCCCAGCCTTTCCCGTCCTGCTGTCTGTACTATTTTCTTCGCAACTCTCTGATTCGAATTTGTCATTGCTGCTGCCTCCACATAATTTAAACTCACTGACATAAGGATCGACGCGCCTGCAAAGGCCGCCAACGCTTTTTTCCAACTGTTTTTCATAAACATACACGCTCCCCTCAAAGCTTTACTGCACTTTCATTATAAGCAATGCGTGTGTAACAAACAAATACCTGTTATTAATTGCAGGAAATGCTTTTCAGGCATGAATGAAAACTCTGCCGAATCATTTCATTTCTTTCCACCAGGGGCCGAATTGTTCCGCGTTCTCCCCGATAACCGCCGCTTCCCCGATGCGGGGCGTCAGCAATCGGTACGGTTTGGTTTTGCTTTCCTCCGTCAGACGGATATAGGGTTCATCCCAGGGATGACGGGCCATCGCGAATTTTCCTCCGTGACAGGGCAGCACTGTTTTTGCTTTTAAATCTTCCCCTGCCTGCGCGGTTTCCTTCGGATTCATGTGGATTTTCGGCCAGTCCTTGTTGTACTGCCCGTTCTCCAGAATGGCAAGGTCGAAGCCTCCAAAGGTATTGCCGAACTCTTTGAATTCTTTAGTGTAACCGCCGTCGCCACTGTAAAACACCTTGCGTTGCGGCGTAACGAAAGCAAAGGCACAGGCTTCCGACTGGTTCGCGTTCAGGAAACGCCCGGTGAAATGCTGGGCCGGCAGGATGTGGACGGTAAGCTGTTCCGAAAGTTTAACCGGCGTGTACCAGTCTTCTTCCGCGATTTTGTCCAAATCAAACCCCCAATACTCAACATGTTCCCCGATACCCAGAGGCACCACAATCTTTTTAATTTTCGGTTTCAGGGCCATCAGAGTGGGATAATCCAGATGATCCCAGTGGTCATGGGAAATCACCAGCAGGTCGATGTCGGGGATGTCCTCCGCCGTGTAGACGTTGCTTCCGGCAAAAACTTTATTGATGAACGGCAGCGGCGAGGCCCATTCACTGAAGACCGGATCAATCAGAATCCTGTTGCCGGCAAGCTGCAGATAAAATGTAGAATGCCCCATCCACACCACTGTGTCCTGTTGCAGATCCAGTTTACGCAGATCCGTTTTCCGGGACACCATGGGTTCCGCGGGAATCAGCCGCTCCGGCGTTTTGCCGAACAAAAAACGCATAGTCGCCTGAAACTGGCTGGTTTCCACCGGCTTCTCCACCGGGACGATTGACCAGAAACGCCCGTTATAATAATGGGGCGACTGCCGGATACGTTCCAGCCGTTTGCCCGTAGGCGTCCGCCCGAACTCCGGGCGCTGACTGTAAAAATATACGCCGGCCGCAAGGACCAGCACTAACACCAGTATAACTTTCAAAATAATTTTCATGGTTTTGGCTTCATTCACACAAATTGCGTTTAGTCCCTACGGTTGGGGTCGTCCGGTGCTTTCTTCCCCGTTTCTTTTTCGTAATCATCTAAATTGATTGCGCTTTCCGAACCGGCGGTCAGCGCTTTGTTATAGTACCAGTCTTTGAAATCCAGCTCTTCCAGATAATACTGCAGTTGTTCGATCTGATCCAGCACGAACTGACGCTGGGCCTTGATGATTTCATAGCGCTCCTGCAGGGTGTCGTCGCCTTTGGAGGTCAGCTCCACATAATCACGGATACGCTTAATGGGCATGCCCGTGTTTTTCAGGCAGGTCAGAAGACCCATCAGCCGCAGGTCCATATCTTCAAAGACACGGATGCCGTTTTTCCGTTTGATGTTGGGCAGCAGCCCTTCCTTATCGTAATAACGGATGGTGGACGGCGGCAGGCCGGTTTTTTCGGCGGCTTCGGAAATGGTGTACGACATAATGTACAACTCCTTTGTTCAGATATTAAAGAACGAATCGGCAGCGATTCTTTTATATATGTTATTTGTTAAAGTTCACTTTAAGTCAAGGTTAAAAGCGAGAATTCATAGTTAATTCACATTTGCCGGTTCTTCCACAGGGATTATTGACTGTACAATTTCGTGTTAAAAGCAACACAAAAACGCATCCCGGTCACTTTAGTGACCGGGATTTTTTCACAACTCCAGTTGTGGCGCGGTTTTTCAGCCTGCTTGCTGTTATAAATATAGACAGGTTATTTGTATGTCTCGATATAGCTTTTCTTTCGTATATTCATATCGCTTTGTTCGTGCAAGCTGCCATTGCGCCAGCCCCCCCATTTCAGGCTTTTGTTGTATTACTGTTTCTTTTCCCATCCGAACCGGATGGCCCCAAACTTGCAGGCCGCCTTGCAGTCGCCGCAGGAGATGCACTCACAGTCTCCCACTTTTCTGATATCCATTTTACAGGTCCGCAGGCAGGCATTGCAATGCACGCACTTGCTTTCATCCAGCTTGACGGAAAGCAGCGCGATTCTGTTAAACAGGCCGTAGAACGCGCCTAATGGGCAGATGAAACGGCAGAAAGGCCGGAACAGGAAAACAGATACTATAATCACCGCCGCCAGAATGGCGAAACGGTAATTGAGAAGCATATACGGACGGATACTTCCCCCTGAAGATAAGGTCATGAGGAAATTGGAAAAAGGCAGGTTGGGACAAACGTACTGGCAAAAGGCCATAACCCTGCTGCCTCCCAGGAAAAAGGCGAAGGGAATGACAATCACGCAAAGTATCAGGAATACGTATTTAAGATAACTGAGCCGGCGCGTCCATTCATTCTTTTTGATTTTCGGCGCCGGGATTTTATCCAGCAGGTCCTGTACCAGCCCGAAGGGACAGAGCCAGCCGCAGATGAACCGGCCGAAGGCCAGCGCCAGCAACAGCAGCCAGCATAAAACCCGTATGGGAAGATGGGACAGCCCGTCCGCAAACAGCCGCTGCATAAAATTCAGCGGACAGCCTGCTACGGACGCCGGACAGTAACGGCAGTTCAGCCCCGGCACGCAGAATTCGCTGTTGATATATTTCGCAGGGATATCGCTGATTAAATTACAATTATATAAAATGGCGGAACAGAGTTGCAGCAGACGGCGGGTAAGCATGATAGTCCGTTTCTCCTTTACGGTTTTGTTCTTTAATCATATACGATAAAGCCCGCTCTAAGTCAAGAGGGGTTCCGTAACAGTCACGTTATTCACCGAATCCGAAGAACTCTTTCAGTCCTTTCTTCTCCAGCAATATTTCAGCAGTAAATCCATAGTGAGACGCCGCCGCAAGAGTCACTACTTTCTCCAGAAAATCTTCGTAGGGCAAATCAAACCATTCCTCCGGTATCTCACGGTGGATGGTGCCGCCGTCATTGTGGCCGCCGCCCCACCACCAGGCTTCGTCCAGTTCCGCTTCATAGGTTCCGTCATCCATCTTGTTGAAAGCGTACCAGGAAGCCCATTCGCGCATTCCTTCCGGGGTCTTCGGCCCTTCATAATGCAGCGCATCGTGTGAAAGTGGCGAATACTCCGGCGTCCCTTTCCTGGCGCCGCGCCGGTAGACTGTAAACCGTTCCCCTGTATCCATGGGGTAACGTTCCAGCAGCAAGGGACCTTTCCGATACAGGATACGCCTTCTTCCCTGCACCCGGTTTGCGTCATTGATCAAACCGGTGAACACCTTCAGGGGGTTTGTTTCCTGTAATTCCTTTTCGAGCCCCAGTTCCTTCAACTTGTCTTCCATATCCCAGGGGCAGCCCCATTCTGTGTAATACGTTGCCTTGTGGTTGCTGTAGATATAGTAGTAACCGATTACCTTGTCATTATAAAATACCTTATACTTATCCAGAATAGAACTCATGGTCTTCCCTCCCGTTCTCTCTGACTTACTTATCAGCGCTTTTTACAACGAAACAATCTCTTTTACGTATCTGTTGTATGAACCGTCTGACTCGGAAATGACTGGCCACCGGCCGGTTTTTTACGAAATGTTCAGCGTTTCTTCACAGATACCGGCCGGTAACGCTTTCTTTGGACTGCCGGATTTGCTCCGGAGTTCCGCAGGCCACGATACGTCCGCCCTGTTCACCGCCGCCCGGTCCCATGTCGATAACATAGTCCGCGTTGGCGATTACGTCTAAATCGTGTTCAATCACAAGGACGGTAGCGCCTGCTTCCACCAGACGGTCAAACACGCCCAGCAGTACCTTAACATCCAGCGGGTGCAGGCCGATTGTCGGCTCATCAAATACGAACACGGAATCTTCCTGGGTCCGTCCCATTTCGCTGGCCAGTTTCAGCCGCTGGGCCTCACCGCCGGAAAGCGCGGGAGTGTCTTCGCCGAGGGTAAGATAGCCCAGGCCGAGGTCGTGCAGCACTTTCAGCTTTTCGTATATTTTCTTCTTGTCCTTAAACAGTTCCAACGTGTCGTCCACAGTCATCGCCATCAGCGCGGGCAGGGAAAACGCTTCTTCGGTTCCCTTCGGCTTCCAGAGGATTTTCTCCGCCTCCCCGCTGTAGCGCTTTCCGCCGCACTCCGGACAAGTTATGGTTACATCCGGCAAAAACTGTACATCAAGGGATATCTGTCCGGTTCCGTCGCAGACCGGGCAACGCAGGGAACCGGTGTTGTAGGAGAAATCGCCGGCTTTCAATTTTCCGGCTTTCGCAACTTCCATTCCTGCGTACAGCTTGCGAAGCTCATCCAGAATTCCGCTGTAGGTTGCCACCGTGGAACGTATATTGATGCCGATAGGCGACGCGTCAATCAGGTTGGCGCGGCGGATTCCCTCCGCCTCAACAGTTTTCACCGGAAAAGGCAGTTTCTCCCCTGCGCAGTGTGCCGCCAGCCCGGGAATCAGGCTCTCCAGTACCAGCGTCGTTTTCCCGGAACCGGACACGCCCGTCACCGCCGTCAGCCTGCCTTTGGGAATTGCAACGTTCAGCGCGTGCACGGTGTGGATCGGGCACGTCTCCATGCGAATCGTTCCCAGGCGGAACACGTCCGCCGCTTTAACGCGTCTGCGTATCTTCATATGCCCGGTATCTGCCAGAAAAGGCGCGATTCTGGATGCGCCGGCTGCCAAAATCTCTTTAA
>JAFSPK010000062.1:0-6885 GCA_017443005.1 Acidaminococcaceae bacterium
CGGCGCCAGCACCACACCGGCCAAAGGAATATTATAGGCCATAGCCTGCAACGTATTGACACCACAGATACCACACTGCCAGGCATAGGCCATCGCTTCCGCCGCTGCCAGCCCGATACGCAGTCCCGTAAAAGAACCGGGCCCGATACTGACAGCAATCCGGTCAATTTCTTCTTTTTTTATCCCTGTACGGGCAAACATCTGGTCCAGCTGGGGCATCAGCCCTTCCGAATGGGTCAGGCCTACGGAAATATCATATTCCGCCAGCACATGTCCGTCCTGCACCAGTCCCACCGTACATACGCCCGTCGCCGTATCAAGCGCCAGCGTTAACATGCCGCAACACTTCCTTGCTTATCGCTTCGTACCGGAGGCCAAAGGGGATCAGCTCCACCACACGCCCTTCCGGCACAATCGTCAGATTCACCTGCAAATACTCCGGGGGCAGTTCCGACTGGAACAAATCACCCCATTCAATCAAAGAGACACCTTCGCCGCCCACATATTCATAGAAGCCGATATCGTTCAGTTCTTCCGGAGAATCCAGCCGGTACAGATCAAAGTGGCGCACTTCCATAACCTTTCCATTATATATGTTCATCAGGGCAAAGGTCGGGCTCACTACTTCCTCTTCCTCTACGCCCAGGGACCTGCAGACACCCTTGCTCATCAGGGTCTTGCCGGCGCCCAGGTCACCGCTGAGGCAATATACGTCTCCGTCGGCAGCCAGCGTTCCCAGCAGTCTGCCAAAATGCTCTGTCGCGTTCTCATCAGCCAGAAAAAAGCGGGGACTTCGATTCCCGGACTCCTTCTGCCAGAATATGCCGGTCAAAACCGGCCGGGTTTCGGGTACAGGCCCTGCATTGTCAGAAGTAGTTTCAGTCTGATGTTGCTTCTTACGCGAGTGAGTATCCATAAATCATTTTTCTCCTTACTTTTTCTCTTCTTTCTTCTTATCCGGTTTTTTCAGTACGTCCGGATTCCGTGTCAGAGGATCCAGCAGATCCATATGCCCGCTGATGGTGTCGATGTCCTTGCCGTCTACCAGAAACTTTACTTTTTTAATTTCCGGGAATTCCGTCAAAGTGCAGACCACGGCGTTGACCATCATCCGTTCCGTAAAGGAGCCCTGCCCCCGGGACGCAAAATTCTGGTTGAAATCAACCGTTGCCGTATCCCCGCTGACCTTCACACTGTGCACATCCGTCCCCGGCGGAAACAGGTTCATCAACTGCTTGGAAACCGGGTCCGTATGGATCAGGGCATCCAGCGCCGCTTCTTCTCTTGATTTTTTTCCCGCAGCAAAGCGTACCTTCTCCGGAATCAGGATCTCTTCCCCGTTCTTTTGTACACGGTACACCACAAACTCTTTCGTCAGAGGATTCGGGTCTTTTACTACGGTCGTGATGGGATTCTGCTGTCCCGTCACATCTTTCACGTCACCTTTTTTGCCGGTAATCTTCTCCGTTGGTTCACATCCCGTCACTGTCAACAACAGGACAAGCATCAGCAACATGCTTATTTTTTTCAACATGATTACGCGCCTCCTGTCCTCAACCGCCGAAATACTCTTTCAATCCTTCAAACACAGCTTTGGCAATGGTCTTCTGGAACCAGGCGCTGCTGATCAGCTGCTCTTCCCGGTAATTGCTGAGGAAGCCTACCTCCAGCAACACTGCCGGAATATAGGAGCGCTTGATTACATAGAAATTAGCCTGCTGGGTTCCCATATTCCGGAGTTTGGACGCTGCCGCCATCTTTTTCTGAATGGCACTGCCCAACTTGTAATCGTAACCGGACTTAGGGTAATAATAGGTAGCAATACCGCCGATATTGCGGTTATTATTGGCATTGTGATGAATGCTGACAAAAGCGTCCGCCCGGTTCCGGGTGCTCACATCCACCCGGGCCTGCAGTTCGTTTCTGGCCGAAGCAAATCTTCCGTACACATCTTTATCCGTAGTACGGGTCATGGACACCAGGGCGCCGGCCGATGTCAAGTAGTTCTTCAGATAGTTGGCAATCAGCAGCGTGGAAGTCTTTTCCTTGTTGCCTTTAGGACCGATAGCGCCGGGGTCTGAACCGCCGTGACCGGGGTCGATGGTGATGCGTTTCCCCTTCAACCCGCCTTTGGTAGCAAAGTTGACACGGTTACCTACCGGGGTGGATGGTCCCTGGGAGGGACGGACCGCCGGACGGCGCACCGAGGTAGCCCCATATTTCATGGAAGCATTGTTCACCTTGTTTGTAGAAACATCTACCACTAAGCGGGGAGGCCGGCCTGTAGAGGCATCTTTTTTCAAAATAAAGCTCTTCACGTCCGAACGTTCTACCTTTTTTGTCATAGGCACACGGACCACGACACCGTTCTGTTCCCGGTCCACACTAAAGCTTTTCGCCAGATCACTTTTAATCGAGCCGCGGCGCACCACCTTGGGTCCCAGTCCGCCGGTGACTTTGATCTGCAGTTCTCTGTCGTTGGCAATCTTAATATTGTACTGTGTGTTTTCCGACAGGTCCACTACCATACGGAGTACATTATATTTATCCACGCCCCAGTTAACATCGGTCACCATGGCTGTTGCGGAAGCAGTACAGGTTACCAGCAGGCAGACGGCCCAAACCAGAAACGCTAAAAATTTCCTACGCAAACCGGTACCTCCTTTATGTACGTTTCAATACATGTCAAATGCTATAACAATTTATTTTAGCATAAAATATATTTATGCGCAAACAGTTTTCCTAATTAATATATCTGAAAGCTGCTGTAAGAAAAAGATTTCGCAAAACCGTCAATGATTGCTATTCCATGGACTCATTCGCCTGTGGCTTCGAAACTCGGGCTTCGCCCTCAGACAATCTCGCCACGGACGGCTCATTTCATCTCATGGAATAACGCAATCGTTGCCGATGTTTTGCTCAAATCTTTTTCTTACATTATTTCAAATCATTTTCTCAGTATTTTCGCGCTTCAGGTAATTTCAGTAGCAGTTCAGAAGCTGCCATGCCCACGCTGCCTCCGGCAGCCAGTTCGCCTGCCATGCCGTGGAGGTAAACCCCGGCCACTGCCGCGTCAGCTACGGTAAGCCCCTGTCCGATCAGGGCAGCAATCAACCCGGTCAGCACGTCGCCGCTGCCGCCGGTAGCCATGGCCGGTGTACCGGTGGTATTCAGATACACGGTTCCGTCCGGCAGGGCAACAACGGTAGGCACACCTTTCAGCACAACGACCGCCTGCCACTTCTCCGCATAAAGACGGGCCACTTCCACCCGGTTCTTTTCAATTTCCGAAATCCGTATGCCGGTAATGCGTGCCATCTCCCCCGGGTGAGGAGTCAGCACTTTTTCCGCCAGCATATGGGACAGAAGTTCTGTATGGTCTTTCAGCGCCGTAATGGCATCTGCATCAATGACACAGGGTACCGCCGTTGTAACCAGAATATCCCGGATCAGGTTCCCTGCTTCTTCGGAAACGCCAAAGCCGGGACCGATGGCCAGCACATCTGCTTTATCCAGTGCTTCGGTCACAACCTCCAGCGCTTCTTCTGCCACCAGCCGGTCATCCGACACAGGCAGACCTTTCACCATCACTTCCGTCAGTTTTATCGCCAGTATTTCCCTTGTGTTTTCCGGCGTCAGCAGCGTGACCAGACCGGCCCCGCCTTTTACCGCCGCGAAGCTGCATAAGGCAGCAGCTCCAACATAACCGTAGGAACCGGCAACCACCGCAACCCGTCCCGCACTGCCTTTATGGGCATTCTTCGGGCGGTCCGGAAGCATGGTTTTTACCAGTTCTTTTTCAATCAGGATACGGTTTCCCTCTGTTTCTTTCAATAAAGAGGAGGGCATGCCGATATCCGCTACCTGAACCGTGCCTGCATGTTCTGCTCCGGGATATAAGTACAGGCCCAGCTTCGGCAACGCCATGGTCACCGTGGCATCAGCTTTCACTGCACTGCCGTCAGCCTCTCCCGTATCCGCATTGACACCGGTGGGAATATCCACTGCCAGAATGCTGCAGGCAGGATTCTTTTCTTTTGCTCTGTTGATACAACCGCACAGACGAAGGAACAGCGAACGCATCTTTCCCGAAAAGCCTGTACCCAACAAAGCGTCAATCAGCAGATCCGCCCGGAGAGCCAGGTTTTCTATTTCCGCAAACCGCAGATTGTCGTCTGCATCGGTAACTTCCAGCACCGTGGCACCGCAGGCAATATAATACTGCAGTTCATCCGCAGCGCTGCCGGACAGTTCTTCCGCCGCACAGGCCAGGACCAGGGTCACCTCCGCGCCCCGGTTGTGGAGCCAGCGTCCGGCGCCGCTGCCGTCGCCGCCGTTGTTGCCTTTGCCGGCAAAGATGAGGACTTTTTTATGACAGCAGGCGCCCAGCAGTTTTTCCGCCGCATCTGCTACGGCGCGGCCTGCATTTTCCATCAGCACAAGACCGGGGATCCCGATTTCTTCTTCTGCGGCGCGGTCCAGGGCGCGCATTTCTTCTGCCAGTAAAATCTGCATGGGGTGGCCTCCTTCTGTCAAGGTTGATGTCCCAGACTGATACCGCCTTCATAGCGCTCCGCTAACGCTTCGGGCCTAACCCGCGCCGCATTGCTATGTGTAAAGTATTGTTGCGTTTCTTGTTCAATCTTCTTTAAACAACAATTCCTCGCGCCCTCCGGGGGACGCTTCGCTTATTCAGGCGGTATCATTCTTGCTCCGTATCATTCATATTATTCCAATACCACCACTGCCATTGCAGTGGTAGCGGTGTGACTTAATGTAAGGTGTATCTTTTTCACACCCATCTTTGCGATGTAGGATGCGTAGTAGCCTGTCACTTTCAGTTCGGGCTTGCCCAGGTCGTCGTTGACTACATAAATTTCTGTAAGTTGTCCTTTGCCACGAAGTCCGGTACCGATAGCTTTCAGGAAGGCTTCTTTGGCGGCGAACCGGGCTGCATAGCTTTGGGCTTTATCGCCGTTAGAGCCGGTGCAGTAGGCTATTTCTTCCGGGGTATAAACGCGTTCTTTAAAGCCCTTGCGCGTTATGGCTTTTTCGATTCGTTCCACGTCTGCCAGGTCGCAGCCGATTCCAAGCATTTATAACTCCTCTAAAACCAATTAACTTGCGCCCGGGCTGATACCACCTTCATAGCGCTCTGCTAACGCTTCGGCCAAATTCGCGCTGCATTGCTATGTGTAAAGTATTGTTGCGTTTCTTGTTCAACCTTCTTTAAACAACAATTCCTCGCGCCCTCCGGGAGGACGCATCGCTTATTCAGGTGGTATCAGCCCGGCTATTATGTAAACTATATCAGTTTTCAGTCTTTTCTACAGCTTCTTCTACTGCGTCTTTCACTTCTTCTGCCGTAGTTTCAATGGTTTCCGCAATGTCTTCCGCTTTAGCTTTCACGTTTTCAGCAGCTTCTTCCGCCACTTCTTCGGCTTTGTCCGCAACGGCCTCAACATTTTCTACAGCCTCTTTCGCAGCGGCTTCCGCTTTGGCTGCTGCTGCCTGAGCCGCCAGTTCCGCTTCTTTGGCTTTGGCTGCTGCCTGCTCCGCCGCTACTTTTTCCGCTTCCGCTTCCGCAGCCATGCCCTGGGCATCAAACTTCTGGCTGGAGCCGTAATTGTACACAGCGATTTCTTCTGCGTCATACTGTTTGCCCAGTGCAATAGCGATGGCTTCGGTCTTATCTTTGTCTTTCACGTACACGTTCATGAAGAAGGGTTCGTCGGAAATTACATAGTCCGCCGCGTCGCTGTACACATACAGTTTGCCTCCGTCTTCACTGTAGATTTTCACCTGTTTCTCAATTGGGTAATTCTTTTTATTGTCATAAAGGCCGGTAACACCGTCTGCCAGGTGTACCATCTCAATGCGTTTTTCCTTGCCGAAAGTGTAAATCTTTTTGCCTTTCGGTTCTCCGTCTTTTGTAGTGGGAACCACGCCGGCTGCCTGTTTGGCAAACGCTTCTGCTTTCTTTTTGGCAGAATCAAATACGTCTTCGGCTGTCAGGTTGTTTTCTTTTAAGTATTTCTGTCCTAATTTGTATGCCACGTAGCAGACCACGCCGGCCGCCAGAATCTTTTTCATTTTTCCCATAATTAAAACCTCCCCGCTATTTGTTTAATTGATTTAATCCGAGTTAGGAAAAGAAATTCACAAAACCGTCAATGATTGCTATTCCATGGACTCATTCGCCTGTGGCTTCGAAACTCGGGCTTCGCCCTCAAACAGTCTCGCCACAACGGCGAATTTCATCTCATGGAATTACGCAATCGTTGTCGATGTTTTGTTCATTTCTTTTCCTAACTCATTAATCCAAAAGCTTATACGAATTCATTTTATTTTATCATAAAGAGGGAATGCAATAAACTACTCATTTAAATATTTCTTAATTATTTTATAAAAAGAACATAAAAAAGACAAAAAGAACTGCGCCAAATAAAGGTTGTCTTCATTCAGCACAGTTCTATAAAACTTTTCCTTAAAAACTTTCGTGACTTTTTTACCTCTCTACAATGCTTCGGGTTCCGGGCAATGTTTCCTGTTTTTAATTATCTCTTATTATTTTATTATGTCTCATCGCCATTACTTCACATCAATGTTCCCGTTGTTCACATAAATTTCCACACTGTCCCCGGCTTTGACTTCCCCGTTAACGATTTTCTTGGACAGTACGTTTTCTACGCTGTGGACAATCAGACGTTTCAGCGGACGGGCGCCGAACTGGGGATCGAAACCTTCTTTGGCTAACAAAGCCGCTGCTTCGTCCGTGCAGGTCAGCTTGATTTCAAGCTGCTTGTTCACCCTGTCGCCCAGTTCTTTCAGGATCAGTTTCACAATGTCCTTGATCTGGTCGGGCTGCAGGGCTTTGAAGGTAAC
>JAFSPK010000063.1:0-2631 GCA_017443005.1 Acidaminococcaceae bacterium
CCACCATGCTGCCATCTTTTATGACGAATCTTTCGGTAAAATATTTCGGGAAAAACAATGACCGGGTGCTGGTTCCCCTGTTGAACCCGGAGGCCAGCGTAACTTTCCACTTCCTTTGCCGGAAAGAGAATTACAAAAAGCTGAAACCGTTTTTCCGGCAGTTGCCAAAGGGTGAATAGCAGATGTCGTGAACAGTTTCACAATGTCTTTGCAATAGAAATTACAGTTTTTTAAATAGAAAGCAGGAATACCACATGAAACACAGAAAAGTTTGGCAGTTGCTGCTCGCAATATTGTTGCTGGGTGTAGTGTTCGCAGGCTGCGCGTCCGCAGGCACAAAAACGGTGAACAATATTGGAAGCGCGTCTGTGCCGCAAAAAGCGGAAGATACATCCGGTGCGGTGAAAAAGGAAGCTGCGGAAAAGAAAGATAATGGAGAAAAAGGAACTGCTATGCCTGACACAAACCTGAAAATTAAAGTGGTTGCAAATGGTAAAGAAATTGTATTTGCGCTGAACGATACTTCCGTGTCCCGGTCATTCTATGCGCAGCTGCCGTTAACTGTTGCTGTGGAGAATTACAGCAACAACGAAAAAATCTTCCAGCCTCCCAAAAAGCTGGACTGTAGCAAGGTGCAGGAAGGGGCGTGTCCTGTGGGGACGATTGCCTATTTCTCGCCCTGGAACAACGTGTGCCTGTATTACGGCGATATGTCACGCTACCCCGGCTTATATGTGATGGGCAAAGCGGTAAGCGGAACGGAACAGATTCGGAACATAAAGGGAAAAGTGAAAATAGAAGCAGTCGGGCAGTAACGGCATACCTCTTGACTTAGAGAAGGCTTTAACGAATATAATCAGAACATATCACGCATAGAATCAGAGGACAGAGATGAAAACAAACGGAGGAATCACTATGGCTAAAAAAGTATTGGTTATCAGTACAAGTATGAGAGGCAACAGCAACTCGGAAAAGCTGGCGGAAGCGTTTGCAGACGGTGCAAAAGCGGCAGGCAACGAAGTGGAACTGGTTTCCCTGAAAAATAAAACGATTGCCTTTTGCAAAGGCTGCCTTGCCTGCCAGCAGACAGGTCATTGCATAATCAAAGACGATGCGAACGCCATTACGGACAAAATGCTGGAGGTGGACGTGGTTGCCTGGGCGACGCCCATTTACTACTATGAGATGAGCGGACAGATGAAGACCATGATCGATCGCGCCAACTCATTGTTCCCGAAAGATTACAAATTCCGGGACGTGTATCTTCTGACCGCAGCGGCTGAAGACGAACCGGATGTGGATGAAGGCGCTGTCCACGGATTAAAAGGCTGGATCGCCTGTTTTGAAAAAGCGCGTTTTGCGGGCAAAGTCTGCGCGTGCGGCGTAGGCGCTCCCGGAGAGATCAAAGGGAACGTAAAGCTGGCGGAAGCCTATGAAATGGGAAAAGGGATTGTGTGAGTATAATTGATGCTTGCCCGACAGATTAAATTCAGAATCGTAATGGACGACAATAACAATGGGCACTCTTATGGTGATGTTGAGCGCTGCGATGTGGGGGCTCAGCGGGGTATGCGGACAGTTTCTGTTTGAAAATTATCATCCGTACCCGGTCTGGCTGATTGCAGTGCGGCAGGTGGCAGCGGGGATATTATTTCTGCTGTTCATGCGTATAAAAGGAGAACCGCTGTTAGCTTTATGGCGGAGCGGGCGCAAAAATATTACAGAAATGCTTTGGTTTACCCTGGGACTGTTGGGGGCGCAGTTTATGTATTATTACACAATCAGCGTTTCCAACGCGCCCACCTCGACCATCCTGCAGTATCAGGCGCCGATATTCATTATTCTATGGCAGGCTTTTGTCCGGAGACGAATGCCGGAAGGGCGGGAACTGCTGGGCGTTGTGTTGGCCATGACCGGCGTGTTCCTCATCAGCACCCATGGTGATCCGTCGCACCTGGTCATTTCGCCCGTGGCGCTGGTATCAGGAGAGCTTTCTGCCATTGCGCTTTGCATTTATATGATTGCGCCGGAAAACATCCTGAAACAGTTTCCTACCATGCTGATTATGGGCTGGGGGCAACTAATCTCTTCGTTGTTCCTCTTGCCGTTCTGTAGTCTCTCTGATTCCGGTGTAAGCGCCTGGACGCCTGCGGCCGCGGGCGCGGTAGCGTTTATTATTCTGGGGGGAACGATCATTCCCTTTACTCTGTTTCTGGCAGGGGTGAAACTTATCGGGCCGACGAAAGCATCACTTATCAGCTGTTTTGAACCCCTCGCTACCATCCTCTTTACCGTTTTCTTTTTGGGAACCGTGCTGCTTCCTGTTGATTACGCCGGCATGGCGTTCATTATGATCACGGTGTTCATGTTAAGCATGAAGAAGAATACGTGAAAACTGTAAAAACTGTAATTAAAAATACCCTCATTCTGATTTGTTTCAGAGTGAGGGCATTTACTATTCTTTTCTATTTCCACTTGCATTTTCTGAAAAAACGTATATAATAAGTGCTGTCGTACAACTGAACAAAGGTGGATGAATCTTGTGGGAGAACGGCGCAAGCCTGCCGAAGGAGCTAAACTCTCAGGCGCTGTAAAAAGCGGAACCATAAGGGGACACGACTCTGGAGAGTC
>JAFSPK010000064.1:0-26208 GCA_017443005.1 Acidaminococcaceae bacterium
CAAGAACAGGTTTTGTATTATCCACTTCATTATTTTGGCGATTTCATGAATGGCTTCTTTACCCTGTTCATCATTCTGGCCTTTGTAGACCTCGCCGCCCACCGGCCATCGCTGAAGCCCTGGGCCGTAACCGGTCGTTCCTTGCAGATGTTTACCGTCAGCGTGGCCACTGTTTTCGGTGCTTTTATACTGGATGCGGACAAACTGTTCTTTACGTTGCTGTATGTATTAGCCATTGTCGGGTGCCTGGTCATTGTTTTTTACAGCAGTGCCCTGCGTTTTACCCTTGGTTCCGCCGCAGCGGATTCTGCCGCAGCGGAGATAATAACCCCGCTCCCCACAGCAGAAGTAACAACCTCTCTCCCCGCCCCGGATTACTGTGCCCGCTATGGGCTGACCCAGCGAGAGGCCGAGGTGCTGGATTGCATTCTTTCTGGCCAAAGCATTGCCGAAATCAGCGAAGCGCTTTTCATCAGCCAGCGAACTGTCAAGTTTCACATCACCAAGCTGCTGCGCAAGACCGGCGCCACTTCGCAAAAGGAATTGCTCCTACTGCTGTACGAAAAGCAGGGAAAATTATAATTACAAAGGGAACAACAGACTAAAGGGGCTGTTGCACTGATTTGGTGCAACAGCCCCTTTCTCTTTCGCCTGCAGTTTCAAAATATTACGGATAATTATAAAGTTTTAAACGATTACTTTTAAACAAAAGGAACAGACATCGCAAAAATGTCAACGATTTCTATTCCATGGACTCATTCGCCTGTGGCTTTGAAACTCGGAGTGCGTTTCAGGGCAACACATTTCCCACTTTTCACACAGGTTTCTCTTGCGCGCAACAGTAAACTGCGCTAGTCTTTCCTGTCCGTGTTGCTTTATATACCACACTTTCAAAGAAAAAACGCCGAAATGCTTGTGACATATTCGGCGCTTTCTGGCAAGGATGTATATTCTGTTACGACGTTTCTTACAATTATGCTCTTTTCATCCCTCACACCATCTCTGCCAGTTCCAGTATCAGGCGCTCGCTTTTGGCCCAGCCCAGACAGGGATCGGTAATGGAGCGGCCGTACACGCCGCCGCCAATTTTCTGGTTGCCGTCTTCCAGGTAGCTTTCGATCATGATGCCTTTCACCAGCTGCCGGATATCGGGGGAAACCTGACGGCTGTGCATCACGTCTTTGGAAATGCGGATTTGTTCCAGATATTTTTTCCCGGAATTGGAGTGGTTGGCGTCCACAATGACCGCCGGGTTAACAACCTCCCGTTCGTGATAGGCATCCAGAAGTCCCTGCAAGTCTTCATAATGGTAGTTGGGCATGTTGTTGCCAAATTTGTCAACATAACCACGCAAAATGGCGTGAGCCAGCGGATTGCCTTTCGTGCGCACTTCCCAGCCGTGGAAGAGGAAGCTCTGTTCATGCTGGGCCGCTTCAATCGAATTCATCATGACGCCGATGTCGCCGCCGGTGGGGTTTTTCATGCCTACGGGAATGCCCACGCCGCTGGCGATCATCCGGTGCAGCTGGTCTTCCACGGAACGGGCGCCGATGGCTGCATAGGATAAAATATCAGAAAGGTAGCGGTGGTTTTCCGGGTACAGGATTTCTTCCGCACTGGTGAGACCGGTTTCCTGCACCACCCGCACGTGCATCTTGCGGATGGCAGTAATACCCGCCAGCATGTCTTCCTTGCCTTCCGGGTTGGCCTGATGCAGCATGCCTTTATAACCGACGCCGATGGTCCGGGGCTTGTTCGTATAAACCCGGGGGATCAGCATCAGTTTGTCTTTAACTTTTTCCTGCACGCCGGCCAGACGATGAACGTAGTCCAGCACCGCATCTTCGTTATCGGCGGAACAGGGGCCGATCACCAGAATGAAACGGTCATCCGTGCCGGAAAAAATATCCTTTATTTCTTTGTCTCTTGCGGTTTTAACGGCTAACGCTTCCGCGCCAAGGGGATAATCCTGCATCAGCTCCTGAGGAGACGGCAGCTTCCGTATGAATTCCATCTGCATTTCCATTTGTATTTCCTCATTCGTTTTTCTCAATTACTATGTTAGAAGACATTCTATTCTAATATACACAGTCCGATATCAGAAACGGTCCAGCAACCGGTAGCCCTTGCCCCGCAGGAACGTTTCCGTTTCCGGTTCGTCGGTACAGAACACCGCAATGGGCGTGCTGTCGCTGCGGTCAAAGGAAATGTACAGATAGCGTATCATCACATTGGCGTTCTGCAAATCGGAAAGGATCCGGTTCAGGGTGCCCGGCTTATCCGAAGCCATGTCAATGGCAAGGACTTTGTCCAGGCGGCATTGATAACCGGCTTTTTCCAACGCAGACTTTGCCTCTTCCGATTTGTCCACGATCAGCCGGACAATGCCAAACTCCGCGCTATCCGTAGCCAGCATCGTATAAATATTAACATCCGACTGAGCCAGCACCCCGGTGATTTTACTCAGCGCGCCTTTCGTGTTGGCCGCAAACAATGAAATCTGATTCAGCATGGTAATTCCCCTCTTTCTTTTCACCTATGCAGCAAGCTCCCTGAACGCATGCTGCAGTTTCAGGACAGGTCTCTGCACTGCCATTTTATAAAGATAAGAATATACAAAAAGAATGAAAATGTAAATAGACAGGCTGAAATGCTTTTGAACAGCGGCTCATTTCTTAGCCTTTTGTGCCAAATGTTGCATTTCTTCCTGAGTAAATTCATATTTTGCATTGCAGTACGGACAGGTAATTTCGGTTTTCTCATCCTCTGCCAGCTGCTTCAGTTCCTTTTTCGGCAGCGTCTCCAGGACGCCTTCCACCCGCTCCCGGCTGCAGCGGCAGCCAAAATGCAGCGGATAGCTGTCCAGAATTTCCACTTCCATATCTTTTCCCAGCATCTGAATGATCCGCTCCGGTGTGAAGCCCATGTCGATGAGACTGGAAACATAGGGCGTGTGCCTGACATTTTTGTCCAGCTGCTCCAGGGTTTCCTCGCTGCAGTTGGGCAGTGCCTGGATGAACCAGCCCCCTGCCGCCTGCACGTCGCCCGTTTCATCCACCAGTACGCCCAGGCCTACAGAAGACGGAGTCTGTTCGGAAGTGTACAGATATCTTGTAAGGTCATCGGCAATCTCACCGTCCACCAGTTCCGCCGTTCCGGTAAAAGGCTTCGCGCCGGCTGTGTAACGGGTCACGGAAATGGTTCCGTTGCCAACCGCGCCGCCAACGTCCAGATGACCGTTCTTCGGCGGCAGATACACATCCGGATTGCCCACATACCCCCGGGCAATGCCTCCCTGGGCTTCTCCCGTGATGCCCTGAATGGGCCCGTCGCCGGTCACTTTGATGCCAACGCCTTCCTCGTTTTTCATGGTGGCCGCCAGCAGCAGCGCTCCGGTTACGGTACGCCCCAGGGCTGCGGTGGCCAGGTGGGACAGATTATGGCGCAGGGACAGCTTGCGCACCAGACGGGTGGTCCGGGCCACATAAATGCGCGCGTCCCCCACCGTCGCCCGGGTCAGTATATCTCCTTCGCCGGTAAACTTTGCTTTCGCAGTTTTATCTTGATTACTTTTTTCTTCAGGCTTGTTCAATGAATTAGTTTTGATATCTTCCATAATAATCCTTTTCCGATTTTATATAAAGCACGCAGACGAATGAATCAGTGTTTCCTTATGTAACCTTTACACATTTCACTATGCTACACACGCTTGCACTTGCATTGCTTTTGCAAAACTACAATCCTGTTCCGTTACAGTTTCTTGAACAGGTTGGCCATTTCGATAGCGCTCATGGCAGCATCATAGCCTTTATTACCAGCTTTGGTTCCGGCACGCTCCACGGCCTGCTGGATAGTTTCCGTAGTCAGGATTCCGAACGCCACCGGCACGCCGGTCTTCATGGACGCCTGAGCCACACCCTTGGCCGCTTCCGCGCAGACGTAATCAAAATGCGGAGTGGAACCGCGGATGACCGCACCCAGCGCAATCACGGCGTCAAACTTTCCGCTTTCCGCCAGTTTCTGCGCAGCCAGGGGAATCTCGTAAGCCCCGGGCACCCAGACCAGAACCACATCATCAGTGTTGCCCCCTGTGCGGCGAATGGCGTCTTCCGCACCGCCCAACAGCTTGCTGGTGATAAACTCGTTAAACCGTGAAACTACGATCGCCAGCTTCAAGCCTTTTGCCGTTAACATACCTTCAATCGTTTTCATTTTCAATCCTCCTCACATGGTTCATTCTCGGTGTTTTTAAAAAAACAGTAATTTTTATTGTTTTGCACACAAACTTATTCTTTATGATTGCCGCAATGACAACCCAGATGCAGGTCCGACAGCTCATGCCCCATTTTATTTTCCTTGGTTTCCAGGTAAAACTCATTGTACTGATTGGGTGCAATTTCAATGGGCACCCGTCCGGTGACCGTGATGCCGTAACCGGATAAGCCGGCCCGTTTTGCCGGATTGTTAGTGATCAGCCGCACGCTGGTGAGACCCAGGTCCGATAAAATCTGGGCGCCCATGCCGTAGTCCCGCAGGTCCGGGGCAAAGCCCAGTCGCACATTAGCCTCCACGGTATCCAGTCCCTGCTCCTGCAGCGCATAGGCCCGTATCTTATTGGCCAGCCCGATGCCCCGGCCTTCCTGTCGCATATAGACCACGACGCCGCAGCCTTCTTTTTCAATCATGCGCAGGGCGGAAGCCAGCTGGTCGCCGCAGTCACAGCGTAGGCTGCCGAATGCGTCACCGGTGAGGCATTCCGAATGGACCCGCACCATCACGTCTTTTTTTCCTGCAACCTCTCCCTTGACCAGGGCGATGTGGCATAAGTCGTCCAAATCGTTTTCATAGGCAATAATTTTAAAGGTGCCGAATTTGGAAGGCAGCTTTGCCTCCGCCACCCGGTGTACCATCTTTTCATGCTGCTTGCGGTACGCCACCAGCGAGGCCACCGTTATAAACACCAGATTGTGTTTCTTCGCGAACTCAATCAGCTGGGGCGTGCGCATCATATGGCCGTCTTCATCCATAATCTCGCAACAGATTCCTACCGGTGTCAGGCCCGCCAGCCGGCACAGGTCCGTGGTGGTTTCCGTGTGCCCGGTCCGCACAAGCACCCCGCCTTTCCGGCTTCGCAGCGGGAACACATGGCCCGGCCGCCGGAAATCCATTGCCTGTGCACCGGGTTCCGTTACCTTTTTCATGGTATAAGCCCGCTCATAAGCCGAAATGCCCGTCGTGGTATCCACATGGTCGATGGAAACGGAAAAAGCCGTTTCATGATTGTCCGTATTGTGGGAAACCATAGCGCTGAACTGCAGCTTGTCCATAATTTCGGCATCGGCCGGCATACAGATGAGGCCCCGGGCTTCCTTTGCCATAAAGTTGATAGACTCCCCGGTACAGAACTGGGCCGCCATGATCAGGTCGCCTTCGTTTTCCCGGTCCTCGTCATCGGTTACCAGCACCATCTTCCCTGCCTTGATGGCAGCGATGGCTTCTTCAATCGTATTGAATGTAAAGTCTTTCATCATCTTCTCCCATTCCGCCTTTAATGGAAAACCTAACTGTTCTTATTGATACTTTTCTTACTAATACTGAAAAGGAAGCGCGGTTTAATCTACGTTTCCCTGCATGGACACCCATGCATTATGTCTTTTAAAAACCATGCCGGAGCAAAAACGCTTCCGTTAATTCCGGTTCTGAGTTGTTATTCTCAGCAGCACCCGGCTTATGCCGGCCCGCAAAACCGTTCCCCTTTTTATCCATCCCCAGCATTTTCTCTACATACCGGGCCAAAATATCTGTTTCCAGATTGACAGCATCGCCTGCGCTTTTATAACCCAGCGTGGTCATCTTCGCCGTATGGGGAATCAGGGAAACCCCAAAGCCCGAATCATCGGTTTCCGTCACCGTGAGGCTGATGCCGTCCACAGCGATGGAACCTTTCTCCACAATGTAGCGAAGCAGTTCCCCGGGAGCCTGAATCCGGTACACCCGTGCATTGCCTTCCGAAATAATTTGCTGAATCGTTCCCACACCTTCCACGTGTCCCTGCACGATATGCCCGTCCAGACCGTCCGTGGGCCGCAGCGCTTTTTCCAGATTCACCCTGTCCCCCGGCTGCAGCAGATGCAGGGTGGTCCTGCGCACGGTTTCCGGCATCACGTCCGCCGTAAAGGTATCGCCCCGAAGATGCACTACCGTTAAACAGACACCGTTCACGGCAATACTGTCCCCGATATTTACACCGGACAGCAACTGGGGAGCGCGAACCGTCAGCCGGCAGCTTGTACTTCCTTCCGCCAGTCGTTCCACCGTGCCAAGGGAAGCTATTAAACCCGTAAACATGATATATCCTCTCTTTACCAGTTTCTATTTTGCAAAAATAATTCCTCTTAACAGTTTTAAAGCGTTTTTATATAACTACGGTTTCATAAGTGAAAACCCATTCCTTGCTCATGCAGACAAACAATGCCATACGGTTTATCAGCCAGGCAAAGGAGAGCCTCTGGGTTCCTTTTTAAAACGTTACCCTGCCGGTGATCAGCCAGTCTTTCCCCAGGGTCAGCAGTTCCGGTTCCACAACCGTTGCGCATTGGGACATTCGCTCAATGCCCCTGCCTCCAACGGAAGGCAGTGCATGGGTTCCTCCCACCAGTTTCGGCGCAATAAAGGCGTAGACCCGGTCAGCCGTCTGACTGTCCAAAAACGAGCCCAGCACTTCGCTGCCGCCTTCCACCAAAACAGATGTAATCTCATGCTCATATAAGGACTGCAGCAAAGCAGAAACCGAAATCTTTCCATTCTCACAGGGAAGAGTTACCACTTCCACGTTATGCAGACGCCGCAGTGTATCGCATGCATCTGCATCCGCTTCCGGGCCGGTAATTACCAATGTCTTTGCGTCTCCCTGCAGCACCTTTGCCGTCAGGGGAATCCTGGCCCTGCTGTCCAACACGACGTGGACGGGATTTTTCCCCTCCACCAGCCTTGTGGTCAGTTCCGGATCATCATCCAGTACCGTACCGATGCCAACCAGGATCGCGTCATGGATCTTACGAAGGTAATGGCTGTACGTATGCGCCTCCTGCCCCGTCACGAAATGGGAATCCCTGGCAGTAGTAGCCAGTTTGCCGTCCAGCGTCTCCGCAAATTTCAGACTGACAAAGGGACGGTTTTGGGTAACCCACAGTAAAAAGTGTTCATTCAGACGCCTTGCTTCTTTTTCGCAGACGCCAGTAATAACCTCTACGCCAGCTTCCCGCAAACGGCGAAATCCGTTGCCCGCCACTTTGGGATTGGGGTCTTCCATGGCCGCCATCACCCGTTTGATGCCCGCTTTGATCAGCGCTTCACAGCAGGGGCCGGTCCGTCCCCAGTGGGAACAGGGTTCCAGCGTAACAAACGCGGTGTGACCCTGCCGTTGCTTCGCCTTCATGTCCGCGATGGCATTCACTTCCGCATGAGGCGTCCCCGCCTTACGGTGCCAGCCTTCGCCGACTATCTTTCCATCTGCGTCGGCAATCACACAGCCCACCATGGGATTGGGACTGGTACAGCCTTCCGCCCGTCGGGCAAGTTCCAACGCCCTGCGCATATACATTTCATAGTCAGACATAGCAACTCTCCAAAATAAAAAACCACAGGAAACGTCAGGAGGCATTTCCTATGGCAAGACAAATCGTTCCTACATGTCTTTTCTCATCCAGACTATACTGTCGGTTCCGGAATCACACCGGATCGTGCGTCGGCGCACCAGGCGCTGTCGGCTCGCGGACTGTACCGCCGGTTGGGAATTATGCGCCGGATTTTCCGGACACACTCACCCTGCCCCAAAGACTGTTTTCGCTATATAGTTTAATATGAAATCACGCGTCTGTCAATCGTACAAGCCTGCAATTATACATTCCTTTGCAGGCGCTTACCCGCGCAGGCTCTTTACCGCGGCGTTCACGTCCTTCGCCCCGTACACATACGAACCCGCCACAAGCACCGTCGCCCCGGCCCCCACAACCTGTCGGGCCGTTTCCGCATTGATGCCGCCGTCCACCTGAATGTCGGTACGCAAACCGGCCAGGTCTAACATACGGCGCAGCCGGCTGATCTTTGGCAATACGGAAGAGATAAACTGCTGCCCGCCAAAGCCCGGATTCACCGTCATCAGCAACACCATATCCACATCGGGCAGGATTTCTTCAATCAAAGCTAAGGAACTGGCGGGATTCAACGCCACACCGGCTTTGATCCCTTTGGCATGGATGGCCTGTATGCAGCGGTGCAAATGCTTTGTAGCTTCCGCATGCACCACGATCTGGTCTGCCCCGGCTGCGGCAAAATCTTCAATATAGGTTTCCGGATGATCCACCATCAGATGACAGTCGAAAAACATCCTGGTCACGTTCCGGATTTTTTTCACCACCGGCGCGCCAAAGGTCAGGTTCGGCACAAAATTGCCGTCCATCACATCAATATGCACCCAGTCGGCGCCGGCCTTTTCTATCTTCCGGATCTCGTTTCCAAGGCAGGAAAAATCTGCCGATAATATGGACGGAGCTATTTTGATCATCTTCGGTTCCTCGCTTTGTTTTCTTTTAACTCTTCCAAGATTGACAAATAAGACGCGTAACGGGAAGAGGCAATCCGGTTTTCCCGCACCGCATCCTTGACGCCGCAGACCGGTTCATGGGTGTGACTGCAGGGTGAGAATTTACAGGTTGCTTCAAACTGCCTGAACTCAGGGAAACAGGTCGGCAACAGGTCCGGTTCAAGATTTTCCATCATCACGTTGCCAAAACCGGGCGTATCGGCCAGATACCCTCCGTTAAAGGGAATGAGTTCCGTATACCGGGTGGTATGCTTCCCCCGGCTGATCTTCGTGCTGATCTCCCCTGTGGTCCGGAAAACGCCGGGCTGAATCGCATTCAGCGCGGAGGATTTGCCCACCCCGCTGGGACCGCCGAATGCGGTGACTTTTCCCTCCAGACGCCGGCGCAGGGCGTCGATGCCCTCTCCGGTTTTGGAAGAAATCACAAAGGTTTCATACCCGATCCTCCGATACACCGAAGCAATGGTTTCCCTCTGTTCTTCCGTTGCAAGGTCTGCCTTGGACAGCACCAGCAGTACCGGAATGTTTGCCGCTTCCGCCAGCACCAGCAATTTATCCGCGATCAGAAAACTGAAGTCCGGCTGTACCAGCGCCAGGGTGATCACCAGCAGATCAAGATTGGCCACCGTGGGTCTGTCCAGATAATTACGGCGGGGCAGCACGGCGGTGATCATCCCTTCGTCCGCCTTATCCGGATTCACTTCCAGCTGCACCCGGTCTCCCGTACACAGGGAAAACCGTTTTTGTTTCATGTGCCCTTTGACCTTACAGGTTATCATGACGCCGGCGCAATCCACATAATAGTAACCGCTGTAAGACCGCACTACCAAGCCCGATGTTACCAACTCTTCTCCTCTACCAGCCTGTGGTCTACATAGAAGCCGACACGCTGTACGTCGCTGTCAACCTTTGTACGCAGCCGCACGCCGCCGTTATAGGATCCGGACACTTCCACCTTCTGGGACCTGCCGTTGTTGGAAACGATCTGCACCGTATGGGTTCCGGTTCCGGGCACCACAAATTCGGCATACCGGCTGCCGCTTGCTTTGCTCACTGTCACACTGCCGTTGCTCTTACCGCTGTTATCATTGATTTTGTCCGTCGTAGCCGGTAAGCCGGCCTGCTTTTTCGCATTCGATACCAGCAGGACCACCGTGGATCCTTCCGGTATGGAATCATTGGCTCTCGGCGACATACCGAGGACCGTATTTTTATTCTTGTCGCTGTCTTCTTCTTTTACTTCTACTTTCAGCTTCATCGCTTCCAGTTTCTTTCTGGCTTCTGCTAGCGTTGTGCCTTTCAGGTCAGGCAGCGCTACCTGTTTTTCTTCTTTTTTGTTGATTACAATGCTCACGGCGCCATTGTCGCTTAACTGGCTGTTTTCTTCCGGTGATTGACTCAGAATGATGTCTTCCGGCTTGGTCTGTTCCCATTTATATTCTATCTTTTCAATGCGCAGATTTTTATCCGACAGGATTTTTTCCGCCTGCTCCAGCTTTAATCCGACGACTTTCGGAACCGGTATCATCTTTTCCGAAGCAGAAACAATCAGCGTGATCGTCGCGCCCTCTTTGCGCTTGAATCCCGCCACCGGATCCATCCGTAAGACCAGTCCGGGTTTCACACCGGGGTCCACTTTATTTTCCAGTTCAACCTTAAAGCCCTGCGCCTCCAGTACTTTCTTCGCTTCCGTAACCGTTTTGCCGTTTACATCCGCCACAATAACATCCGGTTTGGAGGAACTAAAGAGATAGAATACGCCGCCCGCAACCAGCAGGAACAACACTACCACAATCGCCAGCAGTTTCCCCCAGAAGCCGGATTTCTTTTTAGGCGCTCTGTAGTTTCTCTTTTGTTCCGGCGCCTCCGGTGTTATCTCTTCCGTTTGCCCTGCAACTGTACTTACAGCATGTCCGCTGTCAGGCCCCGCAGTGCCAACCCCCATTACCGGTTCCGAAACATCACTCTTTTCCGCAACCGGAATCACTACCGGCTTTACTTCCGTCTGGGGAACCGTCTCCGGATCGTCAGTACCTGCAACCGCCTGCAGTTCCGCATCTCCGCCAGCCGTTCCGTTCCGGACTTCCGCAGGCTGATCCCATTCTGTTTCCGTCTTCCCGTCCCCGGAAAACTCAGGTTCCTCCGTAAACAAAGACTGTTGCTCGGCTCCTGCCGCACTGTTTGTCGCCGCGATTACGCTTCCTGCTGCAGCAATGCCTGCAGCCGCAGCCGCTTTTTCCGTCCGTTCCGTGGAAACCGGCTCCACTCTTTTGGTATTCTCCGGCGTTCCATAATTATCAGGCTCCGTTGTCCTGCCGTCTATTTTTTTTGTGAGGAAGTCCGGGTTCATGACCATCGTCGCATATTTATCCCGTTCCGCTTTCGCTTTTGCCTGGGCAGTTGCATTAGCGGCCACAGCGCCTTTCACCGCAGCATTGGATACAATAGCTTTCAGCGGTATGGTCTGTCCCAACATGATATCGTTATTTTTGCTGGGATAAAGCTGGTTTTTGACTTCCATCAGATCGTTTTTCATTTCCTCAGCGGTAGCATAACGGTCTTTTATGTCTTTGGCCAGCGCTTTATCAATAATCTTCTGAAGCTCGTCCGGCGCATCCGGCCAATACGCTTTTAAGGGAGGCGCCTGCTCTTCCACCTGTTTGCGGGCCACAGACACCGCATTATTGCCGTCAAAGGGAACGACCCCTGTCAGCATTTCATAAAAGACGATGCCCAGAGAATAAATATCCGACTGCGCCGTTACCGCAAGTCCCTGGGCCTGTTCCGGCGAAAAATAGTGCACGGAGCCCACCACAGAAGCCGTAAACGCCATGGTTTCATTGGAAACAATGCGGGAAATCCCAAAATCAACGATCTTCGGTACCATAGCTTCCGTCAGCACGATATTCTGGGGTTTTATATCGCAATGGATAATGTTGTGCTTGTGAGCATGAGCCAGCGCCGAAGCCAGCTGCGCCGTCAGCGCAACGGCCAGCGCAGGGTCCATACGTCCGTTCTGTTCCTCAAAGGATTTCAGGCTGACCCCCTCCACATATTCCATCAGAATATAGCTGATATCCCCTTCGTCGCAGACGTCATAAATCGTAACAATGGACGGATGGATCAGGCGGGCCGCCGAACGGGCCTCCCGCTTAAACTGTTCCAGCTGGGTTTTGCTGTCCAGGAATTTTTTACGCAGTACCTTGATGGCGATTTTCCGGTCCAGGAGAACATCTTTGGCCAGATACACTTCCGCCATGCCGCCAAATCCAACGGATTTTAAAATTTCATAACGTCCGTTCAAAATTTCACCGACCATCGTGTTCCACCTCTTTTCGATCCAGTTTCAGTATAATAAACGATATATTGTCCCTGCCGCCTTTTTCCAGAGACGCACTGAGGAGCGCGTCGGCGGCATCTTCCGTATCTTCTTTCTGCAGATACTCCGCAATCTCATTATCGTGCAGCATATCTGTCAGCCCGTCGCTGCAAAGCAGGATGGTATCGTCCGTGTAGATATCTATGACGAACACATCGCCGTCCACATTCTTATTGACGCCGATTCCCCGGGTCAGCATGTTTTTCTGCGGATGGTTGAAGGCTTCTTCCTGCGTCAGCTCTCCATTCTCAACCATCTCCGCCACCAGGGAATGGTCCCGGGTGATCTGTTTCAGCTGTTTCTGCCGCAACAGGTAGACCCTGCTGTCTCCCACATTGAAAACATATCCCTTTCCTTTTCCGTTGAAATAAATGCCGGAAAGGGTCGTGCCCATTCCCTCAAAGGTATATTCAGACTGGGCTTTCTTATACACTTCCACGTTCACGTCCCGCATGATCTGATATAACTTGGACACCAGCGCGAAACCGTTTTTCCCGTACAGGTCTTCTTTTTCCGCTTTTAACTTTTCCAAAGCCAGCTTGCTGGCCACCTCGCCTGCATTATAGCCGCCCATTCCGTCTGCAATCGCAAATAAGAACGGACGCTCCAGCAGCAAACTGTCTTCATTATTTATTCTGACCCTTCCCTTATGGGTCCGAGCCGCTACTGACACAACAATCCCTCCTGTCAGTACATGATAGCACAGCTGCAAACCTGTGCAGTTCAGGAACGTGTTCCCTGTGCTTTTTCTCCGGCAAACGCGGCACGCAGCTGTCCGCAGGCCGCATTGATATCCTTTCCCATCTCTTTACGGACCGTTGCATGGATGCGGCGCCGATGTAAAATCGACAAAAAGCGTTCAACTCGCTTTGTACCGGGCCGGAAATAACCTTTTTCCGGAACCGGATTGGCCGGAATGAGATTTACGCCGGCCTGCTTATAACGCAAATACTCCGCCAGCAACTCCGCATCCCTGTCGCTGTCATTGATATCTGCCAGTAAAATATATTCATACGTAACCTGTCTTCCGCTGCTGACCGCATACTCTTCCGCTGCGGCAATCACATCCGGAAACGGAAAACCCTGATTGACCGGCATCAGTTCCGAACGCAGCTCATTCCGGACCGCGTGGAGCGATATGGCCAGATTAATCGGCAGTTCCAGCTTCTGCATCTTTTGGATGCCGGGAATAATACCGCAGGTGGAAACCGTCATATTACGGTACCCGATATTGGCAACATCCGGCTGATGCAAAAACTGCAGGGCCTCGAACACCGCGTCAAAATTCAGCATGGGCTCGCCGCTTCCCATGACCACCACACGGCTCACCCTTTCTCCCGCGGCAGCAAGCCGGGCATCGAAGAGATACACCTGGGCCGCAATCTCGGCGACCGTCAGATTTCTCACCGCGCCATGCAGGCCGCTGGCACAAAACGCGCAGTGCATATCGCAGCCAACCTGACTGGAAACACAGACGCTGTACCCGTAATCATGATGCATCAGTACCGTTTCGATGGCATTGCCGTCGGGCAGTTCCAGTAAAATTTTCTGTGTCAGCCCATCCGCGGAATCTAACTTGCGGACGACCCGTATTTCCGCAGGCAATACCGAAAACGTTTCCTGCAGCAACTGGCGCTCCGCTTTGCCCAGATTGCTCATCTGCGCAAAATCAAACACACATTTCTGATACAGCCAGTCGTAAATCTGCTTTGCCCGGAATTTTTTCATTCCCAACTCAGCCAGCGCCGTCTGCAATTGCGGCAAGGGCATTCCGAAAATTTCAGTCTTCATATCTCTGTCTATCTAAAACCAGTTGTTACTTTCCAACATTATAAAAGTAAAACTCTATATAAATTAAATTCTGCTACTGTTTTTAAGGAAACGTTATGTATCTTTCTGCAATACTGTCAGATAAAATCCGTCCACACCATCCCGCTGCGGATACAGTTGCAGTTCCTTAACGGTCTTTTTCGTACGTGGATGGGCGAAGCCGGTTTGCTTCCACTCCCGGTGATTCTGCAAAAATGCTTCTATCAAAATCCGGTTTTCCCGGTCTTCGATCGTACACGTGCTGTATACCAGAACGCCGCCGGGTTTTACATAACGGCTTGCGTTGTCCAGAATTTTCTGCTGCAGCGCCGGAAAATCCCGCAGCCCGGTTTCCGTTTTTGTCCAGCGCGCTTCCGCCCTGCGTCGCAGCACGCCCAGGCCGGAGCAGGGCGCATCCACCAGCACCCGGTCAAAGGCGGCTTCCCACTCTTCCCGGAACACGCAGCCGTCCTGCAATTCCGTCTTTATATTTTCCAGCTTCAGCCTGGCCGCATTTTCTGCAATCAGTTTCAGTTTATGGGGGTAGATGTCACAGGCCGTCACCCTGCCGGTATTCTCCATCAAGGCGCCGATATGGGTGGTTTTACCGCCCGGCGCGGCGCACAGGTCCAACACCCGTTCCCCCGGTTGCGGCGCTAAGGCCATAGCCGGCAGCATGGAACTTTCATCCTGCACATAAAAACTGTGGGGAAATGTTTCCAGCAACATCTGCAGGCCAGGCGATTTTGTCATCACGATCCCGTCGGGACACCAGAGGGACACCTCCGCTTCACAGCCCGTTTCCCGCAAATCCTGCAAAAAGGCGTCACGTGTCGTCATACATGAATTCACCCGCAGACTCAGACTGGCCGGTTCATTGTTCCAGCGGCACAACGCGTTTGCCTCTTCGTCGCCAAACTGTCTGCGCCAGCGCTCTACCAGCCAGCGGGGGTGACAGACGCGCAGCGACATGTCGTTTTGGATTTTCTCCCACAGCAGTTCTTTCTGCCGGAGCGTACCCCGCAGCACCCCGTTGACAAATTTATCCGTGCCTTTATGACTGAACTTTTTAGCCAGATTCACACTTTCATTACAGGCAGCCGCGTCCGGAATCCGGTCCATATAAAAAATCTGGTATAAACCCAGATGCAGAATACAGTAGATCACCGGTTCCAGTTTCCGGACAGGACGGTCTGTCATCCGGCCAAGCACAAAGTCCAGGGTGCCCTTTGCCTTGACTGCGCCGTTGACCAACTCTGTGGCAAAACGCCGGTCCAGCTCTTCCAGGCCGGCCCTGCGCAACGTGCGGTTCAGCGCAATGGCAGTATAGGCTCCTTCCTGCCAAATCTGCAGCAAAGCCTGCAACGCGGCTTCCCTGCCGTTCACAGGACGTTTCAGGCTGTCCGGCATCCCATGTCTGTCTTTACGCACTGGCATCTTCCGGTATATCCTCGCTTAACATACGAATTGCTTCTTCCACTTTCGCAATACTGACCCTTGTATTAAAGCAGGGACCAAAGGGACGCTCATTAAAAATCGCAATGACCGGTATGGGAAATACGTCCTGGATCCCGCTGGTCAGATCCCGCTCACAGGCCACGGCAATGATCGCCTTGGGATTCGCCTTGGCTACCATCTGCCGGGCCAGCGTCCCACCGGTGGCCACCACGAAATGCATATGATATTTATGACACAGCCCCAGCAGACCGCCCACACAGCAACCGCCGCACTGCTGACAGTTTTCGATGTTCCGGGTGATCTTCCGGGGACAGGTATCCAACTGGAGACAGTGAGGAGTCAGGATCAGCAGCCGGTCCGAGGGGACCTTGATATGATGCTGCTTCACCAGCGCATTATTCACCGCCACAAAACTCTGTTCCACCTTTTCCCTGGGAATGTTCAGGATACGTCCCAGGCCCACCGCAAAGGGGAACAGAAAATTGATTGCTTTCCAGGACCAGAAATATAAAATTTTCGGCAGCGGCATACCCATAATCGCCAGCACAATCGCCAGTTCCCCGGCAAACAGGAAGAAAACCGCCCCGAATACCAGGAAGCCAAAGGCCGCCGGCAAAAACTGGCTGATCGCCTCAAAGCCCAGATAGGTTACCTTCCAGGCAAAAAACAAGAGGACGGCCGTCATGATGGCGCTGAACAGCACCAGTGCAAGGAACACTCTTTTTTTGGGGTTAACCGCCATTTCCACTGCAGAAACCATAAAACATCTTACTCCTTACTGTCAAACCGATCGCCGGCCGTCACGCTGCGGCCGTTCAGAAATACGGCGGCAGGCATGCGTTTTTTTGATTCCGGCTGTACGGTCAGTATCCGCAGCTCCCCATCCCGGCAAGCCACGGAAAAATCTTTTTTCGTCACGGAAACCACGGTCCCCGGAAGCGCTTCCGTCCTGGTTCCGGTCACACGGGTCTCCCAGATCTTCATCAGTTTCCCGTCAGGCAAATATGTAAACGCGCCCGGCACCGGATCAAATCCCCGCACCCGGTCATGCACTTCCTGCGCCGGACGGTTCCAGTCGATTTTCGCCATTTCTTTCGTAAGCAGCGTCGCAAAAGTTGCTTCGCTTTCCTTCTGAATTTCAGGCTGCAGCCCTTCCGCGATCCGGGGAAGCGTATCTGTCAAAAGTGCCGCGCCTTTTTCCATCAGCTCGTCATGAAGCCGGGCAAAGTTCATTTCCGCGTCAATGGGCACAACCACCCGGCTGTACATGGCTCCTGTGTCCATACCCTTTTCCATCCGCATGATCGTCACGCCGGATTCCTTTTCCCCTTTGATAATCGCGTACTGGATCGGCGCGGCGCCGCGGTATTTAGGCAGCAGAGAGGCATGCACGTTGATACAGCCATAGGTGGGAATATCCAAAATTTCCTGTGTCAGGAACTGGCCGAAAGCGGCCACCACAATAAAATCAGGCTGCCAGGCTTTTAACTGCTGCACAAATTCCGCTTCTTTGACCTTCAGCGGCTGGAATACCGGCAGGCCGTGCTGCAGCGCAAAGGTCTTCACCGGTGTTTCCACCATCTTCTGTCCCCTGCCTTTCGGTCGGTCCGGCTGGGTCACCACAGCCTGTATATGATATTGTCCCGCTTCCAACAATGCTTTCAGGGACCCCACCGCAAAATCCGGTGTGCCCATGAACACCACATTCCACATCGTTCAATCCTCCGGCGCTTTCAGGGTAATGGTCACGGCCTTGTCCGTAAACAGAATACCATCCAGATGATCCGTCTCATGCTGCAGACAGATTGCCAGCAGCCCGTCTGTGGCAAGGAACTGCTTCTTGCCGTGGGGATCGGTATATTCACATTCCACATATTCCGCCCGTTCCACTTCGCCTTCAAAATTGGGGACCGAAAGACAGCCTTCCCCGACGATCCGGGAACCCTCTTTTTTCGTAATGACCGGATTGATCAGCTCCAGCAGCCCGTTTCCGTCCTGCAGGTCAATGACCACAATGCGCTGCAGAATACCCACCTGGGGCGCCGCCAGCCCGATCCCGTTACCGGATTTGTACAGCGTATCCGCCATATCTTTCAAAATACGTTTCACTTTTTTATCTATGCGCTTCACCGGTTCGCTGATTTTTTTGAGAACCGGGTCTCCCGCCCTTCTGATTTCCAGGACCGCCATGTTGCCTCCAAATTAAATCTGAATTCAATAAAAAATAAAATTACATTATATTATAACACATAACTCCGTATTTTTAAAGTTACCTATATTGCCATAATCGGATCCACATCGAAAAACACATTTTTTACCGTCCTGTATCTGCTGGCAAGCAGACACGCTTTCACCTGTTCCATCGCCTGGGATTTCACCACGATATTGATCCGGTACAAATCCCTGACCTTCGCCACACCGGAGGGAAAGGGACCCATGATCTCCGTACGTTCCCAGTGCTCCGCCCCATACCGCCCCCGCAAAAACCGGGCCATTTCATCGGCCAGCTCCCAGGCTTTCTTCTCTTCTTTATCCACTACCGTTACTTTCAGGATTTCACCGTACGGAGGATAGAGCAATTCCTTTCTCATAGCCAGCTCGTGTCCGGCAAAGGTTTCGTAATCCTGTCTGGCCGCCAGGGTAATAATTTCATTTTCCGGGTCATAGGTCTGCAGCACCACGCGGCCCGGTTTATCGCCCCGCCCGGCCCGTCCGGCCGCCTGGGTCAGCAGGGAAAAGCCCCGTTCGGACGCGCGGAAATCCGGCATGTTCAACGTACTGTCCGCTGCCAGTATGCCAACCAGGGTCACGTCCGGAATATCATGACCCTTGGCCACCATCTGGGTACCCAGCAGCACATTGGCTTCCTTTCGGGAAAAACGCCGGATGATCTCCTCATGGGCCATTTTGGTGGCCGTGCTGTCCTGATCCATACGCAATACCTGTACGCCGGGCATCTGGCCGATCTCCTGTTCCGCTTTCTGGGTTCCGCTGCCGAAGAATTTGATCCGCCGGCTGCCACAATGGGGGCAGGTTTCCGGAATCGGATACGTATTCCCGCAATAATGACACCGCATAGCCTGTTCATCCGCATGAAACACCAGACTGACCGCACAGTGCGGACAGGTCAGCGTTTCCCCGCAGTCCCTGCACATGACAAAGGTGGAATAGCCCCGACGGTTCAGCAGCACAATAGCCTGCTGGTCTGCGTGTACCGTCGCAATGAGCTCCCGGCGCAGCTTCCGGGAAATGACGGAAAAATTTTTCTGCGCCAGTTCTTCCCGCATATCCACCACGTCCACAGCAGGCAAAAAGGAACTGCCCGGACGGCGTTTCAGCTGCAAATGACCGATCTTTCCCGAAACCGCGCGGAAATAGGATTCCAGGGAAGGCGTGGCGCTGCCCAGGACCAGCACCGCCCCGCTGTTCTTACACCGGTAACGCGCCACTTCCCTGGCGTGGTAGGCAGGACGTTCCTCCTGTTTATAACTGGTCTCCTGTTCCTCGTCTACCATTACGAGGCCCAGATTCTTAAACGGGGCGAAGACCGCGCTTCGCACCCCGATCAACACATTGGCTTCCCCGGTGCGCATCTTGTACCAGACGTCGCCCCGTTCATTTTGCGACAACTTGCTGTGGGCCACGGCCACTTCCTGACCGAACCAGGCCTGAAACCGCTGCACGATCTGCGCCGTCAGCGCAATTTCCGGTACCAGCACCAGCACCTGCTTTCCCTGCCGCAAGGCATGGTCGGCAGCCCGCAGATATACCTCGGTCTTACCGCTGCCGGTAATTCCCTGCAGCAAAAATTCCTGCGGTATTGCCTTTTCGCAATTCGTCTCTGTCTTCTGTTTACCGGCGTCTACGCCAAGCACAGCCGCGCCGGGTTCATCCTTTTCCGCCGGCTTCCCCGCCGGAAAATAATCCAGCGACGCCTTAATCGCCGCCACCGCCTGGGCCTGTTCCTCCGTCAGCTGCAACGTTTCCTTACGCTCTGCCTGACGGTCATAACTGTTACGCAGCAACCGCTTTTCCGTCCGCAGCGCCCAGCCCTTTTCGGCCAGCGTCTGTAACACAGCCCCGCTGATGTGCTGCGCCTCCGCCTCTTTCCGGTCCAGCGGCTCCGTTGCATGAAGCAGAACTTCCAGCGCCTGCATCTGCGCTTTCGCCCGGCGGCTTCCTTCCGCCAGCGCCGCCTTTCCCATTTCTGTAATGGTATAGGCCACAACCGTCCGGGCCTTCAGCCGCTCTTCTATCTCATAGGCGATCAGCCGGCCCCCCTGATAGACTGGCTTGCGCCGGATGCTCGTCTTCCCGGGGATAAACAACCGCATAGCTTCCGCAAGGGAACACATATAATACCCGGCCAGCCACTTTGCCGTCCCCATCATCTCTTCCGAAAACCAGGGACGGGTTCCCAGCACCGCCGTAACCTCTTTCATCTTATCCAAGGAAAAACCGAGATTCTCCTTTTGCAATAACGCCAGGGCTTCTTCCCGGTCAAAATCCCGCACGATAAAACCTTCCACCTTCTGGGAGCCAAAAGGAACGACTACGCGCCAGCCTTCCCCGGCCTGCCCCATACTGTCCGGAAGGCCATATATAAACTGCCTGAACAGATTTTTAACAGGCAGATTGATCGCTACCAGTACATATTTCATAGAAAACCTCATTGCCGGTGATTGGCGCCATCGGCATAATTGATCGCGATGCCCGGCTGCACATTATACACAAACACATGGAAATGGAGCGCCCTGCCTCCGTCATCGGCAGACAGCGCTTCCATCGTCACGCCCCGGGCCACCAGTTCGCGCCCGTAAAACACAGGCGTCACCCGGTAAAACACATGCTTACGGGTCTGCCGGATATAACTGGCCACGCGGTTCTCAAAGGGAAGCATCCCCACCACGTTAAAATGCCGCGTCCCCGTAATCAGATTCCGTTTATTGGCATTCTCACCCGTCAGCTGGAATGCCAGCAGATGACAACGATTATATAAATACTTTTTATCAATCTCATCGTACTTGCTGAACTGCCAGCCCGAAGGCTTTATCATCCCGATGGGCCCCCTTGGCTTCGTGGGGAGGAACTCCGGCCCCAGTTTACCGTACGCCGGCCCGCAGCGCCCCAGTGCATCCAGGGGCGTAAAGGAATAATAGGGATTTTCCTTTGCCTTGAATTCTTCGGAAAACTGCGGTTTGTTCCCATACAGGACCACAAAGGAACGGCCCGAATACTCCGGCAGGTTATCCAGCGTAACAAACGGCGCCTGCCGGGCCGCACGTCCCCCGCCCTCAACCGGCTTCGCCTCCCGTTGCTGCAGATTGACAAACTCCAGCCCGAAAAGCACCAGGACAACCACCATCACCGCCCGAAGAAAAATCCATTTTACTTTTTTCCAAAACCCTGACCCGTTGCGCGCCGCCATCCCGACTCCTGTTTCCACTACTTACAATCCAACCATACTTCCGCAACATTTCCAAATGAAAAAAGAGGGCGGCTACAGGATAGAAATCACGCTGTAGCCACCGACAGATCCGTTCCGGTTATTTCAACATAGACAGAAGCCCCAGCAAATCGCTTCCGTCAAAGGACGCCTGGTTTTGCGGACGACGCTGCGCTCCCCCCTGGGCGGAGGACATCATCTGCATAAAGCCCATGATATCCGAAGCGTCAATGCCGTCGCTCAGGTCAATGGCCGGTCTCTGCCGCTGCACCGGCGCCTGATTGGACGCAGCAGACAGACTGCTGAGCAATACCGGAGCCAGTGCGCTCAGCGCCGAGCCCACCTGATCGTTGCTCAGGCCGCTCTGGCTGGACAGCCCGTTCATCACCGAAGACGAATTCCTTCCCAGAATATGCTGTAAAATCTTAGCGCCGTCGTCCATATCCGCCGTGGCAAACTGTTCGGCCACCGAACCCGTCGCGGTATGCTGCCCCAGGGCTTCATTCAGGGACGCCGCGCCGGACTGGGTCGAAGCATTGGCTGTCATAGCCCGCAGCAAGATGGGCAGCGCCGCCGTAATGAGGGCCGCCATCTGATCATTGCTGCCGCCGGTCCTCCGGGACATGGAATCCAGGGAAGAGGAAGAAGTCATTGAAGTTAATAAGGTTTCCAACAAGCTCATGATTACATCTCCTTTTCTTAAAAACTCATAAAACCCTGCAAGCTACTTTGCCTGCTTTTGTAAAACCGTACCCCGACGGGATCATTCCGAATAGAACGTATAGGTATGCCGGCCGCGGTTTTTGGACTCATACAGGGCCAAATCACATTTTTCAAACAGCCCGGATTCACTATCCGCCTGAGAACCGTGGGCAATGCCGACGCTGACCGAAAAGGGCGGCAGCCCGTCCTCCGGATTCCCCAGCTCCTCGTTGATATTTTCAATCTTCGCCTTAATCAGGTGCTGCTGCATTTCACTGGCATGTCCCATAAACACCACAAACTCATCCCCGCCGATCCGGCAGACATAGTCGTCGGAACGGAAATTCCGTTTCAGCACGCTGACCAGTTTCCGCAGCACCTTGTCCCCGGTCTCGTGTCCGCAGGTATCGTTGACCGATTTGAAATGATCCACGTCAAACAGAATCATGTAGGTGGATTTCAAATCCACACCGGAAAGAAGGAGTTCATACCCGGCCCGGTTATACGCGCCGGTCAGTTCATCGTGGGACGCCTTGAAATTCAAATGCTCGATGCTGCTCTTATACACCGAATACATCTTGTTATAGGCCTGGGCCAGATACCGGAACTCATTGGCGCCCACTTCCGGGATCGGACAGTCCTCCTTGATCCGGTCCACAGCCCGCAGGATCGGATTGATGCCAAGATGGGACGTAAGCCAGACCACAAAAAAGATGACCAGAATCTGAAGCAGGATGACCCCCCGCCCAAAATTCATATCCAGCTGAAAGGTATCCATCGCGTTGGTTTCCGTGTTTTGGGTCAGCTTTTCCACCGCATCGATACTCTTCTGGATCCCTGCGCGAATCTTGTTTTTCTGTTCATAATATTCCGCATCCAGCACCATCTCCGTAGCGCGCCGCATTTTATCCTGGGGCGAAAGGGCCGCATCCCCGGTGCGCAGCGTAACCTTTTTCAGCACGTCCGGATACTCTTTGATCCCCTGGGCCTCAATCACCAGGCGCATGGCATAATACTCCCGGTCCATCAGCTTCACCGAATAGTGCATCGCCTCCCGCAAATGCTTCAGGGCCGCCGTGGCATTGGCATCCAGCTCCAGTTTGGCAATGGCTTCCTCCCGCCGCTTGGAGGCGAAGGCCTCAATAAAATAATGCTCCATGAAGATGCGGTCCCCGGTTACCGTAAAGCGCTGTACCTTCTCCGTAAGGTAATCCGAAGCGTCCATGAGACGGTGAACCGCAGTTTCCAACTCAATATTTTTTTCCGACGCCTGCTTCACATGCATAAAACTGCCGGCGAGCCGGTACGTGGAATAAATCATAAAACAGGTCAGAATGACAGCCGACACGATCAGCCACTTATGGATCGTGCGCAGGGAAACCCCTTCTCTTTTCCAGTTATCGAGCATTCCATTTTCTCTCCGTAAGGGTACTTGAACTCACGCAAACCAAATCAAACCAACCCCGGTCCGGGAACCTAACCCCGTTCCCCAGACCGGACCACTACATACTTAATTATTATACCACAATATGGGTTAGTTAGCTACCGGAAAAGGGAAAGGTAAAAACTGCGGTCTGTCCTTTCTGACAGACCGCAGTGGAAAGATAATATTTAAAGTGCCTCCAAATTACCTAAAATTGGCTAAGTCTACTCATAAGTCTACTTTTCAGTAGACTTAGCAGTAGACTTTAAAAAAGAAGAATGGGCGACTTAACGGTTTTTTTACTTCACTTTCACCGTAGACAGGTAGCGGAACCAAATCTCAGTATCCATGCAGGTTTGCGCTTCAAGGTTGGTCGTTTTACGACCAACCCCAATACCGGATGCCGTCTTAGAGCCTTCGAACCTCTGATTCCCTCTCCCGGTCACTTTAGTGACCGGACTTTTTTCGTAACTCCAGCAGCGAAGCGGTTTTTCAGCCTGCTTTCTGTCATAAATATAGACAGCTTAATTGTCTGTCTCCAGGCGACACTTCTTTCGTTCATCTTATTGCTTTGTTCGGGAAAGCTGCCACTGCGCCGAGCCGCTAAAATCAGCGTTTTATAGCAATCGAGTAGAGGAGTTTTTCTCTCCCCTCTCACACCACCGTACATGCCGTTCGGCATACGGCGGTTCAACATAACTTCAAAGCGTGGCGCACATTGTAATAATCAAGACAGCTTATCAGCCCCGCTTTTGTGAATACTCCTTTGGTAATTGCCTTTACAACACACGTTTTTGTAGAAACCCAGTAATAACGGTTGCCATGGTATGCTGTCAAGCGGGCAAGGCCTTTGGCCACACCCAGTTTCTGCAATCCCCATTGTCGCTTCCTCGGGACTTTCCACTGTTTCCAAATATTCATCCGGAGTCTCGTTCTTAAATGTGCGTCGATTTCTGTCATCACTGTCTTCATGGAAGCAAGGGCGTAATAATTAATCCACCCTCTTGTTACCTGGTTGATTCGTTTTATCTTGTCACTAACTTTCCCAGGCATTTTCCTGCACGTCAGTTCCTTCAGCTTATTTTTGAATCGGACTATTGAGTCTTTATGCGGTCTGCACTTCCATTCCCCCGATTTACTGTCTCTGTAGAAACCAAAGCCAAGATATTTCAGCTTCGACGGTCTTGTAATATGGGTCTTTGTCATATTGACTTTCAGGCCAAGTTTCCTCTGAGTCCAGTCCGTCACTGTCCACATAACCCTTTTCGCATTTGACTCACTCCTGACCGCAATCACACAGTCATCCGCGTATCTCGCGAAACGAAGTCCTCTTGCTTCCAGCTCTCTGTCCAGTTTATTCAGCATAATGTTCGACAAGAGCGGCGACAGGTTTCCACCTTGCGGTGTCCCAAGGTTGGTTGCTTCATAACCTTCCTGCCCATGACTCCTGCTTTCAGGTATTTTCGGATGAGTGATTCTGTGTCACCATCATTAACAATGTCATGAACAAGGCTCATCAGCCTATCCTGTGGCACATTGTCAAAGAACTTTTCCAAGTCTATGTCTACTATCCACTCATACCCTTCATTCAGGTACACAAGCAGTTGCCTGATTGCCATTTCACAGTTTCGATTTGGTCTGAAACCGTAGCTCCATTCCGAAAACAACGGCTCACACATAGGGCCTATTACCTGCACTATGCCCTGCTGAATTACCCTGTCCATTACGGTCGGAATTCCAAGTTTTCTTGCTCCGCCGTTTGGCTTGGGTATTTCTACCCGTCTGACCGGCTGGGGATTATACTCCCTTCGCCTGATTTGCTCCCTGATACCGCTCCAGTTCTCCCTGATGTAGTCTCCCATTTCCTCAACTGTCACACCGTCTACCCCGCCCGCTCCTTTATTGGCGCAGACTCTTCGGTAGGCGGCGTTCATGTTGTCTCTGGACAGTACCTTTTCCAACAGTTCTGACATTGCTTTGTGTGCTCTCTCCTTTCCGTTCCCATGGATTCGCCCTACGTGGCGCAGTATCTGCTCATTTACGTTTTGCCCTTCCTGCTGTCAGGTATTCCATGGGGCATACATTTGATTACACGGTTACGTTGTTTGGCCCTTCGGCTTGCGCCTACTATGGCCTCTGCTGACTTCTCACAGTTCGTTGTTACTATGACTTTTGTGTCACCTGTGAGACCTCACGGGATAAGTCGTTAGTCTTTCCTCGTCTACCTGCCTGATTTACGCACATGGGTTACGGTTGCCTTTTGGACTTCACTGCGTTTTGCCAGCTTGCCCACCAAGTACGCCTTATATCAGGTTTCTGTTCGTCAGGCTACGATTTCGCTATTCCTTCTTCTCGCCTGCACCTCACGATGCAAACCTTGGGAGTCGCTATGGGGTTCGTCGGCAACTACGCCCCTTGTGGACTTTCACCACAGACTGACGGCATGCCCGTCATACAAAAACTGCGGCCTGTCCTTTCTGACAGACCGCAGTGGAAGCAATGCCCAGTCTATTATTTTTATTATTTAAACCAAATCAATCGTCTTTTCAACAAGTCAAAGCGCCGCAACTTCACGTAAAGGAAGAGCTGTGACTTCAGCAATTTCGGAGTCAGACAACTTACCCTTTTCTTTCAGGGATTTGGCAATTTCAATCGCTTTTTCCTTTTTACCGGCTAAACGGCCTTTCTTTTCTCCACGCTTTTCGCCCTTCTTTTCCGCATCTTCCTGTATAATTTTTAAATCCATTTCCCATGTCACGTATCTCTCCCTCCAATCTTCATCATTTGTCACACGCTTCGTTTCTGCATCAATAGCCTGCGTAAACTCGCTGCCAGCTTTGCCGCTGATCACATAACACAGAAAATCGGCCAGCGCCGCGTCCTCTGCTTTATCCGCCGCCCTGGCGTTCAGGTAAATATTCTCTGTCAAGTCCCCCATCTCCAAAGTGTTGTCTTCCTTGCACCGATAGGTGAAATGATACAACGGCAACCCTTTACCGAACGGGTCAAAGGTGCAGATAAAGATAACATAGGACTTGCGCAGTTCACGATACTTCATCCCCTGCTTCAGCATGTCCATACTGATCAGGCTCTGATAATACCGCGTGCGCAGGGGCAGTCCTTTGATCACCGTAGTTTCATCTTTATCGGAATACACCGTGCTGTTATCGCCCGTCACCTGCATTTCGATGTCCAGTACCGTTCCTTCCTGATTCTCCACATACACATCAAGCCGTATGCTTTTGCTGCTGATTCTCGCGCTGTTGATATGTCGTTCTGCTATGAGATAGCGGATATCCTTGATTTGTATGTGTAAAATCCGTTCAATCAGGTACTTGCAAAGCTCTTTGTTCTTCAGCACCTCCTGAAATACGTAATTATTGGCA